>NZ_JABRVS010000001.1:303748-607497 GCF_013248905.1 Shewanella sp. VB17
TAACTTGCTCGCAGGTGGTCTAGAGGGATCAGACCTCGGTGACACAGGGGATTACACAGATAATATGGTATTAGCAAATGTTAGTTCAATTGTAGGATTAGACGATGGAAATGGATTTGGAGGTGCTTTAAATAGATTAAATTGGGTTGAGAGCCCGGCTACCAATAAACACGTTGGGAAAGTAAATCTTGGTAATCAAACAGCGGTTACGGTTACAAGCCAAGTTTTTGGGATCTTGTTTTATGGTACCGCTCCCGTGGGTAGTGGTTATATCTCTGGGATGGTTGTTATTTATAAATAAGACAAAAAAAGCCCTGAATATCTTCAGGGCTTTTTTGCTAATTTAATACGGCGATTAATTAGATATCTAGGTTTGCCACATTAAGGGCATTTGATTCGATAAAGTCGCGACGTGGCTCAACATGATCGCCCATCAAACAAGTAAATAGTTGATCTGCGGCAATCGCATCTTCAATGGTGACCACTAGCATGCGGCGTGATTCTGGATCCATTGTCGTTTCCCACAACTGCTCAGGATTCATCTCACCCAATCCTTTATAACGTTGAATATACAGACCACGCTTAGAATCGCTCATTAACCAGTCAAGTGCTTCAACGAAAGTGGTCACTTCCTTCATACGTTCGCCACGTTTAACGAACCCTCCCTCTTCAATAAGACCTTCAAGGGCATGGGCTAACTTGGCCATCAGATCATAATCACGAGAATGTAAGAAGTCATAAGTGAACAGGAAGTTAGTGTCTATCCCGTGCTTACGAATCGTCACTTTAGGTAAGTAACATTTACGCTCAGGATCCATAAAAGCCTCTGCACTATAATGCACACCTCCTGAATCTCGCTCAGTCAGATCAGCGACAAAGCCATCACACCACTGTTGAACCTGAGCCTCATCACTTAAAAAGTCATGAGTCAGTGCAGGATGATATAACATACGCTCAGTGAGCAAACTAGGATAACGTTGTTCTAGACGTGCAAAAATCGCTTCCACTTCACGATATTGATAAACCAATTTTTCCAGCGGTGCTCCAGACATAGCAGGCGCATTGGCTGAAGGATGGATCTCACCACCATCCAAAGCTAAGTTCGTCAAGTATTCAGTTAACGCAGGATCATCTTTAAGATACTGTTCTTGTTTGCCTTTTTTAACTTTATACAAAGGTGGTTGGGCAATGTAAATATAACCACGCTCAATAAGCTCAGGCATTTGACGGAAGAAGAAAGTGAGCAATAACGTACGAATGTGCGATCCATCGACATCGGCATCGGTCATAATGACGATATTATGATAGCGGGTCTTGTCTGGATCGTACTCATCACGGCCAATACCACACCCTAAGGCTGTAATTAACGTGACGACTTCTTGAGAAGACAGCATCTTATCGAAGCGAGCTTTCTCAACATTTAAAATCTTACCTTTTAAAGGGAGAATCGCTTGGTTCTTACGGTTACGTCCCTGCTTAGCACTACCGCCAGCAGAGTCTCCTTCCACGATATAAATTTCTGAATGTGCTGGGTCTTTCTCTTGGCAATCTGCAAGCTTACCGGGTAACCCACCTAAATCTAGTGCGCCTTTACGACGTGTCATTTCACGAGCTTTACGGGCCGCTTCACGAGCACGAGCGGCATCTATAATTTTACCCACAATCAACTTAGCTTCATTTGGGTGTTCAATGAGGTAGTCACCTAACTGCTCACCCATTGTTTGCTCAACAGCCGTTTTCACTTCACTCGATACTAATTTATCTTTGGTCTGTGAACTGAACTTAGGGTCCGGCACTTTAACAGAGATAACGGCGGTTAACCCTTCGCGGGCATCATCACCAGTTGCACTGGTTTTGCCCTTTTTGTTATACCCTTCTTTTTCCATGTAATTGTTTAAGTTACGCGTCAACGCGCCACGAAAACCTGCTAAGTGAGTACCGCCATCACGCTGGGGAATATTGTTGGTAAAACAAAAAATATTCTCTTGGAATCCATCGTTCCACTGCATTGCGACTTCAACAGTAATGCCGTCATCACGTTCATGGATAAAGTGAAAAACTTCTTTGTTTACTGGAGTCTTATTCACATTTAAGTAATCAACAAAGGCACTTATCCCTCCTTCATACTTGAAAAACTCATCTTTATTATCACGTTCGTCAATTAAGCGAATACCGACCCCTGAATTAAGGAAGGATAACTCTCGAACACGCTTAACTAGAATCTCAAAATGAAACAATACATCTGTAAAGGTATCTTCACTTGGCCAGAAACGTAACTCAGTCCCTGTATAGGTCGAATCACCAATTTCTTTAATGGGTTCATCCGGCACGCCGTGTGTGTAAAATTGTTCATAAAGCTTACCGTCACGTCGCACGGTTAGCTGTAACTTTCTAGAAAGTGCATTGACAACCGATACCCCAACGCCATGAAGACCACCGGAGACTTTATAAGAGTTATCATCGAACTTACCGCCAGCGTGCAATACTGTCATAATTACTTCAGCAGCCGAAACCCCCTCTTCAGGATGTATCGCGACAGGAATACCACGTCCATCATCTTTAACAGAAACTGAGCCGTCTGAATGGATAGTGATGATAACGTCGTTACAATGGCCAGCTAAAGCTTCATCGATAGAGTTATCGACCACTTCGAATACCATGTGGTGCAGACCTGTGCCATCATCGGTATCACCGATGTACATCCCAGGTCTTTTACGTACCGCATCAAGACCTTTTAGGACTTTGATGCTCGAAGAATCGTAACTATTCTCTGACATATTATTCTCTCATCAGTTTATCTATTACCGTTACACACCCTTGTTCCACATGGAACATCTTACTTATTGGTGTGGCTAACGAATCGACTATCGCTGCAGGATCAATAGCGGTCACAAAAACTTGTGCACCGGTATCCATTAACTGCTGCAACAACAGTTGCCTATGCTTTGCGTCTAGCTCCGATGGAAGATCATCCACCAGATAAATACTGTTTTTATCTGTTTGTTTTTTTAGTAATTTCCCCTGTGCAATACGTAATGCACAGACCAGCAATTTTAGCTGACCTCGGGATAATGCATCTTGCACTGGTAAGGTACCCACACGTAACCGCAAATCAGCTTTATGTGGGCCACTACTGGTATTACCTGCCGCAATATCCCGAGGATATTGCGCCTCTAGTAGTTGCCAAAAATCCGTTTTAGCATCCCAACCTCGAGTAAAGGAAACTTTTACTTCGGTATGAGGTAAAAACTCTCCGATTATACCCTTAAGTTGCTCATTTAACGAGTCTACATATTGTTTACGTATTTGAGTAACGAGTTCGGAATATCGAACCAGCTCTTTATCCCAAAACTGAATTTGACTATAGGGAGATGAGCTCTTAAGTAGCTGATTACGTTGCTTTAAAATCCTTTTAACATTGGCCCATGCTGAATGAAAGTTTTTATCGTTATGAAATGCCCCCCAATCGATAAACTGACGCCTCGATTTAGGACCTTCGAACAGCAGAGCAAAACTCTCAGGAGTAATAACTTGAATTGGAAGTGTCTCGGCTAAGGTAGATAAACGCTTTATTTTATCACCGTTAATCTTGACCTCTGTTTCACCACTTCGAAATCGACGTAAGCCAATTTTACTCTCACGCTCTTGCAAGCTTAAATTAGCGAACAGAGTCAGCTTATCATCATGGTGTTGGATCACTCGTTGAGACAGGTGGCTTCTAAATGAGCGCCCCATACCTAAAAAGTAGATAGCTTCAAGAATACTTGTTTTGCCACTGCCATTCTGGCCATAAATGAGGTTTAAGCCCTCACTTGGGTGCAATTGAGCCGAACTGATATTTCGAAATGTTTCAATATGAAGACGTGTCAGGCTCATTTACGTTGCCAAAGGGCTGAGAATACAAAACAGCTAAGAAGATTAGCATATACTCAAGCCACATCAAAGCATCAGGCTGAGTCCTTTAGCTAATAGGTAGTAGGCAATCACACAAAAATAAAGCCTACAGTCTCATCGGCATGACAACATACATGGAATTTTCTTCAATATGGTTTTCAATTAGCGCACTTGAATTACCATCGATTAAAGTAATTCGCACATCATCAGAAGCTAAGTTATTCAATACATCAAGTAAATAACTGACATTAAAGCCAATCTCAAGTGGAGTATTTTCATATTCCACATCTAAGATTTCTTCAGCCTCTTCTTGCTCAGGATTATTGGCGGTAATTTTAATCAAATTGTTTTCAAGTTGAACACGCACGCCACGGAATTTCTCATTTGATAAAATGGACGCACGCAACAAAGCTTGTTTCAGATGGTTGCGGCCCGCAATAACCACTTTATCGCCGCCTTTTGGTAGTACACGACGGTAATCAGGAAAGCGTCCATCGACTAATTTGCTGGTAAACACTGCACTCGCTGTGGTTGCCCGAATTGCATTGTCACCAATGGCGATGGTGATATCAAGATCTTCACCTTCAAATAAACGCTGAAGCTCAACAACACCTTTACGTGGCACAATGACCTGCTTTGTCGGTAAGGTATCTTCGATTTGACGATGACTGAGTGCCAGCCGATGGCCATCTGTTGCAATCGCGCGTAATAAATTACCTTCGGTCTCAAATAGAAGACCGTTTAGGTAATAACGTACATCTTGATTTGCCATGGAAAACTGAGTCGCATCAATCAGAGACTTTAGTGTTCCCTGCTTAATGGTAAATTCAATGTCAGGCTTAAAGGCCTCGACATTAGGAAACTCTTCCGCTGGCAATGTTGCTAAGGTAAATCGACTGCGACCAGAACGGAGTAAGAGGCGATTTTCCTGCTGCTCGATTTTAAGCTCGACTTGATCTGGTAGTGACTTAACAATATCGAGAAATTTTTTAGCTGGTATTGTCGTGCATCCCTCTTGGACGTCACCTACGAGTTGAACCTCACCGACCAATTCTACTTCTAAATCGGTGCCAGTCATCTTAAGTGAGTGAGCACTTACTTCTACCAGTAGGTTTGCTAGAATAGGTAAATTATGTCTTCTCTCTACTGCGCCAGTGACCAGTTGCAAAGGTTTTAATAGTGCGTCCCTATCAATTGAAAATTTCATCAGTCCAATTTCCCAGATTTATGAAGATAACGTACGAATCAAGTTAGCATAATCTTCTTTAATATCATGATTTTCTTCACGTAACTGTGCAATTTTACGACAAGCATGTAGCACTGTTGTATGGTCACGACCACCAAATGCATCCCCTATCTCGGGTAAGCTATGGTTGGTTAGCTCTTTTGACAGCGCCATCGCCACTTGACGTGGGCGAGCAACACTACGAGAACGACGTTTAGACAGCATATCAGCCATCTTAATCTTGTAGTATTCAGCGACTGTTTTTTGAATATTATCTATAGTGACCAATTTTTCTTGCAAAGCCAAGAGGTCTCTTAACGCTTCACGTACAAAATCAATCGTGATAGGTCGACCCGTGAAGTTAGCATTTGCAATAACGCGATTCAAGGCGCCTTCAAGCTCTCGCACATTTGAACGTAACCGTTTAGCAATAAAAAATGCCACTTCATCAGGAAGATTGATACCACTCTCTTGTGCTTTACGCATCAAGATCGCCACACGAGTTTCTAATTCTGGTGGCTCAATCGCAACCGTAAGACCCCAACCAAAACGAGATTTGAGTCTATCTTCAACACCGTCAATTTCTTTAGGATATTTATCCGACGTTAAAATGATCTGATGATTACCTTCTAATAATGCATTAAAGGTATGAAAAAATTCTTCTTGAGAGCGATCTTTGTTGGCAAAAAATTGTATATCATCGATAAACAAGGCATCAACACTACGGTAATAGCGTTTAAACTCTTCGATCGCATTATTTTGTAGTGCTTTAACCATGTCCTGCACAAATCTTTCTGAGTGCATATACACCACTTTAGCATTGGGATTATTTTTAATAATGCCATTACCCACTGCATGTAATAAATGGGTTTTCCCTAAACCTGTGCCACCATATAAAAAAAGAGGATTGTATGCACCACCTGGGTTTTCAGCCACTTGCATAGCAGCCGCTTTGCCTAGTTGGTTAGATTTACCCTCAACAAAATTCTCAAATTGATAAGTAAGATTGATATTACTTCGATGATTAGCGGTAATTGCAGGTTCTGGGGTCACATTAAAAGAGGTTCTACCTCTATCAGGACTTTGTTGCTGTTTAGGTCGAGTCATTGCCGCTGTCGCTTGAATTGGCTTAGGGGCTGAGGGTTTACTACCAATATCAAAACGCAATTTAGGTGCATTGCTGCCCATCTGTTCAGTAAAGAACTGATTAATAATATTGATGTATTTATCTCTTACCCAATCAAGCACAAAACGATTCGGCGCATAGAGAACAAGCGTATCTCCGTCCATTTCTGCTTGCAAGGGTCTGATCCACATACTGAATTGTTGAGCAGAAAGCTCATCTTGTAGTCGCCCGATACATTGCTGCCAAAATGAAACCGCCACGTACTTATCCCCAAAAGATCATCCAAAGAAGCTATTCTATAGTGAGATCACAATGATCGCTATCCTTTAATAATAGTTTTATCCCCAGATAGATAATCTAACTAGCTAAGTGTCGATCCAAAAAGATCGCTGGCGATCTCATTATTTAAAAAAAGCACCAAAACCCTCTTTATAAAGCGATCTAAATCGATCTATAATTAACATTGTCAGATCGAGCGAATGATCACTAGATCCACAAGATATAGTGCTCATACACAGAGTTATCCACACTTTATAGTGTTTCGCGACAACTGATATAAAACTTAATTGTCGATATTTTTATCACTTGGTGGTTTTGCTTGTTGACTGGCAAACGTAAAGTGATTACAATTCGGCCTCTTTTTTGCCCTTACCTCAAATTTTTTGTGTGTAGGGATTGTTAACTACCAAAGACGGATTGCCACAATGAGTAAACGTACTTTTCAACCAAGCACCCTAAAGCGCAAGCGTTCTCACGGCTTCCGCGCACGTATGGCTACAGTAGGCGGCCGTAAGGTACTGGCTCGTCGCCGTGCCAAGGGCCGTGCTCGCCTTTCTGCTTAATTTAAGTAGAATAAAAGGTGACGACTAGCTACAACTTTACGCGGGAGTTACGTTTGTTAACTCCCGCGCAATTCAAATCTGTATTCTCAAAACCAATCAAAGCTTCTTCGGCTGAAATAACCTTACTTGCAATTCCAAACTCTGAGCAACATCCTCGTATTGGACTTACAGTTGCTAAGCGTTTTGTAAAGAAAGCACATCAACGAAATAGGGTTAAGCGTATTATCAGAGATAATTTTCGTTTGCATCAGCACGAACTCCCCGCTATTGATATCGTTGTGCTCGTCAGAAATGGCGTCGTCGAGATGGAAAATGCAGAACTCCATAAACTGGTAGAGAAACTATGGCGAAAAATAAATCGCCGTTACAATGGTTAACTACCACTATGATTCGTGGCTACCAAATTCTTATTAGTCCTTTTTTAGGGGCTAATAAATGCCGCTTTCATCCAACTTGCTCCACATATGCAATTGATGCTATTCATTTACATGGAACAGTAAAAGGCAGTTGGCTTGCAGCGCAGCGCATACTAAAATGTCATCCTTTACATCCCGGCGGTATTGACCCCGTCCCCCAAAAAACACACAGGTGTAATAAATAGACTATGGAATCTCAACGCAATATATTTCTTATCGGTCTGCTACTTGTCAGCTTTTTACTCTGGCAACAATGGCAGACAGATCAAAACCCACAATCTGCTATTGCGGATCAATCTTCATCGGTTGTTAACGCTTCATCTGGTGTAGATTCTCACAGCTCTGATGTGCCTGATGCTGATTCAGCACTTCCAGCAGCTGTTTCATATTCAAAGGAACTCATCACAGTCAACACTGACCAGTTAATCATTAAAATTAACCCTGTTGGTGGTGATATTGTTTATTCAGCTCTTGTTGAACATAAGCTTGAGCTTGACAATAACGACCCATTTGTACTGTTAGATCAAACAAAAGATATTAACTATATTGCTCAAAGTGGTCTTATCGGTCGTAATGGTATCGACAGTAGTGCTAAAGGTCGGGCTAATTTCAACAGTGCTTCGCGCGAATACACCTTAGCAGCAAGTCAAGACACCTTAGAGGTGCCATTAACCTATGTGGCTGAAAATGGTGCTACTTACACAAAAATGTTCATCTTCCATCGTGGTAAGTTTAATATTGATGTTGATTATGTCGTTAACAACACCACTGATAACCAGCTACAAGTTCAGATGTACGGTCAGATTAAACACAGTATCAAGCAAAGCGAAAGCAGCATGATGATGCCAACTTATCGTGGCGGCGCATTCTCAACAGCAGATACCCGTTACGAAAAGTACAGCTTCGATGATATGGCTGACAAAAATCTGGACAACAAAACATTAGGTGGTTGGGCAGCAATGCTACAACACTACTTTGTGTCAGCTTGGGTACCACCAGCAACCGATCAAAACACAATTTTCTCAAGTGTTAGTGCCGGCGGCTTAGCAAATATAGGTTTCCGTGGTGCTATTTATAACGTTGCACCAGGTGCAGCTCAAACCATTAGCGCACAATTCTATGTTGGCCCTAAAAATCAAGAGGAACTCTCTAAACTATCCGACTCACTTAACCTAGTGGTTGATTATGGTTTTCTTTGGTGGATAGCTGTTCCTATTTATAAGCTACTGATGTTTTTTCAGTCAATAGTCTCTAACTGGGGGCTAGCGATTATATTAATCACACTGACTGTCCGTGGCCTATTATTCCCGCTAACTAAAGCTCAGTATACCTCTATGGCTAAGATGCGAAACTTGCAGCCTAAACTGACTGAGATGAAAGAACGCTTCGGTGATGACCGTCAAAAAATGGGTCAAGCCATGATGGAACTGTACAAGAAAGAGAAAGTGAACCCTATGGGTGGCTGTTTACCAATCTTGTTACAGATGCCCATTTTCATTGCATTATATTGGGTACTGTTAGAGAGTTTTGAACTGCGTCACGCGCCATTCATGTTATGGATCACCGATCTTTCGGTACAAGATCCATATTATGTGATGCCAATCCTGATGGGGATCTCAATGTTTGTGATGCAGAAAATGCAACCTATGGCACCAACAATGGATCCAATGCAACAAAAGATGATGCAGTGGATGCCAGTGGTGTTTACCGTATTCTTCCTTTGGTTCCCAGCAGGCCTGGTACTTTATTGGCTAGTGGGTAACTTAGTTGCGATTACACAGCAGAAGATTATTTATGCTGGCCTTGCGAAGAAAGGCTTAAAATAGCTTTTAGCTTCAACTAAGAAAAGCGGTTAATACTGAGTATTGACCGCTTTTTTATTTATATATCCAAGAGATTCTTCGACATGCTGAAGTCACTTGGATATAAGAATAAAATCAATATTTTTTCATTAGCTTTCAATTGTTTAAAGTAGGGAACACAGTAATGACAACAGATACTATCGTGGCACAAGCAACCGCCCCAGGGCGTGGTGGTGTGGGTATCATTCGTATCTCTGGTAACCTTGCCAGCGATGTGGCGATGGCTATTTTGGGGCGTATCCCCAAGACACGCTATGCCGATTACTGCGACTTTAAAGGCTTTGACGATGAGGTTATCGATCAGGGGATCGCCCTTTTTTTTCAGGGACCAAACTCCTTTACTGGTGAAGATGTCCTCGAATTACAAGGCCATGGAGGCCAGATTGTACTCGACATGTTAATAAAGCAAGTAATGCAAGTGGCTGGGGTTCGTATAGCCAAACCTGGAGAATTTAGCGAACAAGCCTTTATGAATGATAAAATGGATTTGACTCAAGCTGAAGCCATTGCCGATCTGATCGATGCTACTAGCGAACAAGCAGCTAAAAGCGCGTTGAACTCTCTACAAGGTGAATTCTCATTACAGATACATGAACTAGTAGAGCAAGTCACTAACCTACGCCTTTATGTCGAAGCAGCGATTGATTTTCCTGACGAAGAGGTCGATTTTCTTTCTGACGGTAAAATTGCAGGCTCGCTCCAACGAATCATCACTAAACTCGATACAGTTCAAGCCAGTGCCAAACAAGGATCAATTATACGTGAAGGGATGAAAGTGGTGATTGCAGGCCGTCCTAATGCGGGAAAATCTAGCTTGCTTAATGCCCTAGCAGGTAAAGAATCAGCCATTGTTACCGACATTGCTGGTACTACCCGTGATGTATTGCGTGAACATATCCACTTAGACGGTATGCCGCTGCATATCATCGACACTGCAGGACTTCGTGACACCCATGATGCCGTCGAGATCATTGGTATAGAACGTGCTTGGGCTGAAATAGAAACGGCCGATCAGGTTTTATTTATGGTCGATGGTACGACTACCGACGCAGTCAACCCGCATGAGATCTGGCCTGATTTTATTGATCGTCTACCGAAAAATTTAGGGATCACTGTGGTACGTAATAAAGCTGATGTAACAGGTGAGCCCTTAACGGTAACGCAGGATCATGACCACAATGTATTTCGCATCTCAGCCAAAACTGGTTTAGGGGTTCAAGCACTCCAGCAGCACCTTAAATCTCTTATGGGTTACCAAAGTAATATAGAGGGTGGTTTTATTGCACGACGTCGTCATTTAGAAGCTCTGGCTCTTGCTAGTAGCCATCTAATGATAGGGAAAGAGCAATTAGAAGTCTATTTAGCTGGAGAATTGCTTGCAGAAGAACTAAGAATGACTCAAATGGCATTGTCTGAAATAACGGGAAAATTCACTTCTGATGATTTACTTGGTAAAATCTTCAGTTCATTCTGTATCGGTAAGTAATCGATTTATGATTAAACCTTCTTATTTTTACGAGAAAAAAATAGGATCCTGATGATCTAATCCAAGCCAAGTGTGTGTCGATCCCGATCAAAACAATCAACAGAGATATCAACAAGCAAAGTAAAGTCAACAGATGCAGATTATATTTGTTCTGTTTTGTTTTTAGTTTGTTGTTTGCAAAGGTTTTTTTGTCAAATTTAATTTTAAATAATACGAATGTAAATCAAAAATAAATTCAACTTGTAGATAAGTTATACGCAAAATAAATTGAAATACTTTTCCGCATAATAAAAGAATTTTTTATCCAAAAGATATAATAGTTGGTTAAACAGAAATTGCTTCTTTTTTTACTCATTTTAGCTAAATTAATTGAGTTGTAACCTAAAATCACTAATACTGGAATAGCAAACCGACATCCCCAGTAAAACAACCCAATGCAGTGTTAAGTTCCACGTGGAACCCTATTTTGAAAATGGTACTTAGCTGATTAATTTATAATCAAAGTATTTGCGTTTTTCAGGGCCTGCGGCGTTAGCACTTATTTTATTAGGGTGTTTGTACTCATCCCAACTAGCGACACGTCTCCCGCTGTTTAGATGTGGAAAGTTTAACTGTACAGCCTCAAAATTAGCATTATCTTCTACATTCATGAAGTCCAGTAACTTAGATAAGGCGCCATCTTTACTGACATCGATGCTGGTAAAATCATTTCGATCACTGAAAAAATCAAAAATGTTTTTTTTATGAGCTTGATAGCAATGCATCAAATGCTGGGTATTAGTAGGTTCATCCACCTCACCGACACCAAAACTATGTTTGAAACTACGCTTTAAAATAGGATGAAATCGTCCTTTTTTTTCATCTAAATGCACTAACATACGACTTAATAGCATCTGCATAGAAGGTACCCAGCTTTCGAGTGAGCGATCTAGATAGATAAATTTTGCATTTGAGTATAGATAGTCCAATTGCTTATAATCACTAAAACAAGGAGCATCAGATATCACATCAGCTAACTCAAATGCTTGCTTAGTAAATGCCTGATGTGCCACCTTAAATCCATGTTCAAGTAAAGCCACACTCACACTTGTCGTCCCAGTTCTAGGTAAACCGATAATAAAAAATTTAGTCATATTTTTAAAGTTAGCTCTAGGAAATATTACACTCACAAGTGATCAAAATTGAATAATAAATGGGTACTAGTTTTGTCTATTTGATACCAGACTTTGAACCCCTTGTGGGTTATGAACCCAATTATGCTAAAGCGGCTATAATTTAGTATGGTGTTAAATTAGAGATTCAAAAATTGATTAATTATAATCGTATCTTGGCATTTAATGTAATAATACTTTTCATATTACAGAGCTTTATTGTCATTCAGTGCCAAGCAGAAGAGCCTGAGATAACACTTTATTTTAATGGTAGACTTCCTTATATTGGCTATGATAGCGACAACAAGCTAGTAGGGATTAATTATGATATTGGTGAGAAAGTATTTAGTGATACCGATATTCGCTATCACTGGAAGCAAAATCCCGCAGCTAGATTTATGCATTACTTTAAAGAAAATACTCAGCCGCTATGCTTAGTTAGTTGGATTTATACCGCAGAACGAGAAAAAATAGGTAAAGTATCTGATATTACTTATGTCGATTCTGAGTATGTTGGAGTTGTAGCTGCGGATAAACATGATCAGTTTAATTCTCGCTCTCTTACTGAAATAATGAACGATAAGAACGTCACTGTTTTATTTAAAAAAGGATACGCATACAGTTCTGTTCTCATTGGAATGATGTTGAATTCACATGCAAATATGCTTGATCTTACAAAAGATCAAGAACATATTTTACTCATGATCGCAGAAAAACGTGGCGACATTGCTTTTTTTTCAGCAGCTGAACTGCCTTATATATTTTCAATACACCCAACACTAAATAAAAAAGTGTCAATTTTATCTTTTCCACTTTTATCCGCAGATCGAACAACACGGCATATTATATGCTCTAAGCAAGTATCTGATGACCAAATGAACAAAATAAACGCGAGTATCAAACGGAATATTCAGCTTAAATAAATTCTATTTTGACCATTATTAGTCAATAATGGCCATAAGGCTATCCCTTATAAGCCATGACAAACAGTGTTATAAAATAATATTCTTATGGCTTTAATCAGCAAATACAACAGTGCGTGAACCAAATAAGAACACACGTTTCTCGATGTGGTACTTCACTGCACGGGCTAATGTTTGGCTTTCAATATCTTGCCCTTTAGCAACCAAATCTTCTGGATAGTGGCTGTGATCAACAGCCTGAACGCCTTGAGTTATAATGGGTCCTTCATCAAGATCGTCATTAACATAATGCGCCGTTGCACCAACCAGTTTGACCCCTTTATCCCATGCTTGATGATAAGGCTTAGCACCTTTAAAGCCTGGCAATAAAGAATGATGAATATTAATGGCCTTCCCACTAAGTTCACTGCACATGTCGGCAGATAATACTTGCATATAACGTGCAAGCACCACTAGTTCACAAGAATACTGCTTCACTATGTCCAGCACTTGTTTTTCTTGCTGAGGTTTAGTTTCTGCCGTAATAGGTAGGTGATGATAATCTATACCATGCCACTCTGCTAATGCTTTCAGATCAGGATGATTGGATATAATCACTGCAACATCAATTGCTAATGCATTAGTGCGATAACGATAGAGTAAATCATTTAAACAGTGATCATATTTTGAAACCATGATGGCAACACGAGTTTTATGATTTGGCTCTGTTAACGTCCAAGTCATATCAAACGCTTTCGCCCGCTCTAGAAATGTTTGATCGAATACATCAGCATTAAACTCATCGTTGAGTGGCCGAAATTGAACACGAATGCAGAACAGCTTAAGCTCACGATCATCATATGATTGTATGTCTACAATATAACAACTATTTTCAGCAAGAAAGCGAGTCACTACATCTACTGTTCCAAGGCAACTTGGACATTGTGCGGTTAATATCCAAGTGTTTTCATTATTTCTCACGATAATATCTCTTTAATTATACCTATTGGTATTAAACTCAAAAACGATAAACTTTGGCTCAACCTCAGACTGAACCAAAGTGCTAAATCAACGTACTGAATCACAATACTATAGCAAAATACCTCCCTATAATGTCAGCCAAATACTAGCCACTGACCTCAACACCATACTCTCTTGCTGCATCGGTTAACCACAACCACACATAGTCAGCAAAGCTTCTTCGTACCGTCAACTCCCAACTTTCAAGCCCCGTACGACGAATAACTACCTGTGATTTAGCAAACACAGTGGTCACCACTTTACCGACTGGAAAGTTACGCTCATGAACATCGTAAGGGGTAGATTTATGCAATACTTGCAGTGCATTCGAGCCCGATAAGCTCAATACTGTCTGTCCACCAGATACATTTACAACCGCAAAATGACCCTCGACGATGATACGTAATCGACTTTCAACCGCAAAAGCTTGTTTGATAGGTAAAATCACTAGCCATTCATCAGGTGAAATCCAACTGATTGATAATTCATCTTTCGCTTCACTCTGTAGCGCAGCGGGCAGTGAGACTCCTAGTACTTCTTTGATTGCTGCAGCAAACTTTTCATTGTCACTATTGCCTCGTAAAACTAAGTGTCCTAAAAACGCTAATTCACTTAGATAGACACTCACATTTTGTCGCTGACTTGTCTGTGATACTCTCCCAGACAAGGGACTAATAGCTTGCACCCCATTAAGAGAAAGCTGCTGCATTTCCAATATCTTAGGTGATGACGGTACCGCAGTTTCCACTATATGAGTATCCACAGGAGCTGATTCTGGCTTATTAATAATACTTTCAACATCAGACATGTTGTCTATCTCCTTTAGGATCCAAGAAAACAGGGCTGCATATTTCAGCTTCAATCACCCTACCGTCAGCCAGAGGGTAATAAACACTCTCCCCCATACGGTCAAGGCCACCGATGATCATGCCCATTGCAATGCTGCGTTGTAAACATTCACTGTAATAACTTGAGGTCACATGGCCCAACATGGTCATTGGAATTGCTTGATTGGGATCTGCAACCGCCTGAGAGCCTTCAGGTATCACCACATTAGCCTCTTTTGTTTTCAAACCAACAAGTTGCTTCCGACCCGAACGTAAACAATCCTCACGATTCATGCCGCGCTTACCAATGTAACTAAATGTTTTTTGATTACTGACACACCACCCCATACCCAAGTCCATCGGTGTGACAGATCCATCTGTATCTTGCCCAACAATAATAAACCCTTTTTCAGCCCGTAAGACATGCATAGTTTCTGTGCCATAAGGGGTTAAGTTGTATTTTTTGCCATGTGACTGAAGTGCTTCCCATACCTTTAAACCGTAGTTTGACTGTACATTGATTTCATACGAAAGCTCACCGGTAAATGAGATTCGGAATATACGGGCAGGCACACCAGCAACCGTCCCCTGTCGCCAATCCATAAACTTGAAACTATCACGATCTAAATCAATATCATCACAGACTTCTGCCAACAGCTTACGAGCATTAGGGCCAGAAATTGTCATCGTTGACCATTGATCAGTTACGGTATTGAAATAAACTTCAAGCTCAGGCCATTCCGTTTGGTGGTACAGCTCTAACCAACTTAATACCCGAGCAGCGCCACCACTGGTCGTCGTCATGATAAAGTGATTGTCAGCTAAACATGATGTCACACCATCATCGAATATCATGCCATCTTCACCACACATCAAACCGTATCGACATTTACCTACCGCCAATTTAGCCCATGCATTGGTATACACTCGAGAGATAAACTCACGGGCATCTTTGCCCTGAATGTCAATTTTACCGAGTGTGGATGCATCTAAAATACCGACACTATCGCGGGTTGCCTTACATTCACGATTAACCGCATCGAGCATAGACTCCCCAGCTTTGGGGTAATACCAAGCACGTTTCCATTGCCCCACATCTTCAAACAAGGCCCCATTATCGACATGCCATTGCTGCATTGGGGTATAACGCTTTGGATCAAATAAATCACTGCAGTTACGCCCAGCAATTGCGCCAAACGTCACTGGAGTATAATTAGGTCTAAAAATAGTGGTGCCGGTTTCAGGTATCGATTTATTCATGCATTTTGCTGCAATCGCCATACCGTTAATATTACCTAGCTTACCTTGATCAGTACCAAAGCCCATTGCCGTATAACGTTTAATATGTTCAATAGACTCAAACCCTTCACGTGTCGCGAGCTCAATACCCGCTGCGGTGACATCAGTTTGATAATCGACAAATTGTTTTGGGGCTCGACTGGTTGGTAGTGTATGAGGTATATGAAACAACGGCATTGTAGGCCCTTCAGTGAGCAGCTCAACAGCCGGCATTTCATCATTACCAACATCAGTGAAACCCGCTTTGCTTGCCGCTTCTTGCCCGGCACTAAATCCTTCTTGCAAACATTTTATAAGGCTATAAGTACCATTAATCGCCCCCGCGACGAGTTGCTGCTGAACCGTCTCGCCCGGTACAAATCCAAGTACATCCTCTTTCCATTGCGGACGGCTGCCAGTATGACAAGAAAGATGTACCGCGGGACTCCATCCTCCAGAGCTCGCTACCGTGTCACATTTTATGGTCTTTGACTCGCCTACAACTTGAGTCCCATCAACATTAATGTTGGCAATTAACACCGCAGAGACTCTTTTAGTGCCTTTAACTTCAATAACGGCACTGCCAGTGATGATGTTTAAGCCGCGATGACGCGCTTGCTGTATTTTTTCGCCTTGAGGTTGACTGCGAGTATCAATAATGGCCACCACATCTCGACCACTGTCCTGCCAATCGAATGCGGCTTGATAGGCATTGTCGTTAGTTGTCATTAACACTAGCTGCTTACCAGGTACGACTCCGTACTGATTAATATAAGTCGATACCGCTGACGCTTGCATGCAACCGGGAACATCATTATTACCAAAAACCAAGGTTCGCTCATGAGCGCCCGTTGCCAATACGACCCATTTAGCACGAACCCGATATAACCGTTGACGAACTTGTCCGTTAGGCGCTTTATCGGCAATGTGATCAGTACAGCGTTGATGGATAGTAAGGAAGTTATGATCGTGATAACCATTCACTGTGGCACGTGGAAGTACCAACACTTCAGGGTATTGGTTCAGCTCAGCTAATGTCTCAGCCACCCACTCCATTGCCGGTTGGCCATTAATCAGCTCACGGCTTGATAATAATGCGCCCCCCATTTGCGCTTGCTCATCGGCAAAAATAACTCGAGCACCACTACGCGCTGCACTTAACGCCGCCGCTAAGCCTGCTGGGCCTGCTCCCACAATCAATACATCAGTGTGTTGATTAACGTTATCATAAATATCAGGATCGACTTCTGTAGGAGAACGTCCTATTCCTGCCGCTTTACGAATATACTTCTCGTAGGTTTGCCACATCGTTTGCGGATACATAAAGGTTTTATAGTAAAAACCTGGTGGCATCATTTTACCACCAACCTTACCCAACACACTCATCATGTCGAAGTCAGAGCTCGGCCACCCCTTAGCCGAATGACAAACTAACCCATCAAATAGTTCCTGCTGAGTTGCTCTTATATTAGGTACCTGAGTTGCTTCGCTAGCCCCCATTTGTAAAATGGCATTGGGCTCTTCACTGCCAGCGGCAACAATGCCCCGAGGACGGCTATATTTAAAACTGCGCCCAACGATGTCGACACCATTGGCTAGCAGCGCAGAAGCCAGAGTATCACCACTAAAACCTTGATAAATTTTACCGTTATAACAAAAACTCAATGGTTTGCTACGATCTATGCATCCCCCAGAATGAACACGGTTTTCCTGACTCATACTGCACTCCTCTCTCTATCTGAGGTTTTTTCAGCAACAATTTGTGGCACTTCACCCATCTTATACACTTCTTTAATCTGATAAGTTTGAGTATCTCGGGTCACATTAAAATACTTTCTACAACCCGCCGCATGCGACCACATCTCGTGGTGTAGTCCTCGTGGGTTTTTGCGAAAGTACAAATAATCGCCCCACTCCACGTCACTACAATTATCAGGATCGAGTGGACGACTAATATGTGCTTGGCCTGCAGCGTGAAATTCTTCTTCCTCGCGGTGTTCTTGACAATAAGGACAATAAATATAAAACATCTTTTCCCTCTCCTCTAGTGAGCGACGCCTGCAGCACCATGTTCATCAATCAAAGCACCATTGTGGAAACGGGACAAAGCAAACGGTTTAGCTAACGTGTTGGCTTGCCCTTTCGCGAGCAAATCGGCAAAGACATGGCCTGAACCTGGTGTGGCTTTAAATCCGCCTGTTCCCCAGCCACAATTAAAAAATAGATTTTCAACGGGTGTCGCTGAAATAATGGGACATGCATCAGGGCAAGTATCAACAATACCTCCCCACTGACGATTCATTCTGACACGGCTAAAGATTGGGAATAACTCTAAGATTGCCTGAACGGTATGCTCTATTGTGTGATAAGCACCTCGCTGACCATAACCGTTATAACCATCAATGCCGGCACCAATCACCAAATCACCTTTATCTGATTGCGAGATATAACCGTGAACTTGGTTGGACATCACCACAGTGTCCAAAATAGGTTTAATGGGTTCAGAGACCAGTGCCTGCAGTGGATGTGACTCAAGCGGTAACTCGAAACCTGCCATTTTGGCTAATACGCTGGAGTTTCCCGCTACCGCACATCCAACACGATCAGCTTTAATGATCCCGTGCTGCTTAGTATTAACCCCCACAGCAGCGCCATCTTCAGTTATAATATCAATAACTTCACATTGCTGAATTAAATCTACACCCAGTGCATCAGCGGCGCGTGCATAGCCCCATGCAACCGCATCATGGCGAGCAACCCCAGCTCTAGGCTGCCAAGATGCACCCAATATTGGATAACGAGTATCTGTGCCACAATTCATCATAGGTACAATTTCCTGTACCTGTTGAGTGTCTAATACTTCACCATCAATACCATTTAAACGATTAGCGTTAACTCGACGGCCAATATCTCGCATGT
Source organism: Shewanella sp. VB17 (assembly GCF_013248905.1). Classification (NCBI taxonomy): domain Bacteria; kingdom Pseudomonadati; phylum Pseudomonadota; class Gammaproteobacteria; order Alteromonadales; family Shewanellaceae; genus Shewanella; species Shewanella sp. VB17. The sequence goes on from NZ_JABRVS010000001.1 coordinate 322,697, forward strand.
CTTGCAAGGTATGGCCTAAGTTCAACACGCCTCGCTGAGAAAACATCACGTTATAATTTAAATCTTGGGACAGGCCTTCCCACAATTTCATGGCGTGTTCATACAAATGTGCTGATTCATCCCAAAGATAATTAGAGCGAACAATGGTGGTATTTCGCGCAGTATTTCCACCACCTAAATACCCCTTCTCAAGCACGGCTATATTAGTAATGCCGTGAACACTAGCCAAATAATAAGCTGTCGCAAGCCCATGACCACCGCCACCAACAATAATCACATCATACCTTTTCTTTGGTTGGGGATTACGCCAAACCCGCTGCCAGTTTTCATGGTGACTTAAGGCATGTGTTATCAACCCAAAACCAGAATATTTTTCCATTCCGAAGTCCTTTAAATATTTGACGATATAGCCGTTAAATGTGAAATCGCGATAAGATCACTGACCGCGGTAAACTGGATAATCACCACAAAGCTGACTGGCTTTATGCTTCACCTCTGCAATCACGCCGCTTGCATCTTCAGTTTGCAGCGCATCCAATATATCCGCTATCCAATGAGACAACTGACGACATTCTTGTTCTTTAAAGCCTCGGGTGGTGATAGCAGGAGAACCAATACGCAGACCAGAGGTGACAAATGGTGACTGAGGATCATTGGGCACTGCATTTTTATTGACAGTGATTGAAGCTTGGCCCAAGGCTGCATCTGCCTCTTTGCCAGTAAGGCCCTGCTTAATTAAACTCAGCAGGAATAAATGATTGCGCGTACCACCAGAAACCACATCATAGCCTCGTTCAATAAATGTTCGCGCCATCACATCGGCATTACGAACAACCTGAGCTTGATATAACTTAAATTCAGGCTGTAACGCCTCCTTGAACGCCACCGCCTTAGCGGCAATCACATGCATTAAAGGGCCGCCCTGAACACCAGGAAAGACTGCCGAATTTAATTTCTTCTCTAATTCTGGATTATTTAGGCTCAGAATTAAGCCGCCACGCGGTCCACGCAAAGTTTTATGAGTAGTTGATGTGACAACGTGTGCATGAGGCAATGGATTAGGATACTGCTCCGCTGCAACAAGGCCGGCAACATGGGCCATATCGACAAAAAGATAGGCTCCGACTTCATCGGCAATTTGACGAAAACGTGCCCAATCGATCACTTGAGAGTATGCAGAGAATCCAGCAATAATCATTTTAGGTTGATGTTCATGAGCCATTGCTCTCACTTCATCGTAATCAATTTCGCCCGCTTCGTTAATGCCATACTGAACCGCATTATAGGTTTTTCCAGAAAAGCTAACATGAGAACCATGGGTTAAATGTCCACCATGAGCCAAACTCATGCCTAATACAGTGTCTCCTGGCTCAACTAACGCCATAAATACTGCAGCATTAGCTTGAGAACCGGAATGCGGCTGTACGTTCGCATAATCAGCACCAAAAAGTTCTTTGGCCCGCTCAATGGCTAATGTTTCTATTTCATCAACATGCTCACAACCACCATAATAACGACGCCCTGGGTAACCTTCAGCATATTTATTTGTCAATGATGTGCCTTGTGCTTCCATCACCATTGGACTGGTATAATTCTCAGAAGCAATAAGTTCGATATGTGCCTCTTGGCGCACTTTTTCTTTCTGAATGGCCTTATCAACCACTTCATCGAATCCGTTAAGCTTATTACAATAATCAAACATTTTACTCACCCTTTGCACTGGTACTCGTCATCAACAGCGATGATTTACATGACATAGGAGAGACAATACTCGTAATTAAACACTTCTTATTGCTTTTAAGCGGCCACATATTGCGGATTGCCGACAAATGTGGCGCTCCAGCATCCATCCTTGACTCAGTTATGTTAGCTTTTAACTCTCACAATAAAAAATATAAGACCAACAATTCATGAACAAGTGTTTGGCAATTTTTTGTGTTAGTAACACAAAAAGCCATCGCTGTTCAAAATGATGATAGGAAGGAAATATGAACCACAATAAGGGCATCAAACCAAGTTTTGCGATGGCGTTACTTCCCATTGCACTCACACTCCTCTTACTCGCTATCCAACTGTTTGTATTTAATGATTTCACTCCTCACATTCCTTTGGCTATCGGCATAGGGATCACTGCCATACTTGCACGGTTTAGAGGTTATAAATGGCTGTATATTGAAGGAGGGGTATTCAATGCCCTACGTATCGCACTGCCCTCTATCGCCATTTTAATTGCGGTTGGCATGATAGTGGCCATATGGATAGCCAGTGGTACAGTACCTGTATTAATATATTATGGGCTTAAGTTGCTTAGCCCTGAATTCTTCCTTGCCTCAGGTATGCTGTTATGCGCCATTGTGTCAGTATCACTAGGGACATCTTGGGGGACGGTGAGCACTATTGGTTTGGCATTGGTCGGCATTGGTGCTGGTTTTGATATTCCAATATACTGGACAGCAGGGGCTGTTGTTTCCGGTGCTTTTTTTGGTGACAAGATGTCGCCATTATCCGATACCACCAATCTAGCCCCTGCGGTAACGGGGGTAAATCTGTTTGACCACATCAAGAACATGATCCCAACCACTCTTCCTGCGATGTTGATTTCACTCTGTATCTATTTATTTGTTGGTTTTTATGTCATCGATTCGGCATCTGTTGATTTCTCAACAATCAATACCATAACCACAGGCTTAGAAACAAGTTTCAGCTTATCTCCATGGCTTTTACTGCCTCCAGCTATAGTGTTATTTCTGTCTTTAAAACGCATGCCCTCACTACCTTCCTTATTTGCAGGGGTTATTTCCGGCGCAATACTTGCCGTTGTTGTCCAAGGTTTTTCTTTGCATGAAGTTTTTCAGTTTATGCAAAATGGTTTCAGTATCACCACAGGTGTCACAGAATTAGACTCACTGCTTAATCGTGGTGGTATTCAATCAATGGCTTGGGTGATAACGCTGGTCATGATATCTCTTGGCTTTGGTGGCGCGTTAGAGCGCACACATTGTTTAGAAAGCATTATTGAAGTGATACTAAAGAAAACTCATTCATTTCTTGGGCTACAAGCTGCAGCAATGGGCACCGCAGTGACCACTAATCTCGTTGCTGGCGATCCTTATTTATCAATTAGTTTACCGGGTCGCATGTTTGCACCAGCATACGTTGAGCAAGGCTACTCTAAACTTAATCTTTCACGAGCAGTTGAAGAAGGTGGCACCTTAATCTCGCCACTAATTCCATGGAACGCTGGCGGCGCTGTGGTTATTACTGCACTCGGTTTAGGCATTGCTGAAGGAAACATAGAGAACTTACTGTATATACCACTTTCTTTTGCCTGCTGGATATCCCCATTAATTGGACTTTTTTATGCTGCAACGGGGCGATTTTCGCCTAAGCTAACTCAAGTGGAGCGCGAACAAGCAGAACAAGATCCCGCTGAAGAAACTGAGCTTGTTCAAGCCTAATATAAACTCAATAACGCCACTGACATCGATACTGGTGTAAGGTAAATAAGTGCGAGACATCAATTAAGCTTACTAAATATCAAAGCCTCCATTATCATTTGGAGGCTTTTTTATTATTAGAGGGCTAACCTCAGTTTACACAAAGGGTTCGTGACGGTACTTTTGCCTAATTTGACTCGGAGATAACCCAAAATAAGCTTTAAAACAGTGGTTAAAATGAGTGGTACTATGAAAGCCACTTGCGACAGCTATATTGCCGATCAAATCATTGCTTTGTAATAATAAACGGCGAGCATGAGTGATCCGCAGTTCAAGGTAATAGCGTGATGGGGTCGTTGCTAAATGTGTTTGAAATAAACGTTCAATGTATCGTCGCGACAAACCCACATACGAACTAATTTCATCAGGCTGTAAAGGCTCCTCAATGTTAGATTTAATTAACTGTAATATATTACGTAATGTGTCTGGAAAAGCGGGATTATCTGCAGTTTTCATTAATGTCGCGTCATGATTACTTTCAACTTGATGACAGGTTAAAATTTCACGAATAGCTCGCACTGTATCACGGCCAAAACACGACTCAATAAATACACACATCATTGCTAATGCACTACTAGGATCGGCACAAGTCATATATTTCCCATCTATTTTAAACACATGCTCAGATAGACAAATATGAGGGAAATGTTCTTTAATAAATGCATGGTTATCTATATGTATTGAACATGTTTTATGATTAAGTAAACCACCATGAGCAAGGGCTACGGCTCCATTCCATAATCCACCTAGTACGGTATTTTTTTTATCTAATAGCCTAAGTTTGGTCGAGAGTTGAACGCATTCACTAAGTGAACTGCGGTAACCGCCACAAATAATTAATGCATCAACAGATACATGATTATCAATAATGAGATCATCTATCGTAAAGCCTGTTGATATATTTAAATTAAGATCACTTTTAACCGATAAGGAACTCAAGCCAAAAGTAGACATGGTGAACAAAGGGGTTGAACGTACCAAATTTGCCGTCACTAATGTATCCATGGCAGCCGTAAAGGCCATCATAGAGAAATGTTCTAATAAAACAAAACCGACTCTTACCGTCTTAGTTTGATCTTCATTTAATGCAATAAATGCACTATTTACATCACGCATTACTCGACTAAATTCTCGTTTATCTACTTCTTTTACCATTTAACCAAATCCACAACATCGGTCGATTCATATCAATATCATGACTTAGACATGAATACTAGCTTAGTGCTATTGCCCCATTGTACCCGCTCTTAACTCTTAGCTGCCAGAAAAAATAGGATAATCAGTTCAGAGAGTTGAGTTGATGCAAGGGGGGGAATTTAAACCTTACTAACAAACATGGCTGGCCTTGACTGTCTCCTTTGTAAGGTAAGTAGGGTTTAATTGTTTTTTATTTACTGCTATTTGGCGATAAAAGATTTGTTAAGCTTTAATTTTACAAACAGCCTTAAAAATACCAATCTTCTTTTTAAAGAGGATTTCTTTGTTGGATTCTTAAGTTGATTTTTAAGGTAATATCTTAAAAATCTTCTATCTCTTATTTTTTGATGAAAATCATGAGTGACACAGCCGCTATTAATATAATTAACCACAATATTTCTTAAAATACCTAAATGTCTTAATGCTCTAGGAATGCGGTGACCAACGCCAAAGAGTCTGACATGCTGCACTTCACACTTAAATCTATCAACGTGCCTTTTATCAGTCAAACACAAAGGATCATAAATAATAGTCAAGGGTACTTGGCAAATAGCCGCATCATTATGCTTGTTATTCCAATCCTCTAATTGGCAAGCCTTAGTCGATTTTTTCTCCCAAGGAGTTATTTTATTTGAATAACTGCTTTGCGGCATAAGCAGTAAAGCTCGCTCTAATCCTAATGAATTAGCATGTAACGCGACAGCAAATCCACCTAAACTGATGCCATAACCTATTTTGTTATCAAAAATCGAGATAGCGTTACCAATAGAAGCAATAAAGCTAACAAAACTATCGGAACGATAATATGTATCTTCTTTGTGAGCAAATGCAATTACATTAAATTGTTGTTTTTTAAAGAAATTAAAACCAAAAGCTTGAACTGTATCATCCTGTAAGCTTTGGTCACTTAACCCACTATCCATAGGAGCAAAAGAGATAACCAGTGGTAGATTTTTATCAAATAAATGATACTGAACAAGGGCATCTGTTAATATTATTCTTACATCTTTGTTGAAATGTAAATTAATAGGCGCAAGCTCAAGCATAATGAACCTCGTAGCATAAATATCGCCAGTAAAGTGAGTAACTATATCAATAATAGGTAGTTGACCACAAGACCACACTAATGAGGCAATAAAACCCTCATTAGTCACACATTATGGGGTGGAGGTGAATTAGCTATTGGCGTCTGATAAACGACTCAATGTAAGCGGGAGTCCGTGCATTTAAGATAGGATCTGCAGAGGGAGCGATCCCCTTTGGCAATAGCACAGGATTAAAAATCCCCCTATCACATTGTATCGTCGCCGTTTCATTATCTCGCTTGCCGTCAATACGTACCTGCCCAACCAATAAACGTTGGCGACTCTCAGGCCACAAGACTGTCGGATCGTTAATTTCGTCACTGGGTTGTGCCAATTGAATATAAAGATCCCACTCTGCAGGTTTTTGTTTAATACGAGTTAACAATTCTGTTTTTAGAAAGTCATTGGGTAGGCTATCAAGCTTGGCTTGACTAAGATAAATCTCGCCATCAACAGGCTCAAAGCTCCAACGGCCAGGCATTATCTGGCCATTGTTTGCACTGAACAAGAAGCTATTGACACCAAAGTAGCGACTATTAGCAAAACTAACACTCGGTGGTAGAGTGTTGATATAATTGAAAAATGTTTTAGCATTAGGTTGGTTGTCCATAAGCCACTTCTTGCCTTCAGCCCCTTGTTTTACCTTAGTTTGAAAGTTAAAAAATTCCTCTAAATTACTGGCAAAAAAAACAGGAGAATTAGTCGTTACAAAATTAAGGCTCTCTTTATGTCCATCAATTTTTAGTGACATAAAACGCCCTGCACCTCTATCCGATGCGTGTGGATTAGTACCTCCTAAAGAAAAGCGAGCAACCACAGGGATCTCATCTTGCTTAAAAAAGGGGATCGTTAAGGTATGCTGTAGTTTAGGGTTAGGAATAAACGTACCTGAGGTACAAAAACCTTTCGCATGATTACGTAGTTTTATTTTTTTCCCCGCATCACGGCTGACAGTATCCGGTGTGCCATTAACGGCATCAACCAGCTCTGCACTCGTTCTATCAATTGCAAGTACTGGTGATGACAGTATAAAAACCGTCAAAAAACTGGTTTTAATAAGCCAAAATAATCTATTTGAACGCATAAAAATTCCTTTATAAAAAAGTTCCCATTAAGGTGGCAATTAACTCTTTAATATAACCCTGTTAGTTTCAACCACCATCATGGCTATTGCAAGAAAGGCCAAGTCTTTAAGTAAGAAGAAATTGGTGATTGGCACTCCATCAGAAATTTTCCACGTACCCGGTGTTGTCAGCATAAAACTAAGCGTGACCGAAAAAATAGTCATAGCAGCCAGCCCTGACACTAAAGCGACTTTGGTTTTTTTTAATCCCAACAATAGCCCTACACCAACAATAATCTCAGTGGAACCGATCAGATTTGACACTGTTTGCACTGATAAAAACTGATAGAGCCAGTCCATCAAAGGATGATTGGCGATTAACGGCTCAATCAACTTTGCCTCGGTAGCAGTGAACTTATAAACTCCTAACCATAGCAACAACAAAGATACCCCTAGTACACCAAACACATAACTGAAATTTGTTGTTTTCATATTATTTTTTCCGATAGTTGCTACTCCCATTGAGTATCAGTAAATTAGACAGAAATTATCGACTAAATATTTCATAAAAAATGGTTAATCGAGTGATGAGGCGAATAGAGTTTTATTTAACGTTGTAATAGTGTTAAATGTATTATCTTTGGTATCACAGCTTCTCTTCACGTTGTCTTTTATGTATCCGCTGCTTCCTGTATATAGGAATCGTTTAAAATAATTAGATAGATAGTTTTTTATTAACATAATGCTAGTGGACGCTTTCGGAGTTTGAAGGGGATCTACCTTCATTGTGACTTATCACCTCCGGTGAGGTATGTGCAGGTCTTACATTTTCCATATAGTCATCGCTAATCTAATAGTCATAGACAGCTATCGTTAATTCTCGCTAAAGTCTAGGTGCGTTATCGATTAAAAATGGCTGGCTATGATGCGCCTTTTTAAATACTTTATAGCAAATGCCTAAAATTATTTTTTTTGAAGGCTGACTCCACGTAATAAATGGTCTTTTCATAAATACCCATTTGAACATCATCAAAGCTATCTTCATGATTTTCATCATATAAAGGATGTTCATCATCATAATATGGGTATCTAAGCCGAGCCTTTTTCTTTTCAATAACGGCTAAATCAATGAGAGCTTCTGCTTCTTCTTGACTTAGGAAAATAGGTCCTTTCATTTTAAGACTTGGAAAAGCCTCTTTTAAAATAAAATAATTCTCTTTATGTACTAATTGAGCTATTTCTTGAATTAGCTCAATTGGCATTACTACATCACGTTTAATCATCCGTTAGAGACCTTTGATAATGCTCCAGGAAACTTTTCAATAATTGTGCCATTACGCCCAATTTTTATATCGCATGGCTTCCTCAACGAAGCAAGCCGATTTTTTGATTAATATACACCACAGAAAAGCATTAGACTATCTGAGTCCATATGAATATTTAACAGGTAAGCGTGTGCTGAGATCTAGCAAATTACTGGACTAGTTATTCTCGGATCTGGCATCCTGCTTCGCCCTACCTTTTACATTCATGCAGTTGTAATTCTATATTTCATAGCGCAGAAATAGGTTACTTCTTGTTTTGCCCTTTGGTGGTTTGTGTAAAACATCTGTACAGTGTTAGTTCTATCGACAAGGGAGGTAGCCATTCCCTCAATCACCTGTTTTGTTCAGCTATTCTACACAAGCTCTGAAACTAGCATATTGAGGTGGCTTAGGTATGCTTGCCTAGATTTGATAAATGGGTTACAGGCGGGGCACCCGCATTTGTTCGCTCCCCCTCATTTTGCTATCACTCCTCTTTGATTAATTTCTTGACTAATCCCTTAAATAGGCTCGAACAGAATAGTCTCTTTTTCAATAAAAATAGCCAGTTATTATGCGATAGACATGATCCATGTGTGCACTAACATGAGCTAACTCACGGTACGTGGGAGGTTGGCTTGAAGGTTTCTTTGAGATGGGTAAACAATCGCTAATTATTGTTTTGTTATAATAAACAATTTAGTCAGATTGAGTAAGATTGGTAACTAATACAACCTGTTGACACAAGAACTCCCGTAATCCCCCCGTAGAGATTTCAAACCATTAGCCCTAAGAAAAAGCCATAAGCAAACCTAAAATAATCTAGGTAAGATAACGGGTTGAAATCTCTCCACCTCATGAGTTGATAGTTACAGCCATTACCATCAACTGTGCAGGTAAATCCCATGCAGGCGAAAAATTGGATTTTGTAGGAGTAAGCCCAACCATCAAGTAAACTATTCGTAAATACACCATGAATGCGGTTTCCTTGGTAGCTGTTGTAAAGCAGTAGTGGGATTTAACGTGAAGGGCTTTGACATCATCAATCAGTCAAAGATCAAACTACAGCCTTAGTTAGAATAAATAGGTGGTTAGATGAAACTAATGAAGTAAACACTTTGTAGGCTCGGTTATCGAAAACATAACAATGCTACTGCTTAGCACAATGAAAAATACCCTACTTTGCTTTATCAACAGCGTTGCTGAAGTCATACAATAAGTTCACGGGATGACACTACTTCATCGTTCAAGCTAAACCACATTAGAAGAAAATACTGACTCCAATGAAGTCAGTACCCAGATTATCCATGGTCCCTATCAAGGATTACATCTTTAACGCTCTTTATGGTGTCATTAATTTTGCTGTTTGGTGGGAGCAATTTTTAAGTCACGTACACATACTGATTGCGGTAATGTGATTGCAAACTCTATCGCTGCAGCAACATCGTCAGCTGAAATCACCCCACCAATTGAGGCTTTCCAGTTTTGGTAATCTTCTAATACTTCAGGCACACTGATATGAGAAATTAATTCTGTTTCTGCCGCCCCTGGTGAGATTTCAATGACCCTGACATTATGCGGTGCCAATTCCCATCGTGTCGCTTCGGTAAGACCGTGAACGGCATATTTAGTGGCGCAATATGCGGCGTGAAATTCATAACTTTTTTGGCCCGCTAAACTTGAAATATTAACGATAGTGCCACAGCGTCGCTGTTTCATTCCCGCCATGACCACCTTCATGCCATTTAATACACCACTGATATTAACATCTATCATGGTTTGCCATTCTTTGGGATCTTGAACATCGAGCTCAGATAAGAGCATGACACCGGCATTATTAATCAAGCAATCGACAGCGCCATACTCAGATTCTGCCTCTTGAACGGCTTGCTCAAAACCTATCGCATCACATACATCAACTGCTCTGCATAAAGTATTGGGTAACGCCAATGCTTCCATGGCATCAAGTCTTCTTGCTAACAGCAGTAATGGGTAGCCTTGCGCACTAAGACGTTTAGCAATGGCTGCACCGAAACCGCTACTGGCGCCTGTGATAACAGCTAATTTTTTCATTTTATATCCTTGTAGAATTTATTTGCCACATTTGGGTGCGATCGCAATCGCCCCTTAAAATAATTTTCACCGATATGAAAACTTTTAAATGAACGATAGAAATTTTCATCGGCGTTACCAGTGGGTTCAACGATTTGATTTAATGTTCCCCCAAGAAAAAAGGCAGCGGAGTAACGTTCATTGGCCTTTATTTGAACTCTGTGTTCTGTCGCTTGTAGCTCGCCAGCGGTGAACATTTCAAGTAATTCACCCACATTAACGACAATGGTACCTGGTATGGTCGGTACATCTTGCCATTGATTATCCATTTTGACCTGTAAGCCACCGACATTATCTTGCAAGAGTAGTGTCAGCAGCCCTTCGTCTTTATGTGCACCCACACCTTGCTGTTGCGCTCCATCAGGATAACGGATCAATTTCATATGTTGATGAGGTTTATCGCCATAAATATGTAGCATACCTTGTTCTGATATTGATAAAGCCTTGGCGAGCCCCTTAATGACTTCGAGCGCTATGCTTTGGGCTTTATGAGCGAATTCTGTCAATACAGGTTGCATGTCAGGTAAGGTTTTTGGCCATTGATTAGGCCCTATCAATCCTTGCCACTGCGTAGCTTCATTAACCGTGACAGCGATATCTTCAGAGCCAACATCAAATTGTTCTCTCACATCAACCTGTTTATCAGTCACCTCGCTACCTATATGACTATAGCCTCTAAAATGACGAGAATTATCCATTGATATGTCATTTTTTTCAGCTTCAGATAACAAAAAGAATTGCTTTGAAATAGTAAACACTTTTTCAGTATCAATGCCATGACCAGTAATGAAGAAAAATCCACATTCCATAAGCGATCGCTGTAAGCGGGCACATTCATTAGGATCAGCTAACTTAGTTAAATCGACGATAGGTAACATTAAATGGAGTCCAACATGTGCATGTATTAAACAATATATACTACTTTAGTATTTGTACTAGTTTCAAGCCCTCACTATACTTTGAATATTGTCCTTAAGAAACGGACATTCTGTTAATATAATGATAAAAAACAATTGTATAGTTATAATAATTACCATTAATAAACACAAGAATAATGATTCTAATGAGGATATATAGTGCTAAACAGAAGTAAACTCACTTCGATTAACAAGACCAGTATTAATACTGTTACAGAGGTTAATAAATTTAATGCTTTAGCCAAAGAGTGGCGCGATCCCAATGGAAAATTCAAACATGTTTTAACCTTTAACCAAGCTCGATTAGTCGCGATAAAAACAATGTTAGCGCAACATTTCAATCGCGATATTAATCGTAAACTCTGCCTTGAAGGGTTGGCATTACTCGATATTGGCTGTGGCGCAGGACTCTTATGCGAACCTTTAGCTGAATGTGGTGCTGACGTGACCGCAATAGATCCCAGTGAACACAATATATTAATAGCCAAGCAAAGTGCTAAGAATAATGAACTATCAATCAATTATATTCATTGTTTAGCCAGCGATCTTACAGATAAAAATGAACACACTTTGTATGATATTGTTCTCAATACAGAGGTGATAGAACATGTAGCGGATCAACAAGGTTTACTCAACATCTGTTGTGAAAAGCTAAAACCAGGCGGTTTATTGATAATGGCCACCCTTAATCGCACTATTAAATCGTATATCATCGCGATACTTGGTGCAGAATATGTCATGAAATACCTCCCTATAGGGACTCATGAGTGGCGCTATTTTATTAAACCTGAGGAATTATCAGCAATGATAGCTAAGCAAGGTTTACAGACCATAGGTTCACAAGGAATACAATTCAACCTCTTAAAAAAACAATGGAAAATAGCCAATAGCACCGACGTTAACTATATGCTTTATGCTAAGAAGCTAAAATAAAATTTAAGCTCGAAAGATAAACATACCCTAGAGAAAGAGATAATGAGTCGTGACTTTATGTGTCAAAATCCTGAGAGTGTGAGCAATATTAACGCTTGTTTTTCTCGAGGAAACCAACATTTTTCTGGAGCAGAAGGACGCTTTACTCAAGGTCAGGGTATTGATATGGCTACAGGTTTTGTACTCGACAGGCGTACAGATTTTACTCTTGAAGGCCGTCTTGAGTTGGCGTTTAAACGTTTTTACCATTCATCAGGTTTGATGATGGTGGGCATGTTAGGCACACGTTGGCGTACTAATTGGGATGTCACTTTGTTGCTTGAAGGCACGCAAGCTCGGTTTATTGATGAGCAATATTCACAAGCACTTTATCTGTTACCTAAAGAGGGAGAGAGAAGTTTTGCTGCACATTTACCACAGTGGTGCTTAATGCGATGTGGCCAGCGACTTATTATGCGGCACGTTGATGAACGGGAGTACCATTTTGCTGAGCCTGTGGGTTATCGTTTATTACTGAGTAAAATCTCGGATGGTAAAGGAAATCATATTCATTTTGTATATGAGGGTGGTTGTTTAGTCAAGGTTTTATTAGCTAATGGGCAGCAGATCCTGGTGGATTATCATCATCGCCGTATCGAGAAGATGACTTTAGTTAATCGCTACCTCAAGCCTATACATGTCCTAGCGTGTTATGAGTATGACAGCTTGGGGCAGATGCTTCATAGCCGTGCGGGACCAGGCTGTAGTGTTGATTATCAATACAATGAACAAGGCTATTTATTACGTTGGTCTGATTTAAGTCATAGTTGGGCTGAATATGACTATGATGAGCTGGGTCGTGCCATCAAATCAAGAGGTGCAGCAGGTCGGTTTTGTGGTCAAATACGTTTTGATGATGCAGCAAGAGTGGTGTATTACAAGGATGCTATTGGGGGGATTAGCCAATATTATCGTGATGAACGTAATAATATTATTTGTATTGTGTTACCTAATGGTGAAGAGTTGCGCAATCAATGGCGTCATAATCAGCTGATAACACATACCAACGGCCTGGGTGAGAGCAGGAAAATTAGTTATACCGTTTGGGGGCAAGTGGCATATATGTTAGCAGCCGACGGAAGCAAGGTACAATACGAGTACGATGATTTTGGCAGGCTTTTGAATTTTAAAAATAAACATGGTGCATGTTGGCAGTATGAATATAACAAGGTAGGCAAGCTTACGCGTGTGTTAGCCCCTAATGTATTACAAGATGTACAACAGTGGTTTTATCAATACACTGTCTTAGGGCAACTGGCTTGGATCATTACGCCACAAGGTGAACAGACGGGTTATCAGTATCAGCATTCAGGGCTATTAAGTGGCATATTACTTCCTTGTGGGGAAAAGCTGGTGTTTAAATATGACAATTTGGGGCGGGTTACATCACAAACCCGTCATTCAGCTCAACTTAACATCACCAGATGGCATTATCAAACAAGTTGGCCGTCCCCACACGCTGTGACAGATGAAGAGGGTGATCGTTGTTATTATGAATATGATATTGAAGGTAATATAACCCGTTATACTGACCGATTAGGCCAGCAATGGCAGTATCAATATGGCACATTTAATCTGCTGCAACAAAGCGTCAATCCTCAAGGTGAAAATACGTTATATCGTTATAATGGAGAATGCCAACTCGAAGCTGTGATTAATCACCAGCAGCAAGTGTGGTGTTACCAATATAATAGCAACGGACAAGTTGTTACTGAGTTGCCTTATGATGGCAGTACTATCGAGTTTACTTATGATGCAGCTGGACGGATTAAGAGTCAAACTGCCGCCGATGGCAGCAGTCGATATTTTTATTATAACTTGGCTGGGCAGTTAATTCAGTCTCAGAGTCGCGACCAAGATGCCCGTGTCAGTAGTAACACTTATTTTGATCTTGATGCGGGTGACTATAATGAATTTGATTGCAATGAGTCAGGCAGTGTGAGGAGATATCATTGCAGCCAGGATAGCTTGCTATATAAAGATCAGCATTTGCCAATAATACATCAGATGGGCGAATCTCATGTGTCTCTATCGGTGAATGAAGGTATTGAATTAGGCAAGCGTGTGATTAATCACTACGCTTTGATGCAAAAAAAACTATCGCTTATCAGTCAGGGTAAACTTGCTATAGAGTCTTTTTATCAGGCTCATGAGCCTTGAATTAGTCAGGTAAAACATCAAGCTCATTTTTGCTGTCCAGTTTGAGGGATTGCGTTGCGAGGTTTAATATTAGACAATTAGTGGTCAGTCTTACTATCAAGGCATTTAGTAGCATCATGGCTGCTATCGATATTTTTGATTATTTTTTTGCAACATTAACGTTTAAAGGATCGAAATGGGTAATGCAGTCAAATTGGGAGATACGGGCAGTGATCATGAGGGATTTCCTCCTACAGCGGTTATAGGAGCGTCATCGTCAGTGAAAGCAGATGGGATAGGGTTAGCGAGGCAAGGAGATCCCTTGATGCTTCATGCTAAACCTAATCATCCGCCTCATCCTCGAAAAATAGCTGCAGGCTCAGGCTCTGTATTTGCTGATGGCAAGCCAGTTGCTCGCAGTGGTGATGCGATTGATTGTGGCGGTACGGTAACGGGTGGTGGTACGGTCAATATTGGCTAGTGACAATGGAGAGTCAATGACTGCTATTTGGAAGGGAGCTTATCCTCCCTTCCTTATTTTTATTATTCAGACTTATTCGCTATATTTTGTAAATTGTCATGAATTTTAAATAAAACAATGAGTAACTCACACCACATTCGTGATCCAATAGCCCCGCCTATAATGACAGCTAAGCCACTAAAAAAACCGCTCCCATACCCTGTAAACATGGTGACCAGACCTGAAATCAAACATCCTAGTAACATTAACCAATAGACAAAAGTGATTATTTTAGGGGTTAACATTTTGTCAAAGAAAAAAACATCTTTCAAAGGTAAGTCCTTTTATTATCAATAACTCCAATAGAATTTAACGTTAGGTTAGCGGAGTTGTAAAAACCTGACGATCACACTTCGGAAACCGAAGATCTTATGCAGTCGTGTGTGTATCCTGACGATATAAACAAAACGATAATTGTTCGTACCGATTAACATCATAGTTAGTCACGACCGATATTTTTGGCAATAGTAAACTTAAGTCTTACCACACGCAAGATCTACCTGTTCGCGATGTGTTAAAGCGACCTTCATTGATCTTTCTTCTAGGGCGTCAGCTTCTTTAATGGAATGGCTCAACATCCCCTAAGCGACTCCTGCCCTCTGTGAGCTAACCTGAAGTGGCGGCATTACCGCTCTATCTGTCGTTTTTGAGGCGTTTTGACGCAATTTGAAAAGCTACAATCTAGCTAATTAAGGTGATTTCACCGATTGCACGACACTTAAGTGCACATAGGGAGAGGGTTGTATGTCCGACGCTAAAAGCTTACATCAAAACTCCATCATTATTGATGGTTTGATTATCGCTAAATGGGAAAGGGAGCTATTTGAAGATATGGCCCGGGGCGGTTTGACTGCTGCTAATTGCACTGTGTCTGTGTGGGAAGGTTTTCAGGCCACTATGGATAACATCGTTGAGTTTAATCAATTTTTTACTGAGAACTCAGATATTATCCGCCCTGTTTATACCACTGCTGATATTCTCGCCGCAAAACAGGAAGGGCGGACCGGCATCATTTTGGGTTTTCAAAATGCTAATGCTTTTGAAGATCAGATAGGGTATGTGGAAATTTTCAAAAAATTGGGTGTCGGCATTGCCCAAATGGCTTATAACACGCAAAACTTGGTCGGCACAGGTTGTTATGAGCGTGATGGTGGCCTATCGGGATTTGGTCACGAAGTGGTGACTGAGATGAATCGCGTTGGCATGATGTGTGATTTGTCTCATGTGGGCAGCAAAACATCAGAAGAAGTCATTTTAGCCTCGAAAAAGCCGGTGTGTTATTCACATTGTTTACCCCAAGGTTTGAAAGATCACCCGCGTAATAAATCTGATCAAGAACTTAAGTTTATCGCCGATCACGGGGGATTTATCGGTGTCACCATGTTTGCTCCTTTCTTAAAAAATGGCATCGACTCGACCATAGAAGATTATGTTGAGGCCATCGATTATATCGTCAATATTGCAGGTGAAGATCAGGTGGGAATTGGCACTGATTTTACCCAGGGCCATGATCAATCTTTTTTTGAATGGCTGACTCACGACAAAGGGTATGCACGCCGTTTGACCCGCTTTGGCAAGATAGTCAACCCCGCAGGTATACGCACTGTGGGTGAGTTTCCCAACTTGACTCAAGCTTTACTCAATAAAGGGTGGAGCGAACGTAAGGTACAAAAAGTGATGGGTGAAAACTGGGTTAATGTCTTAAAACAAGTGTGGGGCGAATAGGAGTCTGTTATGTCAGTACATGCACCAGAAATGCCAATTCAAGTCAATGATGAAACCGGAGTGTGGGTGACCGATGCTTTGCCGATGTTGTATGTGCCACGGCATTTTTTTGTCAATAATCACATGGCGATAGAAGCTGAATTAGGGCCAGAAAAATACGCGCAAATCTTGTATAAAGCCGGTTACAAATCTGCTTACCATTGGTGTGAGAAAGAGGCTGAAATTCATGGCATTAAAGGTGATGAGGTGTTTATTCATTATATGAAACGCTTATCACAAAGAGGGTGGGGTTTATTCCATATTGAGTCGCTGGATATAGAGAATGGGCAGGCCAGAGTACGTTTAGATCATTCTGCTTTTGTGTATCAATACGGCAAGGTGAATCGTAAGGTCGATTATATGTTTACTGGCTGGTTTGCCGGTGCCATGGATCAGATTGCTGCAAGTCAGGGTTATCAGATTAAAAGCTATGCTGAGCAGACCCAAAGCGCCGCAGAATCTGGCGTAGATTATGGCATTTTTGACGTTTTCCCTCTCGCAACGTAAGCCATATTTTATCAGGGTGAGCTTGCGGATCTGTGGGCCACTTTTTCAATCATATCTTTAAGAGTATCCGTTGTAGGCTAACTGCATCGTAAACAAGAGTCAGGAGTGGTCATGGGACAGTTTGATGCATTATTTCAACCCTTGGAAATTAACCAATTAACCATCCGTAATCGGGTGGTGAGTACTGCCCATGCTGAGGTATATGCCACAGAAGATGGCATGACAACAGAACGTTACATCAAGTATTACGAAGAAAAATCCAAAGGTGGGATCGGCCTGTCTATTTGCGGTGGTTCCAGTGTAGTTTCCATTGATAGCCCCCAGGGTTGGTGGCAGTCAGTCAATCTTTCGACTGACAAAATCATCCCTCATTTTCAAAATCTGGCAAATGCTGTACATAAACACGGCAGTCATATCATGATCCAAATTACGCATATGGGGCGACGCTCTCGTTGGGATGGGGGGAATTGGTCTACTTTGGTGAGTCCAAGTGGTATTCGTGAGCCGGTACATAGAGCAACCTGTAAAACCATTGAAGATGAAGAAATAGAACGTATCATTAATGATTATGCTCAGGCTGCTAGACGGGCGAAAGAGGGCGGACTTGACGGCATAGAGTTATCGGCTGTGCACCAACATCTGATTGATCAGTTTTGGAGCCCAAGGGTGAATAAACGGGTAGATCAATGGGGCGGAAGTTTCGAGAATCGGATGCGCTTTGGTATACGGGTACTTGAGGCGGTTCGCGCTGAAGTAGGGCGAGACTTTGCTGTTGGCCTACGGATCTGTGGCGATGAGTTCCATCCTGATGGATTATCACAAGATGATATGAAAGACATTGCTGCTTATTATGACCAAACTGGTCTATTGGATTTCTTTGGTGTCGTGGGCTCTGGTTGTGATACCCATAATACCCTGGCAAATGTGATCCCCAACATGAGTTATCCGCCTGAGCCTTTCTTGCATTTGGCTGCTGGGATTAAGCAGGTGGTTAGTGTGCCGGTGATTCATGCTCAAAATATTAAGGATCCTAATCAGGCTCAGCGCATTTTAGAAGCTGGGTATGTAGACTTTGTCGGCATGACCCGAGCACACATTGCAGACCCCCATTTAATCGCCAAAATCAAACTCGGCCAACTCGATCAAATACGCCAGTGTGTGGGAGCAAATTACTGCATTGACCGTCAGTATCAAGGGTTGGATGTGCTGTGTATTCAAAATGCGGCCACGTCGCGAGAAAGCACCATGCCTCATCGGATAAATAAAACGACAGGGGTGATCCGTAGGGTGGTTGTAATAGGCGGTGGCCCGGCTGGATTGGAGGCGGCTCGAGTATGCGCAGAGCGTGGCCATCAAGTGACATTAATAGAGCAAGCAGCTGAATTGGGCGGCCAGATAACGATTGCATCTAAGGCGCCACAACGAGATCAAATCGCCGGTATTACTCGTTGGTTTGTACTTGAGCTAAACCGATTAGGGGTGGATATTAAGCTGAATACTCAGGCTGATGCTGCTGCTATTTTTGCTTTGCAACCTGATGTGGTTATTTTGGCTGTGGGTGGCACTCCCTTTTTACAGCAAAACCCTAAATGGCATGCAGATGAGGAGATGGTGGTTAGCAGTTGGGACATATTAACAGGCGCAGTAGAGCCGGGTAAAAATGTGTTGGTTTATGACACTATTTGTGAATTCAGTGGTATGTCTGTGGCTGATTATTTATCAGCGAAAGGCTCGCTGGTTGAAATGGTCACTGATGACATTAAACCCGGCGCTGCGGTTGGGGGAACCTCTTTCCCGACTTATTATCGTAATTTGTATAAGCAAGAGGTGGTGATGACTCCGGATTTTATGCTGGAGGAGGTTTATCGCGAGGGCGATAAGTTAGTGGCAGTGCTGGAAAATGAATATACCGGTCAGAAAGAGGAGCGAGTGGTTGACCAAATCGTGGTTGAAAATGGTATTAGCCCCAATGAAGGCTTGTACTATCAGCTCAAAGCCGATTCGGTCAATAAGGGACAGATGGATATTCAGGCTTTGTATGACGCCAAACCGCAACCTTGTTTAGAAGGCGTTGCGGCTGGATATCTGTTATTTCGCATTGGGGATTGTGTTGCCCAACGTAACACCCATGCGGCTATCTATGATGCCTTGCGTTTATGTAAGGATTTCTAATGGCAACTAAGACGATCACCATGGAGCTGGATAGTTTGCTGTTGGTTTTGCTCGCACTGGTGTTGGTACTCATGATTATGGGTGCGGTTCGCCGAATGAGTTTATGGCGTCAGGGGCAAGCACAGGATGTGGCTTTTTTTCGAGGATTATTGAGTATTCCGCGCCGTTATTTGGTGGATTTACATCATGTGGTGGGGCGAGATAAGTATATTTCTAACACTCATGTGGCGACTGCTGGTGGGTTTGTGGCATCAGTACTGCTTTTAGTGTTGCAATTAGCGCTGCAATATTTACTTGGGGTCGACAGTCTCATTTTACAGGGGGCCTTATTGCTTACCACCACAATCATGTTTGGTGGTGCCTGGTTTGTGGCGAAGCGTCGCATTAAGCCTGCGGCTAATTTATCTCGCGGCCCTTGGATGCGATTGCCTATAAGCTTGCTTGCATTTTCCAGTTCATTTTTTGTTATCACATTACTGGGCAGTGATTTTACCCCTGAAGGGCTAGGATCATGGTTACTGTTGGTGGTCTTGTTGGTTGGTGTGACTATTGGAGTTGGTGAGCTATTTTTCGGCATGGCTTGGGGAGGGCCGATGAAGCATGCCTTTGCTGGCGCACTTCATTTAGCATTTCACCGCAGAACTGAGCGTTTTGACGGTGGTCAGTCGACGGGTCTTAAAGCTTTAGATTTGTCAGCATCAACACTTGGCGTGGCTAAGGTGGCAGATTTTAAATGGAATCAGCTGCTGGGGTTTGATGCTTGCGTACAGTGCGGTCGCTGTGAAAAAGTGTGTCCTGCATTTGCCTCCGGACAACCGTTGAACCCTAAAAAGCTTATTCAGGATATGGTTGTTGGCATGGCTGGTGGTACAACTGAATCCTATGCTGGTAGCCCTCACCCAGGAAAAGCAGAGCAGTTTGCTGATGGCGGCGCTCACAAACCGATTTTCCAAGGTTTGTTGGATCCAGACACCTTATGGGCCTGTACCACCTGCCGAGCCTGTGTTGAGGAGTGTCCCATGATGATTGAACATGTGGATGCGGTTGTTGATATGCGTCGCCATTTGACTTTGGAACGAGGCGAAACGCCGGGCAAAGGGAGAGAAGTACTCGAAAACCTTATTATGACCGACAACCCAAATGGTATGCCGCCACAGCAAAGGAATCATTGGGGGGTTGATCAGCAACTTCCCTTGATGCAAGAGGTTAAGCAGGCGGATGTACTATTTTGGATTGGTGATGGTGCCTTTGATATGCGTAACCAGAGAACGCTGAAAGCGGTAGTGACTCTATTACGTCGGGCTAAGGTTGATTTTGCTGTATTGGGTAATGAGGAAGTGGATTGTGGGGATTTGGCTCGTCGATTGGGTGACGAGGCGACTTTTCAGCGTTTGGCTAACACCAATATTAACACATTGAAAAAGTATCATTTTAAGCGGATTGTCACTGCTGATCCTCACTCATTTCATGTGTTAAAAAATGAGTATGGTGATTTTGGTGGCCAGTTTGAGGTTTTGCATCACACTCAGCTGTTTGCTGAATTAGTGGCTAATGGTGAGTTGGTATTAAAACCTTTAACTTCTCAAACAATGACTTATCACGATCCCTGCTATTTGGGACGCTATAACCAAGGGTATGAAGCACCGCGTTTTTTACTACGACAAATGGGGATAGAAGTACGAGAAATGGAACGTTCTGGTTTTCGCTCTCGTTGTTGCGGCGGCGGTGGCGGAGCGCCGATCACTGATGTTCCTGGTGAGCAGAGGATCCCCGATATGAGGATGCAGGATATAAAAGCAACGCAGGCGGATGTGGTTGCGGTGGCGTGTCCACAATGCAGTTTGATGCTTGAAGGGGTGGTTGAGCCTCGACCTCAGGTAAAAGATATAGCCGAAATCTTGGTGGAGGCGTTACCAAGTGAGTCTATGACTGATGCGCTGTACTCTGCTCCTTTTAAGGCGACAGAGAGGAACATAATATCAAGTAGGGCTAATGTTCTCCCCTTAACCGTTCAAGTTGAACCTCATGCTGAGGGAGTCGAATAAAATGAGTCAGATTATTCGTCGTGACCCAAGATTAGCGCAGATACAGCGTAATCGCTTGCATCCACAATACGTGTTGGCTTTACCTGAGTTGAATGGAATAGGCGTTATTGGTATGGGGCCAACAGGATTATTGCGCCGAAGTTTGCATCGGCTTGGCAGCATCGGGCCTAATGGCATTAAACGCATTGATCGTTTAGTTAAAGGACAAGCCCACAGCAGTCATCGTGAACGACATACTGCTGCAATAGATCTCGACCAGCGGCTTGTGCACAGCGTGATAAAGCCAGATTTTTATGTGGTGGCTGTACTTGATCTTATCGGTGGCCGAGTTAGCAGTCATGATCTGGATATGTTGGGATTAGCCCAGTTGCTCGCCAATGAGAACAGGACCGCTGATACTACTGTGGGGGCTGTATTGGCAGTAGCTTTTGGTGAACTCAAACAGACACCGCAAGAATTAGGTTTCATGGGGGTAGACAGGTTATTGCATCTTGGGAGCGCTGAAGATGGCGGTTTGGAATATAGGGGGTTTAGTCCGGAGCTGAGATTGGCGGCATTAGTGTCAGTGACGCAGCAATATCAGCCTGATTATGTGTTGTTTGCCAATGGTGTGCATGGTGGTGGCGATCTCGGTCGTCGTTATGCGGCGCGTCAACAAATTCGTCCAGCAGTAGGCGTTATTGGTCTCCAAGGATCAGGAGTGTTGTGTCGGGCAGCAGCCGGCTTGAGTGAATTCTATTGCCATACCCGCAGTAAAGTGATGTTGCTAGAACCTGAATGTGCT
Source organism: Shewanella sp. VB17 (assembly GCF_013248905.1). Classification (NCBI taxonomy): domain Bacteria; kingdom Pseudomonadati; phylum Pseudomonadota; class Gammaproteobacteria; order Alteromonadales; family Shewanellaceae; genus Shewanella; species Shewanella sp. VB17. The sequence goes on from NZ_JABRVS010000001.1 coordinate 344,775, forward strand.
GATGCTGTCAGCGAAACGAGTCACGAAGCAATAAGGGTTTCGCTGGAGTACGAACCTGATATTCAACCTAAAATTCTGGATCTTGGTGCTGTTGCTGTTGATCCTGCCTCAATCCCCTTAGCTGAAGCTGAATTTATTTTATCGGGGGGAAACGGTGTGGAAGATTGGCCGCTATTTCATCTTACAGCAACTCGGCTTGGGGCAACTGAAGGCGCCAGTCGAGTGGCGGTGGATGATGGCTTTATGCCTCGCAATACTCAGGTGGGGGCGAGTGGTACTTGGGTTAATGCTCGAGTTTACATTGCGGTTGGCATCTCTGGTGCGGTGCAGCATCTACAAGGAATTGCTCAATGTGACAAGGTGATCGCCATTAATACCGATATTAGCTGTGACATGATGAAGCGTGCCGCGCTGAGTGTCGTGGGTGACAGCAGTGAGGTGATGTCTGCGTTATTAGCGTTACCTGAGCTACAACAAAATGAGGTGTTGGATGAAGCGGGATAATTATCGATTGATGGCATTAGTTTCTGCTGGACAACATCATGTTTCTAGAAGACCAAAACGCGCGGAGCAGGATGCTAAAGCGGTTGAGATGGCGCTGGGTATACCCGATTCAAGCCTGCGTGTGGTGCATGGAGGAGATCCGTACAATCCAGCATTAAGAGATTACTTAGGGATGGGGATTAGTCGTTTGTATGTGGTTTCTCAGTGTGAGAAGGCGGATGTGTTGCCCGCGCTAGTGGATCATATAGAGTCACAGGAAGTGGATATTATCTTAATGGGCGCTAGAGCTGAAGTCGGAGAATCATCGGGAATGAGCGGGTATATGCTGGCTGAGCAGTTGGGTTGGAGCATAGTGCCTAATGTGGCTGAAATCGTCTCTGTTACAGCAGGTATTGCAGAAGTTTTACAGGGACTACCTGGGGGACAAAGAAGTCGGCTTAAGGTCTCTTTGCCTTTCATTGCCTCAGTAGGTGATGCGGCAGCCACACCGCGACAAGTTGCCTTTTTATTGGCTAGAGATGGTGTTATAGAGGTGATAGAGGCTGTTTCTACTTTGGATGAGGCGTTGGAGTCGTGGGATATTATCAATGCTAAAAAGCGGCCTAAACGGCTTAAAGTCGTGAAAGCCAAAACGGCGATGGAGCGACTTAAAGCGGCGACAGTAGCATCAGATACTAAGGGAGGGAAAGTATTAACCAATGTGCCGCCTGACGTTGCAGCAAGGGAGATATTAACCTTATTGCAGCAAGAAGGTGTATTTAAAAAGTAAACCCCTGCGAATATTGGATTATCTACAGGGTGTTTTTATATATTAGTTATTGATTAAATAGAGATTGATGCGAAGGTGGGTTCGTTGATTGAAGGCCCAACTTCGTGTTCGCTGATTGAACTCATTCCTAAACGCTCTTCTCGCGGTGGTATGCCAAAATAATCTCGATAACATTTACTAAAATGTGGATTAGACACAAACCCACAAGCAATGGAAATTTCGATGATAGATAGGTTGGTGTGTTTTAATAACTGTTTGGCACGAATAATTCTCAAATTTAGATAATAACGAGAGGGTGAGCACATAAGGTATTTTTTAAATAATCGCTCTAGTTGTCGACGTGATAAATTAACATAGCTAGCCATATCGTCCATGCAAATTATTTCCTCCAAATTCGCTTCCATTAGGGCAACAATTTCCAGTAACTTGGGTTGAGAAGTGCCTATTAGCGTTTTAATCGGCACCTTTTGAATATCCTCACTGTTACGTATACGATCACAGATAAACATTTCTGAAATAGCAGAGCTTAGTTGATGCCCATGTTGTTTGGTCACTAAGTTAAGCATCATATCCATAGGGGCTGTGCCACCTGAGCTGGTCATCCGGTTGGCTGATATGGTAAATAGTTTGTTACTGGCCATGACCCTTGGAAATTCCTCTTGGATACCGGCTAAATATTCCCAGTGAATGGAACAAGATTGTCCTTCTAGCAAGCCTGCTTTTGCGAGCATATAACTGCCAGTACAGATACCGCCAAGTTGAACATTATTTCTGTCTAGGTGACATAGCCAATTTAAAATTTTAGGGTGGCTGTTTTGTTTGACGTTGATGCCACCGCAGATGATGAGTAAATCGAGTTCCTGATGTTTACTTATGGACTGTTCAACATGGACTTGCAGTGAATCACTGGCGTAAGTCGGTTCTCCTGTTTCGCTGATAGTGATCCATTTATAGAGTTTTTCACCGGTAAGTTGATTTGCCATTCTCAGCACTTCAATGGCAGAGGCAAGCGCTATCATGGTGAAATTTTTACTGAGAAAAAAACCAACTGTCATGGGGAGTTGAGTTAAGTTACAGTTCTTTGAGGTCATTAGGGTAACCTTCTATTTAGAATAGACAATACTAAGCTTATTTTATGTTGCAATACATCGAGGGAGATTGTTTGCATCAACAAGTAAGCAGTCTTTTTTTTGGTGTTAACTAATTATAATTAATGCATATAACTCCATAGTTGTTTGACTCTTTCTTATTTACCGCACGGTTGCTATTTTGTAAAGATAAATAGTGTTTTCTATGTGGTAATTTTATCTAGGATTATTTAATCTCGACATGAAATAGACTTTTTTAGTTCATGTATGTGAATTAAGGTCTCATAAACTTACTTTAATATAGGTCGTATAGTTACCAGTATTAGGTCGTTTATACGTAACTATTTCTACTTTAAATAAGGCAATATCGCTGTAAAATAATGTGATTTTTTTATCAAAATATTGTTGTAGATGTTAGGAGATAATTTTTCCTGTTGATGACACTCAATAACATGTGTGATGGAGAGTTAAGATAGTGGCGACGAGAATAAAAGGACGCAATAGGCGGCCAATTGATAGAGAAGTGGTTCTTGATATGCTGGCGCAGCGGACACCTGATTATTCACTTGAGCAAGCATTTTATAATGACCAAGACCTGTTTGATATAGACATGGAGGGGATCTTTTCTCAACAATGGCTGTTTGCTGGTTTAACGTGTGAAATCCCTAAAAAGGGAAATTATTTAACGCTAGATATCGGTGACAATGGCATTATCATTGTTCGAGGAGATGACGACACCGTTTATGCTCACCACAATACCTGCCGTCATCGTGGTTCTAAAATTTGTTTGGAACATAGAGGTAAGGTCGCAAAATTGGTCTGTCCCTACCATCAATGGACTTACAATACAGACGGTCAGTTAATCTATGCCGGTCAAGAAATGGGCATTGATTTTGACAAAACTAAATTTTCTCTTAAACCAGTACACTGTCGAACGGCAGGTGGGTATATCTATATTTCATTGGCTTCTTCAGCTCCTCCCCCGATTGATGATTTTTTGGTGGATATGGCGCATTATCTTGAGCCTTATGATTTGGAAAATGCCAAAGTGGCGGTTGAAAGTGTAATGATAGAAGAAGCCAATTGGAAACTGGTGATTGAAAATAATCGCGAATGTTACCATTGTGATGCTTCTCACCCTGAATTACTGGGTTCTTTGTTGGAGTGGGATGATACCCATGATCCCAGAGCCAGTGAAGAATTTAAAGCATTGGTTGCCGAAAAGCAGCTATTGTGGCATGAGGATAACATTCCCTATGAGCATAAGAGTGCCTATGGGAATCGGAATCGGATTGTGCGTATGCCCCTAAAAATGGGAGTACATTCGATGACAATGGATGGCAAGGTCGCTTGTAAAAAATTACTGGGGAGAATTAAGAGCCCTGATCTAGGCTCTATGAGGATTTTACATCTGCCGAATTCTTGGAGTCATGCTCTTGGTGATCATATCATTGCGTTTCAAGTGATCCCTTTAGGCCCACAGTTGACCAAAGTGGTGACTAAGTGGTTAGTACATAAGGATGCGGCAGAAGGCGTGGATTATGACCCAGTAAATTTGAGAAAAGTATGGGACGCTACTAATGATCAAGACCGTATTTTAGGTGAAAACAATCAATTAGGGGTTAACTCACAAGCTTATACACCTGGCCCTTATTCAAAGACATTTGAATTTGGCGTGATTAATTTTGTTGATTGGTATGCTGAGACATTACAGAATCACCTTAGTATTTGATTCTATTGTTTGATTCAAAAATAGTTTTCAAATTAAGCGCTGCACTTTGCAGCGCAATTAAACAGGATTAATTAACCAAACTCTCCATTTACATAGCCTTGTGTTCGCTTATCTTTGGGGTGATTGAATACTTGACTCGTTTCACCATATTCGACGAGTTCGCCCATCCAAAAGAAGGCTGTTTTATCCGAGATACGTTTAGCTTGATTCATGGAGTGAGTGACAATCACAATCGTAAACTTCTTTCTTAGCTCGTCCAGTAAATCTTCTATCTTGTGGGTGGCAATAGGATCGAGTGCACTGGTCGGTTCATCCATCAAGATCACTTCAGGCTGCATTGCGATAGCGCGGGCAATACATAATCTTTGTTGTTGACCACCTGATAGACCGAAAGCTGGAGTATCTAAGCGTTGTTTGACTTCGTCCCAAAGTGCTGCACCACGCAGCGATTCTTCGACTACTGAGTCTAATTGTTTTCTATCTTTAATTCCCTGAGCTTTAAGGCCAAAAGCAACATTTTCAAAGATACTCATAGGGAATGGATTCGGCTTTTGAAATACCATGCCGACTCGCATTCTTAATTGTTTTACATCAACATCATTATAAATGTCTTCACCTTCAAATTTAACATCACCAGTAATTTTTACGCCACTGATCAAATCGTTCATTCTATTCAATGTTCTAATGAGGGTAGATTTACCGCATCCAGATGGACCAATTAATGCTGTGACCTTGCGAGCAGGAATGTTGAGTGAGATATTTTTTAGCGCATGGGTCTCACCATAGAATAGATTTAGGTTATTTACTTCAAGTTTATTCATGCTATCTGGCCTTTATTTAATACGAGTGGCAATCAACTTAGTTGCCAGATTTAAAACAAGTATGAGTACGATAAGGACAGTGGCTGTTGCGTAGGCTTGATCCCATTCATTTTGAGTAAATAGCTCTTGCGTTAGTTTGTATAAGTGGACCGTTAAGGTGCGACCTGACTCTAAAACTGACTCAGGTATTTGGGTCACCATACCAGCGGTTAAAAATACCGGGGCTGATTCGCCAATGACTCGACCAATACTTAAGATCACCGAAGTGACGATACCTGGTAGAGCACTGGGTAATATCAAGCGCCAAATGGTGTACACCTTACTGCTACCTAAAGCGTAACCACCTTCACGGTAGCTAATAGGTACGGCGAGCAAAGCTTCTTCTGTGGTACGAATAAGCACGGGTAAAATTAGCATGGATAAGGTTAAAGACCCCGCTAGAATTGAGAAGCCTAAACCTAAGGTAGTGACAAAGAAGGTCATACCAAACAGGCCATAGACGATAGAAGGTATGCCCGCTAGAGATTCGATACAAAAGCGAATTATCTGCACAACTTTACAGCCAGGCTTAGCGTATTCAGTTAAATAAATTGCCGTCATTATGCCTATTGGAGCTGCTATGGCGAGAGACAGGCCAACCATATAAACAGTTGAAACGATCATGGAAAAGATGCCCGATGCTTCACCAATTCGGGTATAAGCACCAGTAATAAATGCCCAACTCACATGAGATAAACCATTACTTAAAATGTGCCAAACGACCCAGAGTAGGAAAAATACCGTGATAGCTGCTGAACTCCATATTACACCTAAAAGGAGTTTATCTTTAGTATCTCTGCTGAGTAAGCCTTTACCTTGAAGCATTAGTTGCTCCTCTTGCGGTTGAGATATAATAAGCTTGCGTTCAGTAATACAATAAAGACTAATAACACAATGCCGGTCGAATATAGTGCGCTGGCATGAATCCCCGTAGCATAAGACATTTCCATGGCGATATTTGCTGTTAAGGTTCGAGCAGGATCTAAGATTGAGCCGGGCATCGCTGGAGCGTTCCCCATGACCATGATAATCGCCATCGTCTCGCCTATCGCTCTAGCCACTCCGAGTGCTACGCCGGTTATAATACCGCTACGTGCAGCAGGGATTAATACCTTAAAGATACTGTATATATGCGATGCTCCTAAGGCGAGAGCCCCTTCTTTATAAACTGATGGCAGCGCACGTAGAGAGGTCTTTGATATGGTGATCACTGTGGGTAATATCATTATTGCCAATACGATAATGCCTGCCAAAATCGTATTTCCAGCCGGAATGTTGAAGATAATCTCAATAGCAGGAACTATGATCACTAATCCAAAAAAGCCATAAACAACCGATGGGATCCCTGCGAGTAGCTCTACAGCAGGCCTAATAATATCAGCAAGCCATTTTGGCGCTAACTCGGCCAGAAAAATAGCGGTAAGAATCGCTATAGGTACACCGATAATGACAGCTCCCGCTGTAGAAATAATCGATGCCACTATCATAGGGAATATGCCAAACAAGGCGGGAGGAAGCCATTCTCTTCCTAAAATTAATTCGGTGATCCCAGCTTCTTGAAATGCGGGTAAGCCTTCATGAAATAGAAACCAACCTATGGTCACCACAGAGATAACTCCCACCATGGCGCTGCATAGAAATAGGAGGTGGAATCCAGTTCCAATCCAATCATAAGTATTTTTTTGAACGAGTTTTAGCTCTGATGTGCGGATTATTTTGGCCGTATCCATCACTTTGCCTCAAGGTCATGCAATTAACATTACCTCGAATAGGAGCGAAAGCGCCTATTCGAGGGTGAAGGTATTACTTAATACGGATATAACCTTGTTCGGCAACAATGTTCTGACCTTTGTCTGACAGAATGTAGTTGATAAAGTCTTTAGCCTCTTGGGCTACGTTGTTTTTAATGAGTAATACAAATGGTCGTGCAATGGTGTATTCACCTGCGACAATATTCTCATCGGTTGCTGCGATACCATCTATTTTCACTGCCTGTAGCGAGTCGTCAACTGAACCGAGAGAAATATAACCAATAGCAAAAGTGTTATTTGCCACTATGGTTTTTACCATGCCGTTACCATTACCCACTTGAGCTGTTTGCGTAATAGCAGATACTTTTATGCCTTTTATTTCACGTTTGAGCTTCATGATATCTTCGAAAGCCCCCCGAGTACCGGATGCAGTATCTCGAGTGACAACGACAATAGGTTTGTTTTCACCGCCCACTTGATTCCAATTTTTAATTTCGCCACGGTAAATTTTAGTGATTTGCTCTTTAGTGAGGTTCTGCACAGGGTTATCATTGTTCAGTGCAACAGCGATACCGTCACGAGCTATGACTATTTTTTTAGTATCTGCGGTTATTTCACTGGTTTTAACATCGCGAGACGACATTCCTATCATGCTAGTGCCATCTTTGGCTGCACGGATCCCAGCTGATGAGCCTGTACCTTGTACTTCAACGTTGTTGCCAGCAGTCTTTTGATAAGTTTCTGCTAATACTTCCATCACATTCGTTACAGAGGTTGATCCTGAAACTGTAATTGTTGTGCTTGCTTGAGCAAGTGGTGCTGTCATTAAGCTAGCAGCGGCTAATAAACCAATAACTTTTTTCATCACAAATTCTACTCTATTTAGTCGAAAGACATATTAAGTTGAGACTTCCGCTCTGGAAGCTGAAAGCATTAAGACAGATAAATATGACAGCTAAGTTACAAGTAGTACTTTCGGGTTAGATAGAGAGGATTGGCATGGTGATATTTGTAGGTTTTATATCATGGTGTTACAAGGGAAGAATGAAGTGATAAGATTTAATTAACTAAGGTGAAAAACAATTGAACTTACCTAAAGCTGAGGATATATAGTAGGTTATGTTCCACTTTACATTGTTTCTTGCCATATAACTATCATATTAAGTAAGATGGATAGGTTAATTAAGTCAATGTCTAATTACTGATATATTTGTTTATGAAATTTTTATGACGCTTTGATTACCACTATTGTTATAACGGTTAACTGTGTCTGGTTATCCTCCAGCCTCTTTACCTCAAGGCTGAGAGTATGGTTATGTGTTTACTTGGTAGCTAAAATAAAATGCTGGTTATAGAGAGATGATACCTGCCTGTTTATTCTTCTCAAATTTACGCCATACCTTTTCATGAAAATAAAATACCACGGTGTTCACTGCAGGCTCTACCAAGGCGACTGTGCCACCGATAATGATGCTACCAGTCAGTAAATAAGTAATGGTGAATGCAACGCTGAAATGGAGTATTGCAAAAGTAAATGTCTTAGTCATGATGAGTTTCCTTTAAGTTTATAACCTAAATGGTAATGCTTATCATTTAGGTTATAAAGGGGAAACATTAGATTAACTTGATAGCTTTTTGAGATTAAGCGTTACTTTTAGTTATATACTAATAAAAAATAACGTCTTTTTACTGTCGAGATTCAATACCATTAATCGTGCAGAAGAAATCTTGATCACGCTTTCCTAAAAAGACATCAGGTCTCCTTTGGTTGAGGGACCATTAGCTGTAAGCAGTACGCAATCGACATCTGGCCATTGTCTTGTGTGGTCTAATGTAATAAACAATTCATTGATAGTGTTAGGTCTACATTAATTTTGACATTCAGGATAGTTAATCGTTATAGATAAGTGTTTGGCTAGATATGTTTATCTTGCGGTGCAATAGATTAAATCAGCTTCGATATCTAATATGATTCAACCTCTCATTTTAAGTCCAACTCTGGTGAATAATCTATAATATAAAAGGTATAATAAGCTAATTTTCGAGCAAAATTAAAGTGGTAAGGCTAAAAACATGAGCATAGAGCCTAATAATAAGGATTATTCAAAAGCTAAGCGGATTAAAATTCATCAACCTGATGCGAGTAAAATCGATAGGTTTAATCCTCGTAATCGTATTTATGTCCGAGCAGTAGAAGGGCTTTGGAGTCGATTACGTACACGATTAGGTTGGGGGGCATTGCTCTTTTTTCTTGTCTTACCTTGGCTCACATGGGGCAATCGACAAGCGGTGTGGTTTAACTTAGGTGAGCAGAAATTTCATATTTTTGGATTAACCATATGGCCGCAAGATCTTACTCTACTTGCAGCACTATTGATGATTGCCGCTTTTGGTTTATTTTTTGTCACGACTTATCTTGGCAGAGTTTGGTGTGGTTTTACTTGTCCACAAACGGTATGGACGTTTATTTTCATTTGGTTTGAAGAAAAACTTGAAGGTGCGCGTAATAAGAGAATTAAATTAGATCAAATGCCCTGGAGTGTTAATAAACTCTGGCGTAAAACCGCCAAACATACAGCCTGGTTGTTAATATCTTTGATTACAGCCATGACATTTGTGTCTTATTTTGTGCCTACCCGTGAAGTCTATGTTGATGTTTTTACCCTTAACGCTAGTGGTGGCATTTATTTTTGGGTTGTTTTATTCACTCTAGCGACATATGGAAATGCTGGCTGGATGAGAGAGATAATGTGTATCCATATTTGCCCTTATGCACGTTTCCAAGCCGCTATGTTTGATCAAAATACATATATTGTTGGATATGATACTCATCGTGGTGAAAGCAGAGGTCCAAGATCGCGTAAGGTTGATCATAAAGAATTAGGACTCGGTGACTGTATTGATTGTGATTTATGTGTGCAGGTGTGTCCTACAGGGATAGATATTCGCAACGGTTTGCAATATGAATGTATTAACTGTGGTGCTTGTATTGATGCATGCGACTCCACCATGGATAAGATGGGATACGCTAAAGGGCTAATTTCATATACGACTGAAAATAAACTCGAGGGGATAAAAGAAACCGTATTACGCCCCAAGTTGGTTGGCTATGGTGTTGTGCTCACTATTATGATCCTTGTTTTTATCTATGCGAGTGCGACAATTGCCCCTGTCCGTATCGATGTGATCCGTGATCGTAATGAATTATTTAGAGAAAATAATGACGGATTAACAGAAAATACCTTCACTTTGAAAATTCTAAATAAGACAGAGCAAGATCATAAGTACAGACTTTCAGTTGAAGGTTTACCTAAATATACCTGGTATGGTGCTCAGGAAGTCAGTATCTCAGGAGGTGAAGTGCTAACGCTTCCAATAAGCGTAGCGGTAGATCCTGTTAACCTTTCTAGAACCATGACTAAAATTCATTTTAAATTGGTCACTGAAATTAATGCTAATGAAACTGATGAGACTTATATAGAGGCTAAACAGGAATCTCGCTTTTTTAGTCAATAGTTACCTATATAATAGCCGTTTGAAAGGCACATAAGTTCCTTTCAAACTGTGATTTTGAGTGTTTTGTCTTTATTTTCACCTTGTTGAGTGATAAAGCAACATTTAGCATGTTAAATGTATTTATTTATAAAAAAGCGCTTGTACTCTGCGGTGATATCCCTATAATGCGCAACCACTGACACGGCACAGCAGGCCAACGAGGTAGCGTAAACGCTAAGGAGTAAGGGACTTGCAGCAGTGCTAGAGATTGAGATTTCAATAGAAAGCTTAGTCAGGTGAAAAGCGGTTTAAGTGGTTCATTGATGTAGCCTAACACGAAAGTGTACAAGAAAGCGTCAGTTGAAAATCTTCTTAAAATAAGCGCTTGACGCCAACAATGGAGAGTGTAGAATACGCCTCCTCAAGCCAACGACCTAGCGTCTAACGGCAGTACCTGAAAGATTGGTACTAACGCTCTTTAACAATTTGAGACAAGAAATCTGTGTGGACACTCACAGGTATTGAGTTATTCGAAACTGCCTCTTTTTTCTAGTAAAAAGTGAGGCAGTCAAAAAATTTCTCAATGAATGAGTGTTCATAGATTCGAACCTAGTTTGAATCAATATGTACAATCGTTGTTAACACTCTTATGAGTGTTGTCAATGAAATCAGAATTCATTGAGCCGCTGAGTCCTTAACGGGGTTTAGCAAAAAACTTTAATTGAAGAGTTTGATCATGGCTCAGATTGAACGCTGGCGGCAGGCCTAACACATGCAAGTCGAGCGGAAACGAAGATAGCTTGCTATCAGGCGTCGAGCGGCGGACGGGTGAGTAATGCCTAGATATCTGCCTAGTCGTGGGGGATAACAGTTGGAAACGACTGCTAATACCGCATACGCCCTACGGGGGAAAGGAGGGGACCTTCGGGCCTTCCGCGATTAGATGAGTCTAGGTGGGATTAGCTAGTAGGTGAGGTAATGGCTCACCTAGGCGACGATCCCTAGCTGGTCTGAGAGGATGATCAGCCACACTGGGACTGAGACACGGCCCAGACTCCTACGGGAGGCAGCAGTGGGGAATATTGCACAATGGGCGAAAGCCTGATGCAGCCATGCCGCGTGTGTGAAGAAGGCCTTCGGGTTGTAAAGCACTTTCAGCGAGGAGGAAAGGTTGGTCGTTAATAGCGGCTAGCTGTGACGTTACTCGCAGAAGAAGCACCGGCTAACTTCGTGCCAGCAGCCGCGGTAATACGAGGGGTGCAAGCGTTAATCGGAATTACTGGGCGTAAAGCGTACGCAGGCGGTTTTTTAAGCCAGATGTGAAAGCCCCGGGCTCAACCTGGGAATTGCATTTGGAACTGGGGAACTAGAGTCTTGTAGAGGGGGGTAGAATTTCAGGTGTAGCGGTGAAATGCGTAGAGATCTGAAGGAATACCGGTGGCGAAGGCGGCCCCCTGGACAAAGACTGACGCTCATGTACGAAAGCGTGGGGAGCAAACAGGATTAGATACCCTGGTAGTCCACGCCGTAAACGATGTCTACTCGGAATTTGGTAACTTAGTTACTGGGTTCCCAAGCTAACGCATTAAGTAGACCGCCTGGGGAGTACGGCCGCAAGGTTAAAACTCAAATGAATTGACGGGGGCCCGCACAAGCGGTGGAGCATGTGGTTTAATTCGATGCAACGCGAAGAACCTTACCTACTCTTGACATCCTCAGAACTTACCAGAGATGGTTTGGTGCCTTCGGGAACTGAGAGACAGGTGCTGCATGGCTGTCGTCAGCTCGTGTTGTGAAATGTTGGGTTAAGTCCCGCAACGAGCGCAACCCTTATCCTTATTTGCCAGCGAGTTATGTCGGGAACTTTAGGGAGACTGCCGGTGATAAACCGGAGGAAGGTGGGGACGACGTCAAGTCATCATGGCCCTTACGAGTAGGGCTACACACGTGCTACAATGGTCGGTACAGAGGGTTGCAAAGCCGCGAGGTGGAGCTAATCTCACAAAGCCGGTCGTAGTCCGGATTGGAGTCTGCAACTCGACTCCATGAAGTCGGAATCGCTAGTAATCGTGGATCAGAATGCCACGGTGAATACGTTCCCGGGCCTTGTACACACCGCCCGTCACACCATGGGAGTGGGCTGCACCAGAAGTAGATAGCTTAACCTTTCGGGGAGGGCGTTTACCACGGTGTGGTTCATGACTGGGGTGAAGTCGTAACAAGGTAGCCCTAGGGGAACCTGGGGCTGGATCACCTCCTTACCTATACGACTAACTCAATATTTGCTGAGTGTTCACACAGATAACTTGTTCTTGTTAGAGCGAGTGGCACGCCTTTACGGTGATGCTTGTTCTTTAAAAATTTGGAAAGCTGATAGTGTTAATGTGAAAGGGACAGTGAATGGCTTATGTTATAGGTTGTTTGTTGTTAATAGCATTAATGCGAAAATAAATAATTGAGTTCTCAAACACTTAAATCAAGTGCGGAATAATTTACCTTAGGGTGATGAGTTCAAGAGTATTCTTTTGGCGAAAGTAAACACCATTAGTTGCGATACATCTCGTTCAAACTACCCGTTTGAACAATAGATAATATTAGCGCAGCGAGTTTGGTCTTAGGCAAGGCGCGAAAGTGAGCGAGAAAGGCATGTAGCAGCGCTACATAACTGACAAGCGAACTTAAGTAACGCCGCATAAGGGCAAAGTAGCAAGCGAATAAAAACCTATGTGGGTTGTATGGTTAAGTGACTAAGCGTATACGGTGGATGCCTTGGCAGTCAGAGGCGATGAAGGACGTAGTAACTTGCGAAAAGCGTTGGCGAGCTAGTAACAAGCATTTGAGCTAACGATATCCGAATGGGGAAACCCACATGCATAAGCATGTATCACGACATGAATACATAGTGTCGTGAGGCGAACCCGGGGAACTGAAACATCTAAGTACCCGGAGGAAAAGAAATCAACCGAGATCCCCCTAGTAGCGGCGAGCGAACGGGGGTTAGCCCTTAAGTCTATGGGGTGTTAGTGGAATGTGTTGGAAAGCACAGCGGCACAGGGTGATAGCCCCGTACATGAAAACTAACCATAGATGAAAACGAGTAGGACGGGACACGTGACATCTTGTCTGAACATGGGGGGACCATCCTCCAAGGCTAAATACTCCTGACTGACCGATAGTGAACCAGTACCGTGAGGGAAAGGCGAAAAGAACCCCTGTGAGGGGAGTGAAATAGAACCTGAAACCGTATACGTACAAGCAGTGGGAGCGGTTCAACTCTTTATGGGTAAGAAACCGTGACTGCGTACCTTTGTATAATGGGTCAGCGACTTACATTTTGTAGCGAGGTTAAGCGAATAGCGGAGCCGTAGGGAAACCGAGTGTTAACTGCGCGTTTAGTTGCAAGGTGTAGACCCGAAACCCGGTGATCTATCCATGGGCAGGTTGAAGATTGAGTAACATCAATTGGAGGACCGAACCGACTTATGTTGAAAAATGAGCGGATGACTTGTGGATGGGGGTGAAAGGCCAATCAAACCGGGAGATATCTGGTTCTCCTCGAAAGCTATTTAGGTAGCGCCTCGAGCGAATACCATTGGGGGTAGAGCACTGTTAAGGCTAGGGGGTCATCCCGACTTACCAACCCTTTGCAAACTCCGAATACCAATGAGTACTACTCGGGAGACACACGGCGGGTGCTAACGTCCGTCGTGAAAAGGGAAACAACCCAGACCGTCAGCTAAGGTCCCAAAGTTATTGCTAAGTGGGAAACGATGTGGGAAGGCTTAGACAGCTAGGATGTTGGCTTAGAAGCAGCCATCATTTAAAGAAAGCGTAATAGCTCACTAGTCGAGTCGGCCTGCGCGGAAGATTTAACGGGGCTAAGCAATACACCGAAGCTACGGGTGTGCATCTTTGATGTACGCGGTAGAGGAGCGTTCTGTAAGCCGTAGAAGGTGAAGGGGTAACCCACGCTGGAGGTATCAGAAGTGCGAATGCTGACATGAGTAACGATAAAGGGAGTGAAAAACTCCCTCGCCGAAAGACCAAGGGTTCCTGTCCAATGTTAATCAGGGCAGGGTGAGTCGACCCCTAAGGCGAGGCCGAAAGGCGTAGTCGATGGGAAACGGGTTAATATTCCCGTACTTCTGCTAACTGCGATGGAGAGACGGAGAAGGCTAGGCTAGCGCGGCGTTGGTTGTCCGCGTTTAAGGTAGTAGGCAGTATTCTTAGGCAAATCCGGGAATACGCATTAAATTGCGATGCTGAGAGCTGATGACGAGTCACTAAGGTGATGAAGTAGTTGATGCCATGCTTCCAGGAAAATCTTCTAAGCTTCAGGTTAGTAGGAATCGTACCCCCAAACCGACACAGGTGGTTGGGTAGAGAATACCAAGGCGCTTGAGAGAACTCGGCTGAAGGAACTAGGCAAAATGGTACCGTAACTTCGGGAGAAGGTACGCTCCTGTTGGTGATAAGACTTGCTCTTTAAGCTGACGGGAGTCGCAGATACCAGGTGGCTGCAACTGTTTATCAAAAACACAGTACTGTGCAAACTCGCAAGAGGAAGTATACGGTATGACGCCTGCCCGGTGCCGGAAGGTTAATTGATTGGGTTATCTTCGGAGAAGCTCATGATCGAAGCCCCGGTAAACGGCGGCCGTAACTATAACGGTCCTAAGGTAGCGAAATTCCTTGTCGGGTAAGTTCCGACCTGCACGAATGGCGTAATGATGGCCACGCTGTCTCCAGCCGAGACTCAGTGAAGTTGAAATTGCGGTGAAGATGCCGTATACCCGCGGCTAGACGGAAAGACCCCGTGCACCTTTACTATAGCTTGGCACTGAACATTGAACCTACATGTGTAGGATAGGTGGGAGACTTTGAAGTTGGGACGCTAGTTCTGATGGAGTCAACCTTGAAATACCACCCTTGTAGTTTTGATGTTCTAACTCTGGCCCCTGAATCGGGGTTGAGGACAGTGTCTGGTGGGTAGTTTGACTGGGGCGGTCTCCTCCCAAAGAGTAACGGAGGAGCACGAAGGTTGGCTAAGTACGGTCGGACATCGTACGGTTAGTGCAATGGCATAAGCCAGCTTAACTGCGAGACATACACGTCGAGCAGGTACGAAAAGTAGGTCATAGTGATCCGGTGGTTCTGAATGGAAGGGCCATCGCTCAACGGATAAAAGGTACGCCGGGGATAACAGGCTGATACCGCCCAAGAGTTCATATCGACGGCGGTGTTTGGCACCTCGATGTCGGCTCATCACATCCTGGGGCTGAAGTCGGTCCCAAGGGTATGGCTGTTCGCCATTTAAAGTGGTACGCGAGCTGGGTTCAGAACGTCGTGAGACAGTTCGGTCCCTATCTGCCGTGGGCGTTGGATGATTGAAGGAAGCTGCTCCTAGTACGAGAGGACCGGAGTGGACGAACCGCTGGTGTTCGGGTTGTTATGCCAATAGCATTGCCCGGTAGCTACGTTCGGAATCGATAACCGCTGAAAGCATCTAAGCGGGAAGCGAGTCCTAAGATGAGTCATCCCTAGGGATTTAATCCCTTTAAAGAGCCGTTCGAGACTAGGACGTTGATAGGCAGGGCGTGTAAGCGTTGTGAGGCGTTGAGCTAACCTGTACTAATGACTCGTAAGGCTTAACCATACAACCCAGATGGGTTTTACTTCTAAGAAGTTTGTGGTTAATGAGTGATTACAGAGCGAAAAAGAATACCAATTTGATTTAAGTTGGTCATAAAATGCTCCTGCATTTATGACATACAGTACATCCGTGTACTAAATTCAATTATATTTATTTAACAGCTTTTCGAATTTAGTTATTTGGTTAATTACGCAGGAAATTGTTTGGCTGACAAAGCCGTAACGAGCGAAGCGCGGCGTGTACTTTAGTACACAAGCACTGGAGCGAGGAAACAATGCCGTGAGACGAATAATTAACCAGTAAGAATTTGTCTGGAAACCATAGCATTGTGGCCCCACCTGATCCCATCCCGAACTCAGAAGTGAAACGCAATCGCGCCGATGGTAGTGTGGGGTCTCCCCATGTGAGAGTAGGTCATTTCCAGGCGCCTAATTCGTTTTCACTTTAACTTTTTATTAGAGAAAGTAGTGAAAACACGTCTCCTAACTTTGACAAGTTAGTGACGAAAAAGAATTTAGACTTTATGTCTAAAGGAGTGGTAGTTCAGTTGGTTAGAATACCGGCCTGTCACGCCGGGGGTCGCGGGTTCGAGTCCCGTCCACTCCGCCAACACAAAGACGAAAGCCTCATCGAAAGATGAGGCTTTTTTCGTTTTGTCTATATCAGTTTAGTAGCATTATCATTGTTCTAAGACTCGTCTTGTTATTCTTTGAGTTGAGTGGCACTATCACTTAACTTATTAATAATTAATTATAAAAATAATTATGATGAAAAGGATATCATTGATACTACTCTTGTTATCACCATTTATTTGTGTGGGCGCGGAGCGCTTTTCTTTCGTTTCAACGATGATAAAAGAGCAACTTACTATCCAAGTTGCATTACCAAATTCCTGTAATCATTCAACAAACTTTAAATACCCTGTTTTAGTCGTGTTGGATGGATCTACACAATTTGAGCACATTTCTGCGGGCGTACAGTTTTTAAGCTCGTACGCGATCATTCCCGAAATGATTGTGATTGGAGTAAGTACTATTCATCGCTTGAAAAACTTCACTCACACAGAATCATCAAAATTCAAGGGACGTTCAGGAGGTGCACAAGTGTATACTTCTTTTTTACAGGAAGAGTTACTACCTGAGTTAAGAGATAAATATCGTATTGCACCATATGAAATCATCTCGGGGCATTCGTTGTCAGGTTTATACACAAGTTACTTAGCCTTGACTAGTAATTCGGAATTTAACGCCGCGATTTCAATTAGCCCAAGTTTATGGTGGGACAATGCATCTCTTGTAAGTCACGATAAGAAACTTCAAAAGCTTAAAATAGAAAAACCAATGAGATGGTTTTTAAGTTTGGCTAGTGAGCCGAATGAAATGAAAAGTGCATTTGATGCAATGCTAGGTAGCCTCAATAAAAATACACCAGATAAGCTAGTTTTGTTTCATGCTCAATTTCCTGATGAAACCCATGATAGCACTCCTCTAATAGGTAATAATAAAGCGCTGCAAGCTATCTTTAGCGGTTGGAATGCTGTTCCTGAAATAAATGTGATGTCACTAGCTGAATTGCAAAAGTTTTATCAGAGTAAAAGGCTTGAGTTTGGTTATGAATTTCCTATGTCAGAGCATCAGTATAATGTATATGGATTAAAAGCATCCTATGAGGGAAAGACGGATTGGGGGGTAGAAATACTTGAGCAAGGGGCTATGTATTTTAAATTATCGGATATTATTTGGGATAGCTTAGCAACGGCATACGCACTGAACAATGAATTAGAGAAGGCTATTACAG
This sequence comes from Shewanella sp. VB17, assembly GCF_013248905.1. Taxonomy (NCBI): domain Bacteria; kingdom Pseudomonadati; phylum Pseudomonadota; class Gammaproteobacteria; order Alteromonadales; family Shewanellaceae; genus Shewanella; species Shewanella sp. VB17. Next base: position 362,424 of record NZ_JABRVS010000001.1, read on the forward strand.
CTTCGGAAAAAGCGCTGCAGCTTGCGAAGCAATATGATTCAGTGTTTCTAAGTGACATCATTGCTCAAAATAAGAAATTACAAGCTAATCAGCTGGTCAGTAAGCATTAGTCTGTGAGTAATGGCATACTTAATATGACTTGGTAGGGAAAGTCATATTTATGGCAATAGGATTGCTAAAGGTTTGAGGTATTAATTTACCAGTGGTTTAATTGAGATGAAAGAATTATTTAGCACTGAGCGTATTGTTTGTCGTGAATTTCAACTAAACGATTTACACGCGTTTGCTAGTTATTTATCGTGCCCTGCCTGAAGTGGCTAAATATCAGAGCTGGAGTGAATATCGTTTTCAAGATGCTCAAGCTCTGTTCGGTGAGATGAAAAAGTGTAAATTTGGAACTTTAGGTGCATGGTTTCAACTTGCTATTTTGGAGAAGGAGTCTAACCAGCTTTTAGGCGATTTAGCGGTTCATTTTATCGATGAGGAGAAAATTGAAATAGGCTTTGCTTTAGCGCCTAATTTTCAAGGACTGGGCTATGCATCTGAGACTGTAGTAGGGCTATTAACTTATCTATTTGCTGATCCGAAATTGCATCGAGTTGTAGCGACAACCGACTTTGATAATCTTGCTTCTTGGCTTTTGCTTGAGCGGGTGGGCTTTCGTCGTGAGGCACATTTTATTGAGAATATCTTTTTTAAAGGTGTGTGGGGCAGTGAATATCAGTATGCAATGTTAGCTTCTCAGTGGCGTAGTAGTGAAGAGCCTCAATCAGAAAGTGTAGATGTAAGCTTAATTGAAACGCCAATATTGGTTAATCAAAAACTGTAGGCATGGGGCGAGTTGTTGGGGATGGGGCGCTGAATTTTGAAATAGTTGATATTGCCGTTGATCCAGTTTATCAAGGAAAATGTTACGGCAGGCTGATTATGCAAGCCATAATGGACTACTTGGATCGAGAAGCACCAAAGGGGGCTTATATCAGCCTCATGGCAGATGTACCTGAGTTATATGAAAAATTTGGTTTTACGCTTAGTCGACCCACCAGTGAAGGTATGTTTCTGGTTAAAAGTTGACTCTGTTTATTGTTTATTTGTGAATATCCCTTTTGCCAAGATTCCTTTATTATCGATACTATAATGTTTATTTTTCGGAGCGATTTTGGCTAATATTCTTCTGGTGGCGAACCTAAATTGTGATCGCATATTGAATCTGGATAAGCCGTTGCAGATGGGCGGACGATTTCACTATCAAGATGGTGGTAAACGCTTAGGCGGAGGAGGAGCAAATACCGGAATTGGTCTTGTATGGGCAAAACATACAGTGACGCTTGTTAGCCAAGTAGGTAAAGATAAGTTGGGTGATTGGCTGTTGGCTGAGGCGAGTACTCAGGGTATAGATTGTCATCTAATTCAAAGGTATGAGAAAAATACATGTGAGATGTTATTGGTAATGACGCCAGATGGCGAGCGCACTATTATTCGTCCTGAAAGGCCTGTTTTTGAACTTGCTAAGCCTCCTGTATGGGGTCAGTGGGATGCTGTGTATTTTAACTCTTCGGCAAAAGGGTGTGAGAGTTGGGCTAATAGTGCTCTTAACCATTGCTTAGTATTGGCTCAATTGGCTAAAGATGATCGTTCCAGACCTTGCGATATCTTAATTGCCTCTATGACCGATATACAAGGGCGCAGCCAGTTACCACCTTGGGAATACGGGTTAACGATTGCTGGAGATAGCCTGAAATATTTTATTATTACCGATGGGGTCGATGGATCATATCTTTATACTCATGATGGCTGTAAGCATGTAGACTCGACTTTAGCTAAGGTTGTAGAGACAACAGGTGCGGGAGATGCTTACGCTGCAGGTTTGCTGCATGGTTTGACTTCAGGGTTAGGGATTATAGAGTCGATGACAGAGGCTGGAGTGTGGGCAAGTTTTGCTGTTGCGACCCAAAGTTCAATTCCCGGAGAGGCATTGAAGCATTATTTGTATGGTTAAATATGAAGGTTATATTTTTATGGAGAAGTTAGATGTTAAAGGAAGTTCTGGTTAAGCAGTTATCGGGTTTATATGCCGGTGATGAAGTCGTTAGTGTTGAAGGTATTTCCAGCGGTATAGATCAAAAAAAAATAGCGACTAAGTTGAATGTCAGCATAGACAGTGTTGTTGGTGATGCTCAAGCTGATCCCAAGCATCATGGTGGCCCCGATCGAGTGCTGCATCATTTTCCTCGCGAGCACTACGGTCAATATCGCCGCTGGGATATGATGAATGGATTTAAAGATGCTCCTACCATGGGAGAAAACATCAGCACTGTCGGTTTGGAAGAAGCGCAAGTCAATATTGGTGATGTTATTGCTATAGGTGATGTTGAGTTGCAGGTGACGCAACCGAGATCGCCATGTTTTAAATTAAATCATCAGTTTGGACATAAAGAGTTTGCTTTAGCTATGCAGGTTAGTGGTCTGTGCGGCTGGTTTTACCGTGTGCTTAAGCCTGGTGTCATCGATGTGGCTGATAATATTGTTTTGCTCGATCGACTTAGTGACATCAGTGTGCGAGATGCGATGAATATTTATTTTTCCCCAGAATTTGATGCGAAAGCTTACAATAAGCTCGCGGTATGTGATGGCTTAGCGCAGTCTTGGGTTTGTAGCTTACAAAGAAGAGTTGAATCTCGTAAAATTGAATCGTGGGAGATGCGTTTATTTGGCCCACAAAAGTAGGGTAACTGGCTATCACTTAAGGAGATAAAACATGGCAGAAGAAACCTATGTACTCACGCAAGATGATAAAAATATGGGCATTGTGGTCCATGCTTCAAGCTTTGCTGGCTACATGATCCCTTTTGGCAGCATACTTGGCCCACTAGTCGTGTGGTTGATGAAGCGAGATGAGATCGCTTTTGTTGATGATTGTGGCCGTCACTGTTTGAACTTTAAGTTAAGTCTAATGATTTATATGATGATTAGTGGGATCCTAATGTTTATCGGAATTGGGTTTATTATGATGGGTATACTTGTGATCCTTGATATTGTATTTACCATTATTGCAGTGATGAAAGCCAGTGAAGGCATAAGCTACCAGTATCCTATGTCAATTAACTTTATAAAAAAATGAAATCAAGAGTTATAAGGTAAACACGCTCTTGAAGAGCGTGTTTACTCAGTTTATGTCACTTATTTACATATTGGGGTAGTTTGGCCCACCACCTCCTTCAGGGCTGACCCAAGTAATATTTTGACTTGGGTCTTTAATATCGCACGTTTTACAATGAATACAATTTTGACTGTTGATGACAAATTTACTCTCGCCTTCTTCTTCTACGACTTCATAAACCCCTGCAGGACAATACCTTTGAGCTGGCTCATCAAATGTGACTAAGTTGACATCGATAGGGATACGGTCATTTTTCAGTTTGAGATGACAAAGCTGATTTTCTTCATGGAAAGTGTTAGATAGATATACTGATGACAGCTTATCGAAACTTAATTTACCATCGGCTTTAGGATAATTGATCTTCTTGTAAGCACTGGCTTCAGCCATTTGGGCATAATCAGGTTTTTCATCCCTTAAGGTGATCGGAAATTTACCGCCAAACCAATTTTGGTCGATAACATTAAATGCGCCTCCTAAATAGGTGCCAAATTTGTGCAGGGCAGGGCCGAAATTACGTGACTTATAGAGCTCCTCTTGTAACCAGCTTTGTTCGAATTTTTTGGCATAGGAATCGAGATCTTTACCACCTTCAGGATCAGTTAACAGGGCTTGGGCCACGGTTTCTGCCGCTAATACGCCACTTTTCATCGCGGTATGTGTGCCTTTAATTTTGGCAAAGTTAAGTGTGCCAGCATTACATCCTATGATGAGTCCACCTGGAAAACTCATTTTAGGCAATGAATTTAGACCGCCTTTAGTGATTGCACGCGCACCATAGCTTAATCTCTCACCATCTTTGAGGTAGCGTGAAATGATGGGATGGGTTTTGTAGCGCTGGAATTCATCAAAGGGGCTTAGATGAGGATTTTGATAATTAAGGTCGACAATTAAGCCTACTGCTATTTGGTTGTCTTCGAGATGGTAGAGGAAGCCGCCACCGGAAGCCCCATGAGTGAGTGGCCAGCCGGCAGTGTGCACTACCTTACCTTGTTCATGTTGCTCACTGGGAACTTTCCATATTTCCTTAAACCCCAAGCCATAGTGTTGAGGGGTTTTACCGTTATCTAAGTGGTATTTATGGATTAATTGTTTACCTAAATGACCACGACAGCCTTCGCTAAAAATAGTGTATTTAGCATGGAGCTCCATGCCAGGTTCATAACTCTCTTTAGCTTGCCCGTTACTGTCGACACCCATGTCACCGATGAGTATGCCTTTAACACTTTTATCTTCATTGAACACTAGTTCACTAGCAGGAAAACCTGGAAAAATCTCGACACCTAGTTCTTCTGCACGTTCAGCTAACCAACGAGCAAGATTACCCACACTAATAATGTAGTTACCTGTATTGTGCATGGTTTTTGGGTGTAGTGAGTTAGGAATTACACGTGCAGTTGTCGCTGAGCTGAGCATGTGGATTTCATCGCTGACAACTTGAGTGTGGAGTGGGGCACCATGAGTACGCCATTCTGGGAACAGTTCATCAAGTATTTTAGCTTCAAATACGGCACCAGAAAGTATATGTGCGCCGACTTCTGAGCCCTTCTCTACCACACAAACTGTGATCTCTTGTCCGCTATCTTTTGATAACTGCATTAATCGGCATGCTGTCGCTAGACCAGCTGGACCCGCCCCAACGATAACGACATCAAACTCCATCGATTCACGTTCCATCACTCACCTCATAGGTTACATTTTCCCGTTAAACGGGCGTTTTAATTATGCTACTCACCTTACATCAAAATGGGTCGATGGCACAGAGTTTATACAATGAGATACTGCGAACTTGCCGGATTTATTAACGTGAGCGGTGTCACAAAATATTAACGGCCAATTCGTTCAGTACAACAAATTGATTTTTAACGCTAGGGGTCAGAGTTGAAATATGTCTATAATTAGCCTCTGACGGTTCTCCGAGCTTCTTGTCCTAAGTCAACAGATATGGGCGTTAAGCCGTGGCAATAACGCCACCGGGGTGTGATAAGAAATTCTCTCACCTCCCCTTACTTGGAAAGGTGATCATGTCGCAATTACAAGACAGCTTTGGTCGAAGGTTCCATTATTTGCGCATGTCAGTGACTGATGTGTGTAATTTCAAGTGTACTTATTGTTTACCTGATGGGTATAGGCCTAATGGCCGTGATAAGTTTCTTGGGCTCGATGAGATAAATAATTTAGTTGCAGCCTTTGCCGAGGTCGGCACTCAAAAAATCCGTATAACAGGCGGAGAGCCGACACTGCGTAAAGATTTTACTGATATTATTCGTATTGTTGCAGATAACGATAAAATTAATACCATAGCGATGACGACAAATGGTTATCGTTTGGAGCAGCATGCTAAAGAATGGTATGAAGCAGGTCTGAGGCGTATCAATGTATCTGTCGACAGCTTAGATCCTAAGATGTTCTACCAGATCACAGGTGAAAATAAATTCGATAAGGTGATGCGAGGCATTGATGCTGCTCTTGAGGCGGGGTTTGAGCGAGTGAAAATTAATGCCGTTCTTCTTAAGGGTTTGAATGATAAAGACTTACCAAGTTTTCTTCATTGGATTAAAAACAGTCCAATAGATTTACGTTTCATCGAGCTGATGGAAACTGGGCTGGGTCGTGATTATTTTCAAACACATCATTTGTCTGGAGCAGATATTAAATCTCAGTTGATTACTGATGGCTGGAGTCGTGTTCCATCAGCTGTTGAGGATGGACCAGCACAAAATTTTAGCCGCAGTGATCATAAGGGACGCATTGGCTTGATTATGCCATATGAGCAACATTTTTGCGCCAGTTGTAATCGGTTACGTGTCTCAGCTAATGGCAAATTACATTTATGTTTGTTTACTGAAAACGGTGTTGATCTCAGAGATTTGTTGCAAGATCCATCGCATCGACCTGAGTTAATCGAGCGTCTCCATGGACAACTTGCTCAGAAGAAAGAGACGCATTTCTTACATGATGGTATCACAGGTGTGACACAGCATTTAGCCTCTATTGGTGGTTAATTCAGGTATCGGTTATGATGCATTCGAACTTGATTATTGAATCGGTAATTTTGTGTATGCTAATTAGTATTTTGTAAATAAATGAAAGGTTAATGTCATGAGTAACAATTTTACCCATATCAATGCCAATGGCAATGCTCATATGGTTGATGTGACTGACAAAATGGTGACTGAGCGTGAAGCAAGAGCTGAAGCGTTTGTTGAGATGGCCAGCGAGACGCTTGAGATGATCATGAGCGGTAGTCATCACAAAGGCGATGTGTTTGCCACCGCACGTATTGCAGGTATTCAGGCCGCGAAGAAAACCTCAGATCTTATCCCTCTATGTCATCCGCTGATGTTGACTAAAGTTGAGGTGGAACTTGAAGCGCAGCCGGCACATCAACGAGTTCGTATTACGAGTTTATGTAAGCTATCAGGTAAAACGGGTGTCGAGATGGAAGCATTAACGGCAGTATCGGTTGCAGCATTAACGATTTATGATATGTGTAAAGCTGTGCAGAAAGACATCTTGATTTCACAGACGCGCCTGTTAGAAAAACGTGGCGGTAAATCAGGGGTTTTTAAGGTATAACAATATGATTAATATCTTGTTTTTTGCTCAAATCAGAGAGCTGTTAGGTGAAAGTTCTATACAAGTTGAGGCCATTGCAGAGATAACTACAGCAGAGGAATTACGTGCAAACTTAGCATCTAAAAATGAACAATGGGGCAAGGTCTTGGCATCCGATAAGTTGCTTGTTGCTGTTAACCAGACCATTAGTCGTTGGGATATGCAGGTCGAAGATGGAGATGAAGTGGCTTTTTTCCCACCGGTGACAGGAGGATAAAAATGCCTGCTAATGTGAGTAAAGTATTAGTACAAACCCAAGATTTTAGTGTGGCTGACGAATACGCACTTATCGCTGATGATTATCGTGATGGTGCCGTGGTTACGTTTGTCGGTAAAGTCAGAGATTTTAACTATGGCGGCATGGTAACTGATTTGACTTTAGAGCATTACCCTGGGATGACCGAAGAGGTATTAAGTCAAATTATTGTTGAAGCGCGTGAGCGCTGGTCGTTAAATAAGGTCACTATTATTCATCGTGTCGGTACTATGGCTCTAGGTGACCAGATTGTGTTTATCGGTGTGACCAGTGCCCACCGTAAAGCCGCCTTTTCTGCAGGTGAATTTCTAATCGATTTTCTTAAAACTAAAGCCCCTTTTTGGAAATTGGAATCAGGTGAAGCAGGGAAAAATTGGCTTGACGCTAAAGATGCAGATGAACAAGCAGCTAAGATGTGGGATATACCATAATAGTCCGCGTTGATCATAAGGAAAGAGCATGATTCGATTTAAAAAGGGATTTGCACTGATATTTGCCTGTGTTATGTCGGTAATGTGTATTCAAGTGAAGGCGAATGATGTGCCAGCCATTGCGGCTGCATCAAATATTAAATTTGCATTGGATGAGCTGGTTCAAAAATTTACTCAAGATACAGGGTTTAAGGTACGAGTTTCCTATGGTTCTTCTGGCAATTTTGTCGCGCAAATTAAACATGGTGCTCCCTTCCAGTTATTTTTATCGGCTGATGAAAAGTATATTAAGCAGTTAGTTAACTTAGGAGTTACTGTCGATGATGGGGTGCTTTATGCTGTAGGTCGGCTGGCAATTGTGGCACCGATAAGCTCACCTTTGCAGCTTGATCCTGAGTTAGTCGGCGTAAAAGCCTTAATTGACAGTGGGAAATTGAAACACTTTGCTATTGCTAATCCTGAGCATGCGCCATACGGAGAAAGAGCTCAATCCTTACTAACACATTTGGGGTTATGGGAGTTAATAGCCCCACAGCTTATTTATGGTGAGAATGTGTCTCAAGCGGCGCAATTTGCGATCAGTGGTTCGACTCAAGGAGGGATCATCGCGCTTTCACTTGCCATTTCACCTCAATTTCAGCAGGTGGGTCATTATCAAGCCTTGCCTGAATTATTACATGATCCTATTTATCAACGCATGGTGCTTACCAATAAAGCGGGACCAACCGCAAAAGCTTTTTATGATTATTTACAAACAGATATAGCACGGCAAGTATTCAGTGATTTTGGCTTTGGTTTACCCGTTAAAGCAGAGGGTCATTAGTTAATGGATTGGCAGGCTTTGCTATTATCGGTGAAACTCAGTAGTGTCACGGTGTTTATCTTAATTCCCTTTGCGATTATCGTGAGCCGATTTCTCGCATATCATCAATTTAAAGGTAAATCATGGATTGAAGCTTTGATCATGGTTCCTCTCGTGTTGCCACCCACAGTCATTGGTTACTACCTGCTAGTAGGGTTGGGAAATCAATCTTGGCTTGGCAAGATCCTAGAGGAGTTAATTGGACACCAATTGGTGTTTAACTTTTCGGGCTTAGTACTGGCTTCAATTGTGGTTAATATTCCTTTCGCTATTCAGCCCATTCAACGTGCATTTGAAACTGTGCCTGAAGATGTTCGCGATGCGGCTGCTTGCTGTGGAATGAGCCAGATAAAGGTGCTTTTTAACATTGAGCTACCTATGGTGTGGCCTGGTGTGCTAACGGCTCTAGTGCTGTGTTTTTCGCATGTATTAGGTGAGTTTGGTGTTGTTTTGATGATGGGAGGAAGTATTGCTGGAGAGACGAAGACCATTGCCATTTCTATTTACGACAGTGTTCAGGCTTTTGATTTTGACAGTGCGGGCCAGATGTCCTTAGTGTTACTTATTTTTGCGGTAACGGTGTTGGCGTTTGCGACAAGTTTATCTAGACGCATGGGAGGCATACATGTCTCAAGGCGTCGGTGATCTTTATTGTCGTATTCAGCAAAATAAACATATTCTGCTGGATGTTGAATTCCTTTGCAAAGCTGGTGAATTACTTGCAGTTGTAGGCCCTTCAGGCGGTGGAAAATCAACTTTGCTGCGAATGATTGCAGGTTTAAATCAACCAGAATCAGGTACTATTAGTTATGGAGAAAAAGATTGGTTCAACGATAAAAATCGTCTTCATCTCAGTCCGCAACAGCGTCATATAGGTTATGTACCACAGCATTTTGGTTTATTTCCACATTTAACTGCGCTGAACAATGTGGTTGCAGCCTTAGGCCATATCCCAAAAGCCAAAAGAATGACTCAAGCACAGGACTGGTTAGAGCGAGTGGATCTTCATGGGTTATTTGACCGAACCCCCGCCAATTTATCAGGTGGCCAACAACAAAGGGTTGCATTGGCACGTGCTCTTGCGCGTGAACCGTCAGTATTATTGCTCGATGAGCCTTTCTCAGCAGTGGATGGAGAGACGAGAGAGCGGCTTTATTTAGCGCTAGCACGTCTTAAATCACAACTTGTGATTCCGGTTATCATGGTGACTCATGATCTCCATGAAGCGTTACTGCTTGCCGATAATATGATTTTAATCAATCAAGGTAAAATGCTTCAACAAGGGATCCCTCATGAGATTTTGAATCGACCACATTCTGAGGCAGTTGCAAAACAGATGGGGCAAAGGAATATTTTTGATGCTGAGGTTGTGACTCAAGAACATGAGCAACAGATCACTTGGCTGCAATTTGGAGGTCAACTTATTGCGAGCAAATATTGTGGGAAAGTACAAGTAGGAGAAAAAGTGCGCTGGGTGATCCCAAATCAAGGAATTCGATTCAATTCTATTAAGCAAGGGCATTTAGGATTTGAATTTAATAGGCTAGAAATTACGATAGATTCTCTGTTAATGATGGGGGAAACCGTTAGGCTAATCGCCAACGTGGGAGATGGTGGGCATCAGTTACACGTAGAGTTGACATTACATTTTTTTAATAAGCTAGACCTTGCTATTGGAGCCGTCACTGAGGTGGCTTTGAAGCCTGAGTTGATTCATATTTTAGAATTTCAGCTTGATAGCTGAGGTTATAAACTTCCGGCGATTGATGATCAAAGGTTAATCTTGTTTCCATCTCTACAATATGGTCACTCCTTTAACATTTAGGTTCATTCAATAGAGGAAATATTCAGATGTCTAAAACATTAGCGGGTTCTATTATTTTATCATGTGTGCTCACCTTGCCAGCATTTGCTGCATACAATGGTCCTAATGCTGAGACACTAATTAACGATGCCAAAAAGGCTAGTCAAGCAAAAGATAAAAGTCCTGTTGAGCTAACTGGATATTTAGTTAAGAGTTTAGGTGATGAAAAATACCTTTTTCGTGATAGTTCTGGTGAAGTTGAAGTCGAAATTGACAATGTACTTTGGCGGGATATTGAAGTAAATAGTGACACTAAGGTTACCCTTAAAGGTGAAGTTGACGATGAGTGGCAAGGTATTGAAATAGAAATTAATAGTTTAGAATTGGTGGCAGAATAGTTTGGCTCCTGTCGCGCTATATTTCAGAGTATAAATATTGATGCTAGTTTGTTAAATTAAAGAACAGAACACATTTCTAATCATTAGTCATGTGATTAAATCGAGATAAATACTTATCAGAATGGCTCGAACAGTAACGGTTTTTTTTTGATTGATATAAGATGAAGGTCATAGTAATGATTAAAGGAGGAGCCATGACGCGTTTGCTAGTGAGTTTAGTGCTTTTTTCCAGTGCCAGCTTTTCTGTGTCAGCTTGGGCTGAGCAGTCGGTGTTAGAGCTATTATCAGATGAACAGAATCTTTCTCCTCAAGCGTTAATGCTTAAGGTTGAAAAGGAATACTCTGGGGTGATCTGTGACTTTGAGATTGACGTCGAAAATGGTGAGCTGATTTATGAAGTGGGTGTTATTGATACTGAAAGAGAGACGCTCACTGAATTTGAATTTAAAGCGAAAGATGGTGGCCTGATTAACCAAAAAGTAGAAAGACTCGAAGCGGCGGATAAGTATGGCCTTAAAGCTGTTATTTTAATAGAAGAGATGGAACAGACTTTTTATTCATTAGTTGATAAAGCTATGGAAGATCGTAATGGCCATATTGTTGGGGCTAAAATCGATCACGATCTTGGGATTAGTTATTTGGAAATTAAGCTTATAGACGCCATGGGCAAGCGTAAATTAGCCTTTGATATTAAGAGTCAACGTCCATTGCCATTGTTAACCTGGGATTAAGTTACGATATGAAAATATTACTTGTAGAAGATGATGCAACCACCATTGAATATGTGGTTAAAGGGTTTACTGAGCAGGGCCATAATATTGAAACGGCAAGTGATGGACATCAGGGATTACTACTTGCGACAAGCATGAAGTATGATCTTATATTACTGGATCGCATGTTGCCTCAGCTTGATGGGCTTAAATTACTTGCAGCATTAAGAGCGACTGGAAGTCAGACTCCTGTATTGATTTTATCAGCATTAAGTCATGTTGATGAGCGGGTTAAAGGTCTTCGAGCTGGCGGTGATGATTATATGACGAAACCTTTCGCATTTTCTGAGCTCTTAGTTAGAGCTGAAAAACTCATGCAACGTGGTTTGTCTCAACCTGTAGATACAGGTTTAACTGTTGGTAATTTAATGATGGAGCTTCTGACACGTAAAGTGACCTTAGACGGGCATGAGTTAATGCTACAACCGAAAGAGTTTCAATTATTAAAGTATTTGATGGAACACCCAAATCAGGTTATTAGTCGTACGCTGTTGTTTGAGGCGGTGTGGGACTATCACTTTGATCCTCGCACTAATGTCATTGATGTGCATATAGCGAAGCTTAGACGCAAGTTTGAAGAACTAGGTTTTGGTGAGCTTATTGAAACGGTTAGAGGAGCTGGTTATCGTCTCCGTCAAGGGAATTAAACCTTATCAGAGTAGTGCCTGGTACATTACTATTATTTTTTCATCCCTTGTGACTTTAATTATCGGCACCTTATTACTTGGTATGTACCGCCAACTGATGAATGAGCAGGAACTGCAAACCGATAAACATTTGGCATCAGAGAAAGTGCGTTATCAAAAAATGGCACTCACTTTAGACAAGCAAAGCTTTGCTAGGCAAGTGAAAACAGCCGATCCTAAGACTGCATTAGTGGTATGGCGTAGCTCGTTAGATCTTGTCGGTGCGTTAAGTTTGATCCCCGATGATATGCCGATGTTACCCCAAACTCGTGAATTCCCTATTTTAACTGCGGGTCCAGATAAGTTGCATATTTTAACGGGTGGTTTAGTGATCACACGTTATGGTCCTGTACTTATAGCGACACGTACTGATCAGTTAGCAACCTTGATTGACCGTTTCGTGAATGCCGCTATTACAGCTCTGATGCTAACAATCGTGCTAACCCTTGCCTTAGGGTACCTCTTTTCTAAAGCGATTTTACGTCGTTTAGTTCAGTATAACCGTTTGAGTCGTTTGATTGAGAAAGGCGAGTACTCAACACGACTCCCCGTTAGCTGGCGACAGGATGAATTTGATATCCTTGCGGGTAAGTTTAATCAAGTGTTGGATACCTTAGAAAATAATTTATTAGCCGTAAGAGGCGCGACAGACAATATTGCCCATGACTTAAGAACCCCTTTATCACATCTGAGGTTCGGCTTGGAGCAGTTACCAGAAAAAAGTGCTAAGGAGTTACCTGAAGCCTGCGCTATCTTGACTGAAAAACTCGATCATTGCTTAGCCACATTTGATGCCATGCTATCACTGACCCGTATCGAAGAGGGTCAGCAAACGCTAGAATTACAAGATGTTAACCTTAAAATTTTGTGTGAAGATCTTTATGAAATGGCTGAGGTTATGGCTGAAAGTAATGAACAAACACTGAGCTTAACCACAACAGATGACATGCTGATGACTGGTGATAAATATTTGTTATTTCAAGCGCTGTTTAATTTGATTGATAACGCGATTAAATACGCTGGTGAAGGGGCAAAGATTGAAATTGTTCAACGTGGTAGTGAAATTCAAATTCGAGATAATGGTCCAGGGATCCCAGATGAAGAAAAGGGACGGGTGTTTGATCGTTTGGTTAGATTAGATCCTAGTCGTCACAATCAAGGCACTGGCTTAGGGTTATCACTGGTGAAAGCTATTTTTGCTCGACATAATGCTAAGGTTATTTTGATGGATAATACACCGGGGTTAATTGTCAGTGTCACTTTTAGAGATTAAGATAAAATATGTATCAAATAATCGCCGATGAAACAGATTTTATCGTGATAGCTAAGTCTCATAACGTTCACTTTCATAGTCAAGACGGCAGTGCAGGTGTGATGGCAAGATTAGAGCAAGATTTGCACATTAAACTTTTTTCCGTTCATAGGCTGGATACGTTAACTTCAGGCCTTCTGCTGTTTGCTAAATCGAGTTTGGCAGCAGCCGAGTTTACCCAGTTATTCACTGAACATAAGATACAGAAATACTATGTCGCCTTGGCTAAAGGTAAACCGAAGAAAAAACAGGGGTCGATCACTGGCGATATGGCTAAGTCCCGTCGTAGCATGTATAAGCTGATGCGAACCATGGTCAATCCAGCCCAAACGCAGTTCTTTTCTCAGTCTATTGCAGAGGGACTGAGGTTATATCTACTTAAACCTCTTAGTGGCAAGACACATCAACTCAGGGTTGCATTAGCCAGTATTGGTGTGCCCATTTTAGGTGATCAACTCTATGGTGGTGAGGAGTCCGATAGAGGTTACCTGCATGCCTTTAGTCTACACTTTATTTTTCGAGGTAAAGCATATCAATATATAAACCAGCCTGTTTCTGGAACCCATTTTACTGCGCCAGAGGCGGTAAAACAGTTGCAGATATGGTCCGATCCTGAGACCTTAGATTGGCCTAAACAGAAATAATTAAAGGAGACAGTAAATGGATACTAATAAGCTTTTGCTCGTTGTGATAGCCATCTTGTTACCCCCTGTGGCCGTATTTTTAAAGTCTGGTGTGGGACAAGATCTCTTGATCAATATTATTTTATGTATATTGTTTTTTATTCCTGGTGTGCTGCATGCATTGTGGGTAGTGACGAAGTAATTTAGCGACGTTGTTAATATGGAAATAGAAGACCCAACGCAGCCCAAAGGCTGCGTTTTTTGTATGACAGATGAACAGCTGGAACTAGGCGACCTAGAAAGGCATGGTAAATAACACCCGCTGAGATAGATAAAGCGATGCATGAAAGGTTAAAATTCATTTCGTGTTCTAGAGCAAAATGGCGCAATACTGCATTGGTGCGCATATCGTTTTTCATAAACATAACTACAAATGATAATAATTATAGTTATTAAAGGATTGTAAAGACGAGGGTTAGCTTGGTCGAATAAACAAGAGTTGAGTTGTGATGACTTACATAACTTAAGCAACTTCACTACACTCATTTTAGCGTTCGCATAGGCTGACAGAACTCAGCATTGTGAGGTCGTTTAGGTATATCTGTAATATTGGTTTTTTTACGGGGGCAGTGTATATAAAAATGAGTCATTGTTTTTTTATTGGTTTCTTTTGGTTTTGGTTGAGTAATTTGTTATCTGTAATGGCATATCGATTGGTATTTATTTTTCATGATGTATTTCTTAAATATATTAAAGGTTTAATCATCTTCTCTTTATTTATACTGCTTTTATAGTGTTAAATCGGTGTAAATCAGGCTGATAAAAAGTTTGAATTAAGGGGAGGTAAGTTATAATTCGCGGTCTTTGCTTTATCCAGAGCGATTGAGTAGAAACTAGAATGTGGGTGAGTAAAAAAAATGAATAGAAAAAAGAAAATCAACGAAACGTTGAAAAGTAAGGCTAAAAAAGCCAATGCTAAATTTCATTCGAGCAATAAGCCTAAATACCTTTCTAAAGCTGAACGTGCGAGCATTGAAGAAGTTAGCAAAGATGCGACTTCAATAATAAATATGACTTCGAGTTAATCAATCTTTAATTTAAGACGTCCAATAACGATGATAATGGTTATTTTCATTATGTGTCTTGGTTGGATGTAGGCTTAAAGAAGCCGAATATCGAATAGGAATGTTATGAACACAGTTTATTTAATTGGTGAGTTAGAGTCCTTTTTAGTCGCGATTTTAGTGCTATTTATCGGACATTCAGTGAATCGTCATGTTGCTTTTCTCAGGAAGTATAATATTCCAGAGCCTATTGTAGGTGGCATTATCATCGCTGCTATTATTACAGTTTTACACTTTAATGATATAGCGCTTGAGTTTACGTTATCGATGCAAAGTACATTAATGTTGATGTTTTTTAGTACTGTGGGCTTAGCTGCTAGTTACAAATTACTACTCAAAGGAGGGACTAAGGTGTTTGTTTTTCTTGGTATCGCATCCTTATTTATTGTGATTCAGAATGCCGTTGGTGTGAGCATAGCTACAGCCTTAGGTTTAAAGCCTCTTATGGGATTAATTGCTGGGTCGATCACGCTCTCAGGTGGCCATGGAACTGGAGCAGCTTGGGCACAGACCTTTCATGATGACTACGGTATTAACACCTTAGAGTTTGCTATGGCAGCTGCGACATTTGGGTTAGTCATGGGTGGAATTATTGGTGGTCCAGTAGCACAAAGACTCATTAGTAAAAATAATCTTGTGTCCTCATTCGGTGTTGGTGGTAATCATCATAAAGAACATCCTGATCTGCTGACTTACGATCAACTAGAGGAAGATAGGGTCACGGCTAAAAGCATTTTAGAAGTGTTATTTATTTTGTTGTTGTGTGTTGCCGGCGCAAAATGGATCGATTATTTAGTGACAAGCCTGGATATTGGCTGGCTCAAAATGCCTGATTTTGTTTATGCCTTATTTTTAGGTGTCGTGTTTACCAATATTACAGAAATCTCTAATGGCTATAAGATTAAAAGTGAAAGTGTGGATGTCTTGGGCACTGTGTCTTTATCATTATTTTTAGCTATGGCGTTGATGAACCTTAAATTGTGGGAGATATTCGATCTTGCGCTGCCTCTGCTCATCATTTTGTTAGTTCAAACGATGACATTAGCCTTATTTGCCTATTTTGTTACCTTTAAATTGATGGGCAGTAATTATGATGCAGCCGTGATTGCTGGTGGCCATTGTGGCTTCGGTTTAGGTGCAACGCCGACTGCAGTGATGAATATGGGGGCATTAGTATCAAGAACGGGTCCCTCGCCGCAAGCATTTATGGTTGTACCAATAGTCGGAGCTTTCTTTATTGATATCGCCAATGCAGTTATTTTACAAGGTTACCTGAAATTTATTGGCTAGCTAATTCATTGTATTTCAATTTAATTTAACCAGTTGTATTTCACAACTGGTTTTTTTTGATTTTTTTATTAACCTGATGCAATCAAAAATATGTGCTATTCGTTATAGGGAGTGAATACTTCATTTATAAAGGAAAACATAAAATGGCATCATCAAATAAAGCATTGGGTTTAACGGTAGCGGGTATTTTAGCAGCAGGTTTATCTGTTGGGGCGAATGCGGTACCGGATCAGCCTACTAATTGGGAAAAATGTGCAGGTATTGCTAAAGCGGGTGCAAATGATTGTGGTGCGCTAGATAAAAGCCATGGTTGTGCTGGTCAGGCCAAAGAAAGTCATTTACCCAATGAGTGGGTTTATGTTCCAGCAGGGACTTGTGACAAGATCGCGGGTGGTGAAGTTAAAGCTGTAAAACCGGCGAAGTCTTAATGGCAGAAGGGAGTTTAGTGGGCGCAGGCATTGGCCTGCGACTCCCTCATGTACAGGAGATATTAGCGGCGGGTGACACTGATATTCCCTGGTTTGAAGTGCTGGTCGATAACTGGCTGGTAGAAGGGGGCCTAAATAAAAAGATGTTACTTGCGATAAGTGAGCGCTATCCCTTGGTGTTTCACAGTGTAGGCCTTTCCTTAGGGGGGCTGACTCCTCTGGATTTTAATTACCTGAAACAAATTAAAGCGTTGAAAAAAGAGACGGGAGCCCTTTGGTATTCTGAGCATGCTAGTTTTTCTGGTAATGCAGAATTAAAGGTACCCGATCTGTTGCCTTTGCCTTATACCCAAGAGGCGGTGACTCATCTAAGTCAACGTATTAGCCAAGTTCAAGAATTTATGGGTGAAAGAATGCTGCTGGAAAACGTATCTACTTACTTAAGTTGCCAATTCAATGAAATGACTGAAGGTGAGTTTATTGCCGCTGTTGCTCAGGAAGCCGATTGTTATTTGTTACTCGATATTAATAATGCCCATGTGACAGCTCATAACTTAGAACAGGATATACAGGCATTTATGAACTCGATTCCAGTGGAGCGGGTTAAGCAGATACACCTTGCTGGGTTTCATGATAAGGGTGACTTTTTACTCGATGCACATAATCATCCCGTTGATAAACAGGTGTGGCAAGTATTTGAACATTTCATTCGTCGTAATGGGGCGATCCCAAGTATGATTGAATGGGATAGTGATCTCCCTCCTTTAGAGCGTTTGTTGCAGGAGAGAAAAATAGCGGCAGATATTCTGACATCTGCCACAATGGGAGCACATACACCTTCTGTTTCAAGGGCGCTAGTATGCGGTTAGTTGAATGGCAGAACGCGTTTGTGGACGCGCTCAGTGAAAAAGGCTTCGATACACCATTACTTTCACTCGTTAATGCCAGAGAGATTGATCGTTTAGCGGTATATCGAAATAACAATAATCAAGCGTTAACTGCCGCCATGAGAACAGCATATCCTATATGTGACAAGATATTAGGTGAGCAATGCTTTGATCAATTGGCGCGAAATTATCAAGTTCATCACCCTTTAAAGCAGAGTCATTTAAATCAGTATGGGGAGTTTTTTTCGGAGCTATTGGCTAATACGATAGCAGTGCATACAGAGTTTGCAGGGCTTGAATATTTAAGCGATCTTGCACAATTAGAATGGCTGCTGCAGCTGAGTTACTACGCCGGGGATAGACGAGATTGCTACAGTTTATCGCAACTTGGGTTACTTAGTGAGGATCAACAGGCGAGTGTTGTGATGCTGCTGCGCCCTGATGTCAAATTACTGAGGTCCACATATCCTCTTTATGAATTGTGGTTAAAATATCAGGGTGAACAAGACAATATTAAGATCTCTGCTCCAGAAGATGAATATCATTTTTGTATTTATCGCAATCCATTCAAACCTCAAGTTGAACGTATTTCTTCTGAGGAATACCGAGTGCTTACTGATATCATGCTGTCGCATTCCTTAAGCCAGATGACTGAGTCTGGCGTCGATATGGCATCGCTTAATAGTGTAATCACAACAGGCTGGGTGTGTGGTTTTACGGGTGAAGACATTACTTTTACTGTCAGTTAGTTGTTAGCACAAACTTTACAATGTATTTGCTTGGCTAATTTCATTTCGCGAAATTCCATCGTCATGGCGTCAATCATCAATATCTTACCTATGAGTGGCTTGCCCATATTACTGATGATTTTTATCGCTTCTATTGCTTGCAAGCTACCTATCATGCCGACCACAGGAGATAATATTCCCGATTCGACGCACGTGAGATTTTGTTCCGCAATGAGATTGCTAAAGCATTGATAACATGGGGTACCATCTTGGTAGTTGAAAGAAGTTATTGTGCCCTCCATACGAATTGCAGCAGCAGAAACCAATGGCACTTTGTGGGTGAAGCAACTTCTATTGAGTTGCTCACGAACTTTTATGTTGTCGGTACAGTCCATAACGAGACTATGGTTTACGATTAAACGATTGAGTTCATGATCGTCCAGCTGACTATTAATTATGTCTATTTGAACATGTGGATTCAGTTTGTGTAGGCTCTCCTTTGCTGATTCAACTTTCGGTTGGCCGATATTATTATCTTGATGTAATACTTGGCGCTGGAGATTAGACAGTTCAACGGTATCAAAGTCGACCAAGGTCATCATTCCTACGCCAGCCATTGTCATATATTGAGTTGCAGCACATCCTAGCCCCCCGACACCGACAACGAGAACCTTGGCAAGTTTCAGCTTTTCTTGACCTTCAAAATCCATGGCTTTGATGGAGATGTGGCGGCTGTATCTGAGGATCTCGCTGTCGGATAAAATATCCTCGTTAGTCGTGCTTGAGTTCATCTTTTTTCCTTACAGAATGGATCAGCAAAGTACCGAATTAAACGGTTCAACGGTCACTAATGTTCCGTTAGGTGTGTCGCCCTGTTCTTGGTTTAAGATAACGAAGCAATTAGCCAAACTCATGGAGGTGAGCATTCCCGAACCTTGTCCACCTGTGAGGCTAACTTCTGCTTCACCTTGTTCGTTGTGGCTTAGAATGCCCCGTTGGTATTCAACACGCCCTGGAAACTTACGTAAATCCCCTTTTAGCTTAGCTTTTAGTTGTAACGGCTGGATGTGTGGCAACCCCTGCATTTTTTGCAGTAGCGGCCAAACGAGTTTATAGAAGGTCACCATCGAAGAAACTGGATTTCCCGGTAGTCCACAGAACACCGCCTTGCCTAAATGACCAAAGGCGAAGGGTTTCCCAGGCTTGATGGCTAGCCTCCAAAAGGTGATCTCGCCCTCCTCATTGAGTATTTGCTTGGTGTAGTCAGCATCTCCAACTGAAACACCGCCTGATGTTAGTACCATATCGGCACGAGAGGCTGCATCACGGAAAGCGTGGCGTATCGCTTCTGGATCATCAGCAATAACACCAAGATCGATCCAGTCTATATTTGCTCTGCTCAGTAGGCCTTGGATGGTATAGCGGTTGGAGTCGTATATCTGACCAGGTGAGAGTTCACTACCGACGGGACGCAATTCATCTCCAGTTGAGAAAAAGGCAACTTTAACCTGATGAATCACGCGAAGTTGGCTGACACCTATGGTCGCTAAGACGCCCATCTGCGCTGCGCCGATTAAGGTTCCCCTAGATAAGACCTTACCCCCAGTTTTAATTTCTTCCCCTCGGTAACGCAGGTTTGCGCCTTTTGCTTTTGGCGCTTCAATGACAACGGTTTGCTCTTTAGCGTCTACTCTTTCCTGCATCTGCACTGTATCGTAACCAAATGGTAGCGGTGCCCCAGTCATAATACGTATGCAGGTGTTAGGTGTGATTTCACCTTGAAATGGATGACCTGCGAAAGATTGACCTATTAGTGTCAGACTTTTGTTGACGGAGAGATCATCGAAGCGAAAAGCGTAGCCATCCATTGCAGAATTATCAAAAGGTGGTAAATCGATAGCCGATGTCAGATCTTCAGCCAGTATACGGCCCAATGCATGAGTAAGTTGTACGACTTCTGACCCATCGGGTGGGGCGACTTGTTTGAGAAGTAACGCTATGGCTTCATCTGGTTGGATTAGATTGGGTTGAGAGCAAGGATCGGCTTGGGTGGGCATCTGGCTACCTTTACAATAATGTGAAATGAAAAGAGGAAAGTTAACGTTGTGGTCATTATGCCATGCTCGAGGGGGAAGGGTATGATCTTCAGAGGTGTTTTGGATGAATTTTTTCAAATTTAACATTATGAGTTCCCTGTATTGCCATGATTTGTCATTACCTAGTACAGAGATGTTGTCTGTTGTTTGGTAAAGCTGACGAGAAGACTAATGATAATTGTTTGTATTTTAAAACAATAACTTAAGTAAATTTTGTTGATTTCTGAACCTGATTTTACGACAATGCGCCAGCTAGAATATTTATTCAAACAAACATGTGTCGATAGGAAAAATAATGCTTGCACAAACAATGATTGATCAACTAAATGCTCAAATAAATGTTGAGTTTTTTTCTTCTAACCTTTACTTGCAGATGAGTGCGTGGTGTGAAGGTAAAGGGTTCGAAGGTGCAGCCCAATTTATGCGTGTCCATGCCGATGAAGAGATGCAACATATGCATCGTTTGTTTACTTACGTGAGCGAAACAGGCGGTATGCCGCTATTGGGTGCTATTGAAGCGCCACAATCTGAATTTTCTTCTTTGTTGGCATTGTTTGAGTATACCTATGAACATGAGCAAATGATCACAAGTAAAATCAATGCACTGGCTCATGCAGCTTTTACTAATCAAGATTATTCGACCTTTAATTTTTTACAGTGGTATGTTTCTGAGCAACACGAAGAAGAGAAGTTATTTAAATCTGTTGTCGATAAGATCCGTTTGATTGGCGAAGACGGTAAAGCACTGTTTTTTGTTGATAAAGATCTGGCTAAAATGGCGGTGAATGAATCGTCGAGTATTATGAGCAGTGTTGTTGCGTAATATTTAGCGCGTTAATTTTTTGCATAAGTGCTAACTTAAATTCATAAAAAATAAACAAAAAGCAGTGGCAACTGCTTTTTGTTTAGTATGACTCATCAATTGACAATGATCATCTTTTGAGAGAGTGAGCTAATGAGTAGTATTAGCTTGCTTTAGCTAATAAGGCTTTACGGTACTCGACAATATCTTCGATGGTGAGTATGGGTAGATTATGCAACTTTCCGAATTCAATGATTTCTGCTAATCTCGCCATAGTGCCGTCAGGCATAGTGACTTCACATAATACGCCAGCAGGTTTCAGGCCTGCGAGTTTCATTAGATCAACCGTTCCTTCGGTATGGCCTCTGCGAGTAAATACACCACCTGGCTGAGCACGAAGTGGATAAACATGTCCAGGGCGAGCGAGATCGTCAGCAGTAGCATTATCAGCGATAGCGGCTTTGATTGTGGTGACACGATCTGCTGCAGAAACCCCAGTAGTGACCCCTATTTTTGCTTCGATACTGACAGTAAATGCTGTGCCATACTGGCTAGAGTTATCTTCGACCATAGGGGGCAAATCTAATTGCTTAATACGTTCGTCGGTTAAACACAGGCAGACAATGCCACTGCACTCACGAATTAACAGTGCCATTTGTTCATTGGTTAGTGTTTCTGCACAATAGATCAAATCACCTTCGTTTTCTCTGTCTTCGTCATCGACAACAAGTACACCTTGACCTTGTTGAAGAGAGAGTAGCGCGGCTTCCACGCGCTCAATTGGGGTGCCAAAAGGGGTAAGTAATGACTGATTCATGGTTAAAATCCTTAATAAACAACATTGAGTTTGCCAGAATCAGGGCGTACAGAAAATGACGCGGCATAAGTAACGCTATGCGGCGCACAAATAAGAGGTTAATAAATCTCATCCTCACTAAAGAGTGATGTGCATTATTTTTCTTATATTCTCTTTCATCCGGACTGAGTATAGGATTGCCAGTATTTGTTCGTTGGCTAATGCTATTCATTACCGTCGGCTCTGGAGTGTTTTATTGAGTAAAAGTCACCAGATCTGCTTGACCCCAAGCCTGCTCCATCAGAAATAAGAGCTGCGTTTGGGCGCTCGCGGGCTTAAGGTTGAGGTTAACCTAAACACTATCACCGCCGGTGGGGAGTTTCACCCCGCCCTGAGAATTTGCTCATTGATATGAGCGCAAATAGAGTGCATTAATTTAATAAGGATGACAAGAGTAATGATATATTCAAGCCTTTTTCATTGAATATACCTAAAGGACAGGCCTTGCTGGAGTTCCCAGAGAATCACTGCATTGTGTTAGTGCTATCAACAAGGGAACAAGGATTACCTCAATCATTGCCTTATTCAGCCATTTTATGTGAACTCTGAAACGAGCATCTATATATCATCGCCGA
The DNA here is from genome assembly GCF_013248905.1 of Shewanella sp. VB17. Classification (NCBI taxonomy): domain Bacteria; kingdom Pseudomonadati; phylum Pseudomonadota; class Gammaproteobacteria; order Alteromonadales; family Shewanellaceae; genus Shewanella; species Shewanella sp. VB17. The sequence goes on from NZ_JABRVS010000001.1 coordinate 385,127, forward strand.
AAATATTTCATCGAGGCTTAACGTCATTAACTTAATTAGGTTATCACCATTGATAATTGCAGTAGTAACTTGATTAGCAATACCTTCTCTATGGAATTTGCCCCTTGAATTGATTGAAGTAGAACTTGATGATTTAACTTTACCTAGGAGATAATCGACTTTAGACTCAAGCCTATTGCTGTTAAATTCACTAAGCTAGCGCTTTATTTGTCAAGGATGATCAATGAGAGGTGAGTTCGTTGTGAGTCCTATAAGTATATGACCACTATTACGCCTATTAACCTTACCTGTTGGATGTACTTCTATGAAAACCGTGACTTCAATGCAGCCGCCTGTTGCTGACAAAATACCCTACGAAATGAACATGCATGGGCTACAACGTACTGATAATTACTATTGGATGCGTGATGATGAGCGTCAAGAACCTAAGGTTATCGAGTATTTAGAAGCAGAAAACACTTATAAAAAAGCACAGTTTTTACCTTATGAATCTTTGCAGCAGACATTATTTGATGAGCTGGTTGGACGGTTAGATAAGGATGAGTCTAGCGTGCCTTATCAGTGGCATTCGCACTGGTATTGTCGTCGCTATCAGCAGGGGTTTGAATATCCTATTGCGACCCGAAGTCTGACATTAGGTGAGGATGAGACAATATTGTTGGATGTTAATCTTCGCGCCGAGGGTCAAGATTTCTATGGTCTCGGAGGAATAAATGTAAGTCCAGATGAGTCTATGCTGGCTTTCGGTGAAGATCTGCTAAGTCGGCGTATCTACAAAATTTATTTCAAAGTGATTGAAAGTGGTGAGTTGCTTGACGATATATTAGAGGGTACCGATGGTCATCTGGTGTGGGCTAACGATAACCAATATGTTTTTTATATTAAGAAAGATCCGCAAACGTTACTGGGTAATCAAGTATTCCGTCACCAGTTAGGTACCGAACAAGCACAAGATGTGTTGGTCTATGAGGAATTCGATGATAGTTATTATATCGGACTGGGTAAGAGTTTAGATGAAACGCGTATTGTTCTGTATCATGAGAGTACAATCACTAGCGAAATATCTGAGCTTGATGCCAATAGGCCACTTGATAAGTTTAGACCTCTTTTAGCGCGTGAAGAAGGACATGAGTATTCCGTCGCTAAGCTTGGCGATGAGTATTATATCTTGACCAACTGGTTGGCTGAAAATTTTCGCTTGATGAAGGTAAATGAGAGTGAATTTTCAGATAAAAGCAAATGGCAACAAGTGATTGCTACCGATCCTAATAGCCGTATCGAGGATATATTATTGCTGGAGGATTTTCTGATTGTCCAGACCCGAGTCAATGGACTGAGTCATATTGAAATTCGCCCGTTTGGTCAGCAGAAACCTTATCAGCTCATTTTTAGTGATCCCGCTTATGTTGCCGGATTAGATATGAATGCGAGCCAGCAGACCAATAAGTTACGCATCTACTATTCCAGCCTTACAACCCCAGAATCTATTTATGAATATGATCTTACTCAGGCATCAGCGCGTATTTTGCTAAAGCAGGAAAAGATACTGGGAGATTTCAATAGTGAATGTTATCAAACTGAACGCGTGTTTATTGGTACTAGAGATGGTGCCAAGGTGCCGGTGAGTTTGGTATATCGAAAAGATACATTTAATAAAGATGGCACCAATCCTCTGTACCAATATGGTTATGGCGCTTATGGGCACACTATAGAGCCTGATTTCGACAGTGCAGTATTAAGCTTACTGGATCGAGGTGTGGTGTACGCCATTGCTCACGTGAGAGGAGGTGAAATGCTAGGGCGACCTTGGTATGACAATGGTCGTATGTTGAATAAGCAAAATAGCTTTAATGATTTTGTTGATGTGACTCAAGCACTCACTGAACAAGGCTATGCAGACAGTCAACGAGTGGTGGCTGCGGGTGGCAGTGCTGGTGGGCTTTTGATGGGGGCGGTGGTTAATCAGGCTCCCGAACGTTATTTTGCTGTTGCGGCACATGTACCTTTTGTTGATATTGTGACAACTATGCTGGATGAGTCGATACCTTTGACGACAAATGAGTATGATGAATGGGGAAATCCGAATAAGAAGGCGTATTTTGACTATATGCTGAGCTATTCTCCTTATGATCAAGTTAAACGGCAAGCTTATCCACATTTATTAGTGACTACTGGTTTACATGATTCTCAAGTGCAGTATTTTGAACCTGCTAAATGGGTGGCCAAGTTACGTGACTATAAAACAGATGATCATCAACTCTTGTTTCATATTGATATGGAGGCGGGCCATGGTGGTAAGAGCGGCCGCTATCGCCGTTATGAGGACACGGCGCAGGAATACGCTTTTTTTCTCGGACTGTTAGATTTAGATAAATAATGGAGCAGTGATCATATATGAGTGAATCTACATGGTACTTATACATGATCGAATGTGCTAACGGTCACCTCTATACTGGGGTGACATTAGATATAGTGCGTCGTTTTAGTGAGCATGAAAGTGGCGGTGTTAAAGCGGCTAAATTTCTGCGCGGTAAGGGGCCGCTTAAACTGGTTTATCAAGAGCTGGTGGGGGATCGATCCGCCGCGTTAAAGCGTGAGATTAAAATAAAGTCTTTTAGCAGGAAAAAAAAGCTGATGTTAATCAGCTCTCTGAAATGTATCAATCTAAAAGTGCCGAGTTAACCTTTTATTCTACCTCAGCAATATCTCCCGGAAGCCTTGATGTAGTAAGTGTTAAGTTTTTAGAATAGACATTCTCTAATCCTTCTGGACGTGTTTTAAAGCGTTTATGTAGCCACATCCATGCTGGGATATCGCGATTAATCATCCCTTCTAGCTCTCGATTTACTATGCTTGCTGTACTGACTGGATTGCGTCTTTCAATCTGCTTACTGAGGTCATTTCCAATATGTAATGTATAGTGGCTATTTTTTACAACAGTGACTGCAGAAATCACAGCGCAACGTGTTGCATCAATTAATACACTTGAGCCTGTAGTGCTTGCTGCTTTCGCTACTGCAAAGAATGGAGCAAATACAGAGTTTTTTGGACCATAGTCATGGTCAGCTAGATACCAAAGTAGATCACCTTTCTTTAATACTTTAAGCATGGACTTTATATCTTTACGATCAATCATTTTATGGCCACTACGAGTACGGCCTCGATGTTGAATAAACTCGTAAACAGGGTTTGAGTTTGGTCGGTAGACAGCATAACCTTTAGTGAATTGACTAAAGATACGGGCTGTCATTTCCAGATTTAGGTGATGGCTAGATAAAAGCAAAACCCCACGACCATTTTTCTCTTGTTTAAGTAGTTTTTCTTTGCCAATCACTGATGATATTCTGCGTACTCGCCATTCAGGCCAGAACCAAGCCATTCCAGTTTCAATTAGTGCCATTCCTGTATATTGAAAGTTCTTCTTCACCAGCGCAGTGCATTGATATTCAGAATATTCAGGAAAGCAAAGTTTCAAGTTGCATTTTGCCACGTTAGAGCGCGATTTTAAAAGGGGCATTGCAAATAACCCAATGGCATATCCAAGTCGACGCAATAGAAAATAAGGTAGCACATTTACTATCAATGCAAGTGTCGCAAAGGCAAACCAAATAGGCCAATATTTAATTGCTAATAATTGGATAGAGAATGAAGGGTACGGTACGGGATTCATAATAAAATGTTGTTTAATAGATCGGTTGCGTAATGCTGCTTACATTACCACGGCACCTGCTTAACATCAAAAGGCTAAATTGATATTAATGACTTAACATTGTTTATATTTGATTAGTAAACCTAACATTAAATCATTAGATTATTTATTTGCCGTCAATAATTAAATAAATATAAAACCTTTTTAGGTGTCGTTTCGCTGTGTTTCTATAAGCGGTAGGGTTACGGTTTTTTATGTTGATAAGTCACCATGTTAAAGGTGATGTTTAAGTGTCTGAGTCGGTATCAGAAGCAGAGATCATCATCTTAAAAGAAGCGTAGAATAGCGGGAAAAAGTTCCGTTTTAGGCAAAGATCTCATATTCTTCTGTTGGGTCTTTCTTGTTTTTAATTTATTTACCGCTTTCACACTTTTTTCACACTCACCCCTTTAATCTGGCATTCGCTACAGGAGATTTAAATTGTCATATAAGGTATATAAGCTTTTAGGACTAATTCGTATGGATTGAATCTGGGCGAGAGTGATTTGCTATCAAGGTTCTACGTCATAACTAGACTAAAGTGTATTTTCAATTTGAGCCCGCTCTACCATAGGTAAAGAACACTGAGTAGTTAAAGGACGATTAGTCATAAGGATGTCAATTTTTGATAACGCAAGGCTAGGTATATCCTAAAGTGGATATGTTGCAACTTGTACTTTTGGAGAATCAATGGCTTTTTTATTACAAGACGTTACGCGTAGGCTTAAAACGCCACCACACACAATAACTCGGCTTAGTGAGTTAGAAGGCAGTGGATTTCAATTGCTGCTATTGATGATGTTTATTCTGCATGTGTTAACGATTAACGAAGCGTCAAATCTACATATCTTCAATACTATCAATGGTTTTAGTACCAGTATTCCTGCTTGGTTGCAGGCTAGTGTGACGAATATGGGCGATGGCGTTACCTTAGGTGCAATGGTGCTATGTTATCTTGTTTTTCGTCCTAAATTAACGGGCAGAGTGGTTGTCGCGGCTTTGTTAAGTTTAATTGTTGTACCACTTCTTAAGCAATACTTCGATGCTCCCAGACCTGCTGTAATACTCGATTACCTTAATGTTATTGGCAAAGTTAGACATGAACATAGCTTCCCTTCAGGCCATGCTGCTACTTCGTTTCTATTAGCCGGTATTATATTTTTATCAACGAGTAAATCTTGGGTAAAATGCTCCGCTGTTATCGTTGCCACTGTTGTTGCCAGCTCTCGCATCATGGTCGGGGCACACTGGCCTGAAGATGTGGTAATGGGGGCCTTTGTGGGACTTTTATGTGCTTATGGTGCTGTAAAAATGATGCCACTAATTGCAATGTCAGATCCTATTAGAATTAAGCTCTACTTAGTGTTATTTACAGTAATAGTGTTAAGTGAGTTTAAAAATGGTGATAATTATCCTGAGTATTGGCAGGTGCAAGCTGTACGATGGGTTTTTATTCTTTTGTCTGGGCTGCTTATTGTGCGCTTTTGGATGCGAAACAAACCAAAAGCAAATTCATTAAAATCTTCAAGTGAAAATCTAGCGAGCTAAATCATATTGGTATGAATTGGGGCTGTGATTTTAATATTCTACGTCGCAGCCCCTGTATGTAGAGGGATAATATTGTAGCTAGTTGTTCAAATAGCTACAAATTTGGAGTGTGTCGATCTGAGATACGATTTAGCAACGTTGTTATTGCATACTTATTTTACCATCTATATGATTAAAAGTGAGGTTGCCAGAACCCGCTTCAATGATTTTTAAACCTTTAGTGTTAACCACACTAATACTACCAGAGCCGTCATCTATGGTGACGAGACCTTGAACGTCCTCAATAATGAGACTGCCAGATCCATCATTAATGGTGACATCACCGTTAATCCGTACCATTTTTACTGATCCTGATCCATCGTTTAATATGATCTGTCCATCAACATCAGAGAGTGTAATGGAGCCTGATCCGTCTTCAATATTGATGTTTTTACCTCCGTTAATATCTATGCTACCTGATCCATCTTTAAGCTTGATGTTAGCGTTCGAACCCTGAATGTTAATCTTGCCAGAACCATCATGTATATCCATGTTCATATTGGCAGGCACTTTGACAATAAGGTTGATATAAGGCGAGTTCCCGTGGGTATTATGCTTGTCAAAATTGGCGATTAACTGCGCTGAATGGCCATTTTTCTCAAGTGTGAGGATAGGATCTATCCCTACATAGGTATAGATATCAGCTTCGAGTTTTATGTGAGATAAGCCAGTAATGCCTTGTATCTCTAAAGCCCCAGCTCCAGTTTCTGCCATTAGTGCATGAAGACTATCACTATCCAATGTGAGTGATTGATGGCTGTGCTCAGTGGGAGAATGGGTTGCGGCGTTAACGTTAATCATGTAGCAAGATAAGAGTAAGGCGGTGAGGCTCGTGAGGATAATGGGCCGTAGTATCATGTGATTAAGTCCTTTTTAAATATCAGTTTTCTTACATAGTCAAAAATTGACATTATATTTTTATTACTATGTTTTATAAGAGTTATTTTATTTTTTGTTTCGTTCTGTTAGTTTAAGTGGCGATGAGGTTGGGGGTCTGACTAATGAGTCGGTGATTTCCCCACAGGACATAAAATAACAAATAAATAGGTTTAAGCAATGGATTACTTAGAGACAAACAAAAGTGCATGGGATAAACGCACGAAAATACATGTTGGTTCGAAGTTTTATGATGTTGAGGCTTTTCTTGATGGAAGCTGTTCATTAATGGAAATAGAGCGCGCTGAGCTTGACGTAAAAGGTAAAAGTTTACTGCATCTACAGTGCCACTTTGGACTTGATAGCTTATCTTGGGTTAGAGAAGGCGCTCAGGTGACAGGGATTGATCTTTCTTCTGTGGCTATCGAACAGGCACAAGATTTGGCGCAGCGCAGCGAGCTTGAAGCCGAGTTTATTTGCAGCGATGTTTACTCTGTTACTGAAAAGTTGAATCGTCAATTTGATATTGTGTTTACTTCATATGGCGTTATTTGCTGGTTACCGGATTTAACCCGCTGGGCACACGTTATCAGTGATAATTTAAAGCCCGGTGGTGAGTTTTATATGGCGGAATTTCATCCTTTAGAAGCCATATTTGGTGGCTATAATTATTTTTCTCAAGCGGAGCCTGATATCGATGAAGAGGCGACGTATACCGAAAACTGCACCGGAGAAAAAGAGACGGTCGTCACTTGGCCGCATCCAATCAGCGAGGTATTGAACGCGCTTATTGTTGCAGGACTCGAGATTAAGATGTATAACGAGTTCGATTTTAGTCCCTATGATGCATTTGCCGATTTGCAGCAAGAAATGGTGACAGATCAACAAGGTAATGAGCATGCCCGTTACGTGCTAATGCATAATGCGCAGCGTGTGCCGTTAGTTTATTCAATATCTGCTAAAAAAGTTTCAAGCTAAAATAGTTCATATAACAAAGCCTGCTTGTTAATATTAGGATAATCAGAGTGATAGTTGGTATCAGCGTCTCTTACGCCAGTCGTGTCATCTCCGCTTTATCCAGCTATCCTACGGGGCTCTGAAACCAGCATCTTGAAATAGCGCCTCATGAATTAGCGCTTGGTTGGACAAGAGGTTTTTCAAACGCTGTTGTTTTTTTGGGGAGAGTTTGTATCTTAATTAACCTGAGCTCGGGTTAAGCAGTGCCGCTTAATATCGCTATTTTGGCCCCTATCTTTGTTGTGCTTTCTAGTAATAGCCAGCTATTACGTACGAAATCCCGCCTTGATATCGACAAAAATGTCGGCATTAAGCAAGTGGGTGGATGAATAATAACCAGGTGGAGTTTAACTTGTTGATTTTAAGTAAAAAATCAAACGTATTTAACACTCGTTATCCCGAGTTCAGGTTAATGAGTGTTGTCATAAGGGAATTTGCTCTTTGAAATTAAAAGATAACCCATTTTTATATAATGAAAAGCTTATCGGATTTCCTGATTTACACAAACTGAGTGTGGTGCATTACTCTTTCAATTTGGAGCATTATCATCGAGTGTTCTTTGAACATTTCGCTATAGTATGCCCAGCGTCAATTTCAGGCTCTGTTATTAAACGCCAAGCAGAGTTCTTAGCGGGAAGGTTTTGTGCCGCGCAAGCCTTACTTATAAAATCAGCCACCAATACTCATATCTCTATTGGCAAGAATAGAGCGCCAGTGTGGCCAATAGGTTTTATCGGCTCAATTACCCATAGCCGAAATATTGCTATGGCTGCAGTGGCGAGGGTAGATGAATACCAGTATGTCGGTCTGGATGTTGAAGACATGATGTCAGCTGAATTAGCCTTATCCATTTCTGCAAGCATTATTCAAGATAAAGAGTTCGATTTGTTACACAATAGTGGATTAGATTTTTCTCTTGGCTTAACCATTGCCTTTTCAATGAAAGAAGCGTTATTCAAGGCGTTATACCCAAGTGTGGGAGAATATTTTGATTTTCATGCTGCAGAATTAATCGACATAAATCTCGCTAATAATCATGTTTCCATGCGATTACTTGAAAACTTGTCTACTCGGTTTAGCAAAGGCAAGGTTTTTAATGGCTATATAGATCACAATGAAGATTGTGTTACCTCGCTGATTTGTGGTTGAACTTTCCGCCTTGGTAAGGCGGAAATTCCTATTTATAAAGGGATTATCCCTTGATACTTAATAGGGTAATAACCATTGCTGTCTTTCTTACCTAAAAAGGTAAGCGCTTTTTTAAGATCGTCAGGTTGAGAAGCCGTTTCTTTTATTTTGGCTGAAATGACGACATTTTTTTCAGCTTGCAGTAGCACGCTGCCATTGAAACCCAGTTGATTCATTTCTTCATTAGATCTTATTTCAACATTACCATCGATACACGCTAAGGCTAACTCGATATCACCTAATGGATAATGACCAAACTGGTTTTTTACCCGAACAGCATTGAGAAAAAGCTTACCATCTAATTGTTCACACCAAGGTAGACCTTGTTGCAAGGTACCGATAAACACACTCAACTCACCTGCAATTTCGGTGCGAAAAGGCAAACGAGTCTCACCCAATAGAAAACGACTTGGCGCATCAAACTTTAACCCTTCAGCATCAATACCCGACATCGATAAAGTGACTAAGCCTTTACCATTAACAGGGGAAGTAGGGTTTCCGATGACAAGATCTAACGTTACTTTACCTAAAAGTAAGCCCCAAGGACTTAATTGCCATTGAACCTGATCTATTTGTCGTTGCCCAATACTGACAGATTCAATTTTTCCAGACCAGATACTGCCAGAAACACCACTAATATTCATATTAGTGGGCAGTGGAGCCAGCTTAACGGCAATATCAGCTGGTAAGAGTACAAGCATAAAAGTTAGGTAAACAAGCACACCTAATATTATTTTTTTGGTTAAATTCACTACAACACCTATAAAAATGACGAGTTAACTTGAATCATTAACTAGACTATTGTGAAAGCTGAATGCGGCGTACTTTAACATATCCCGCGAGATCTGATTCGGCAAGATCGATACTATCTAATGATAAACCTTTGACTTGTATCAACTCATTTAAATAACCCAATAACGCATCAAAAGGCACATCGTCCATCCAAATTTGTATCTTATTTGCTTGAGGCTGCATGCGCGTTATTTCAAGACCAAATGCCCCAGCGCTCTGGTTCACAGCGGCACTTAAACTGCCACTAAAACTAGCCTTACTGCTATTTAGACGTAATCCTTCAATCTGATTTGCCGTTTTTTTAACAAAATTTAAAGTTTTTTGTTGCGCCTGTAAACCACGTTCAGCCTTCAACTCTGCGTTTACTATCGGGGTCCAGATCCCCCAATACAAGATAGCTAATAACAAAAAAAAGCCACAGGTTCCAACAAGCTGTTGCTCGCGTAAAATAAGTCCATTCCACCAAACTTTGAGGTTTTCCATATTATTTACTCTTCAATGTTAGCGTACTGGTTACTGAGTCTTCGCCACTATTCATTGCGCCTGAATCGAGTTGATAGGTAGCCGATACAATGGTTTTAAATTGTTCGACTTGAGCATAGTTTTTTGCTGTCACCTGCATTCTCAATTCATTGCGCGTACTATCAAACCGTAAGCTTGTAGGCTTAAGTGTCGGCACTTGAGTAAAAGCAGGTTCTAACCCTTGCAGCAGACTAAAAAACTCACTGCCACCACTATTTCCCTGCATGCTATGTAGCTTTTTTTCCATTTGAGAGCGTAAATTGATAATTCTGGAGCTACCCGGTACAGCTTGCTGATAAATCTTTTCACTTTCAGCCTTCAATCTTGAATGCTCAGCATTCATTTGAGCAATATTAAGCCCTTTATTTACTAAGCTTAATATCAAAGTCATCGCTATCACAATAGCTGCATTTCGCCATAAAAATAAATGCTTACTATACTCACGCTTAGGGCTATAAATACCTGATAGCAGGTTCAATGGCGCAGAGATAATCCCCTTTGCTAATACTAACATTGGCAGTTCAAGTGCTTGAGGTTTTACATCTGCACCAGTGAACGCTAATTCACTGTGGCCAGCTACTGTCACTAATGTGTCTTGATCCACTGGAAGTAATTTGGGTAACACAATATCGAGCCAATCAGATGTAAGGCACACACCCGATCCTGCACCCGTTCTGACTAAATATTCCTGATTAAATTTAATAGCAGCCCATTGACAGCCATCAAGAGGTAAAGCTAAACAGTCAGGAACTAATTTATTCACTTTTAGACCCGCTTCACTTAACCAACTCATCCACTCTTGCATCTGTTGATGTGATACTACCGCAATACTCAATGATTCCCCATCTCGTGGGCCTGGCACAAAATGCAGCTCATCCACATTTTCTGCTAAGGATTCTTCCAGCATAAAAGGCAGTGCTTGAATTGCCTGACGTTGACCTTTTTCAGGTAATTCAACTGAGGTTAACGTGATCGCTGATGATGGTACTAACACATCGACAACACTCTGTTCTGCGCGCTTTGTTAGGCTAGCTAATGCTTCGGCATTTTTTAATTCACCTGAAGCAATAATTTCTTGTTCCTGTTCTGACCAAACGACCCAGTCACAGGCTTGATCTGAATTTGTCCCTAAGCGAATAAATAATCTCTCACTCACACTCATTCTCCACCGATCTTATGGCGACTAGCCAATAAGATTGTCATTATTTTTGTCCACCAAACTGCCGAGTCAATATATTAAAACTTGAACCTTCTGCTTTAATGACACTCTCTAAACGGAATACTGCGGTATCGACCTTAGCGGCTGCTTCGAGTCGGAAGTATTTGCTTTTAATAACAAAACTTGAACTTAAGGCTGCATCCTCAGACAATAAATTAGCAACCGACGAGTTTGTTTTAAAATCTTCAATTTTTTCATAGCCTTCGTCATTTGGACGCTGATTAATCACATTTTCAGCTTCACCCACAGACATTTTGCCATTGAACATGCCGGCTAACAGTGCTGCTTGTTCAACTTTAATGGTATTGACGTTCAATAACTGCTGGGTATTACCAGGGATGGCACAAATATAGGGTAACAATTTGAGATAAAGGTCCTGAGAATACCCGATAACAGCTCTTAACTCACTACGATGACTCATCAAGGTATTCGCTGCGCGATAGGGCACATGACGAGATTCATATTCCGCATCTTCTGCACCAAATTGGCTCGAACGAGTGTCCTCATCGAGATAATCTTTCAAGGTGTAAGTCAGCTGTTCTGCTGAAAAATCATCCATTCCTAACGCCACTAACAAGCCCTTATATTGGCGGGCAGCTAATGACAGTTTATCTTGGCCATTGGGATTGTTTTTTTCTTTTTCTGTGTCGCCAACCGCAAGTGAATTAAGATTAAAGCAAGCACGCATATCACTGATTTTACCGCCAACAACACCATTATCAACATCAAAAACCATATCAGACTGAGCCCAATATTGCTGTAAGTGTACTCGATTGTCATCATCTTCCAGGTCTTGCTTCAATGCTTTTTTAGTCAGTTCTTCAGCAGCAAGAGCATACCAAAACGCCTGATCATATTGGGCCACATTTAACGTACGACGCATCGAAAGTTGATTACGACTATTAATATTGGTCGCAATAATTGCCACCATGGCCACGATAAGCAATACCACAATCAGTGCGACTCCTCGCTGCTTATTTGGCAGCTTACCCACTATTTATCTTCCTTATCTGAACCATTTTTGTCCTTGTCATCATCCTTGCTATCGTCGCCGTCCTTACTATCATCATTAGCTGCATCAGCTGTTGCACCTACAGGAAGTAAAAACTTACGCTGAATTTTACCTAGCCCCTCTAATTCAATCTCCATCGCTATTGCTTTTGGCAATTGAGTGGCATCCACTTTATCTTCCCATTTATCCTTAACAAAGAATGTGTATTCCACCGCAAGTACATCACGCATCACGATGGTTTTTATCGGCTCACTGTTAAATTCAGGATCTGGGTAGGGGTAATACCAACGTTCTAGATTATTTTCTTGAACAACATAGGCGACAGATTGAATACTGCCGCGCGGTAAGATGCCACTAGGGTTTAACCAACCTAAACGATAAAAAATTAACGCGTCAGATTCCGAATCTACAATATCTGAGCCTATTTGAAAAACATGAGTGCCACGGCCCCCTTCTAATAAACGTGGAGTACGTGCGACCATTTGCATTAAGTCACGCTCGACAGCACCAAAACCCTGTTGCATCGCCTTGAGCTTATTAGAGAAATCTTTGGTTACTTCATCGTTACGCATCACAGTCTGTAGTAGTGCATTAGAAGCTAGACCCAACATGGCAAAAATCGAAATTGCGATCAGCATTTCAAGCAGGGTAAAACCCGCGCCGTTACGCTTCTGAATTGAATACATAGCTATTTACCTGAGCAAGCACTCGCTTATAACGCTTCTCATCACTAATACTAATGCGGATCATTCGCATATTATCATCTTCAGTTTTAATGACTTCTTTACGCCAATACCAATCTTTACCGGCAAATTCAATTTTACCTTCTTTCTTACCAACTTTGGGAAACCGTGTTTCTAATCTTGCATCAACCATCACATTGTCTGCCGCCCACTGAGCATAAGTACGCTGCTCTAAGATAGGCATATTAGCCATCTGTTGGCCTAAACTTTTAGTGATGGACACCGCCGCAATTGAAAAAATGGCTAAGGCTACAATGACCTCAAGTAAGGTCATTCCTTTGGTTTTATTGATGGTCGAAATCATCTTTTCTTCCTAAGGTTAATCGCCCCAGCCCATCACCCACAACTAAAGCCGTTACCTTATTACCTGATTCATCTTCGCTTACAAACGTCAACTCAAAAGCGCTCATTTCGCCACTTGGAAATAACAGAATTTGTGGCTCAGGAAACTTCTCTCTTTCCTCAGCCCACTGCTCCATTAAAGACTGACCCAAAAAGGACTCATCGTCTTCATCTTCTTGCGCTAAAGGCAAGCCATCAAGCATTAAGTCTATTTGTACACCTTCATTCATCTGCCGCTCAGATAACAGCCTATCTTGGGTTAAATCTTGCCATTTTTCATCATCATAAACGACATATTTGTAGCTAGTGTCTTCGACGATAATGCCAATAAAAAAACCATTAAGGACAGTCTCATCAAGCACCATTTCAGTGGTCGCAATAAATTGCTTGGCTGTTGCTTCCAGTTTCTTTTTCTTATCTGATCCCCCCATTCCCATGGTAACAGCAGAAGCGGCCAGCCCCATTAAGAGGATGACCAATAAAACTTCCAGTAAGGTAAAACCCCTTTGATGCATACGCTTCATCAAATTTCAGCCTTAACAGTCACCATAGAATATGAATAAGCAGAAGATTCAGTGATCACTGAAAGTTCTGTAGGTTCCAGTTACCAATATCATCTTCAGTCCCAGCCTGGCCATCCGGTCCTATGCTAAAAACATCAATCTTACTATTTTCACCAGGGCTCAATAATAGGTAATCGTTTCTCCATGGATCTTGTGGTAAACGTTTCACATAGCCGTCTTCACGGTAATTACGTGGCACAGGTGTACTTGTCGGCTTTTGTGTTAGCGCTTCTAAACCTTGATCTGTTGTTGGATAGACACTGTTATCTAATTTATACATGTCTAAAGAGTTTTCTAATGCCACGATATCAGAGATCGCTTTTTGCACATCGGCTTTATCTTTGTTGCCCATGAGATTTGGCACAACCATAGACGCTAAAATACCCAAAATCACAATCACAACCATGACTTCAAGTAAGGTAAAGCCCTGTTGTTTTTTTCTTGTTTGCATTAACTACATCCTCTTAATAAAACCATTCTGCATCATCAGCGAATACAGAAAATAAAACCACTAACCACTAACCATGTTATTCAACTCTAAAATCGGTTGTAAAATGGCCAGTACAATAAACAGTACCACAGCGGCCATACTCACCACTAACAAAGGTTCAAATACACCTAAGGCGATATTGACATTGGACTCGAACTCTCTATCTTGATTGTCAGCGGCTCGTTCGAGCATCTGCTCCAACTGACCACTTTTCTCACCCGATGCAATCATATAGAGCATCATAGGAGGGAAAAGTTTCGTATTGCCTAATGCTGCACCTAAACTTGTCCCCTCACGTACTCGCGCTGTGGCATCTTCAACCCCGGCACGCACTTTCACATTAATCAGTACTTCACTGGCGATACGCATCGCATCTAATAGGGGAACTGCGCTGGCAGTTAAGATACTTAAAGTACGCGCAAACCTTGCTGTATTCAGCCCCTTACTAACACGCCCAATCACGGGTAATACCAGTAAATAGGTATCATATTTCATTCGATAAACAGGTTTAGTTAGCAGACGCTTAAGCAAGACAAACATACCAACACCGACTCCTAAAACAATGAGGCCATAATCTCTAATAAAGTCTGAGGCGGCGATCAACAGCAGAGTTGTCCAAGGTAACTCTTGGCCCATATGTTCAAACTGACCCACCACTTCAGGCACTACTGCGGCAAGCAAAATAGCAATCACACTGATAGCCACCACGGTTAATACCACCGGGTAGATCATGGCTTGAGTCATCTTATTTTTTAGCTGTTGACGACGCTCGGTGTAATCGGCCAACCGATTAAGTACCACTTCTAAGTGGCCCGATTTCTCACCTGATGCCACCATCGCGCGGTAAAGATCGTCAAAGATATAAGAAAATTCAGCCATAGAGTCAGCCAAACTATAACCTTCAACCACCCGTGAACGTACGGCCATGATCATACTGGCTAATCGGTCTTTTTCACATTGCTGGCCGACGGCCTTTAATGCTTCTTCTATCGGTAAGCCTGCTGCCACTAATGTGGCAATTTGACGTGTGATTAAGGCCAGTTCAGCGACTGAAATTCCACGCTTAAAAACATGCTTACCAGTAGAGTTAGCTTTGGCTTCTTTTTCGGTCACTGGCACGATTTCCAGTGGCATTAAGCGCAGCTCTCTTAGCTGACTTCTGGCATGACGAGCGGTATCGGCTTCCATCACCCCTTTTTGCTGCTTACCCTTATTATCTAACGCCTTATATTCAAATGCTGGCATCAGTTACTCCTCACGAGTGACACGAAGTACTTCTTCTAATGTGGTTTTACCCGCCAGCACTTTACTCATGCCATCGTGTCGAATACTCGGCGTTGATTTGCGTATGTGCCTCTCAATTGCCAGCTCGCCTCGTCCGGTATGGATTAATTCGCGAACATCATCATCGACCACTAAAAGTTCATGAATACCAGTACGACCGCGATAACCATTGTGGCTGCAACTTTTACACCCTTCAGCACGATAAATCACCCGAGTGTCATCATCAGCCATGCCTAATAAAGCACGTTCACTTCTATCTGGCACATGTTCAGACTTGCAATCTTTGCATAAAGTACGGATTAAGCGTTGAGCTAATACGCCAAGCAAACTCGATGATACAAGAAATGGCTCTACTCCCATGTCCTGTAATCGAGTAATAGAGCCTGCTGCGGTATTAGTGTGTAAGGTCGATAGTACCATATGGCCAGTTAATGACGCTTGAACGGCAATTTGCGCCGTTTCTAAGTCGCGAATTTCACCAATCATCACCACATCGGGATCTTGACGCAATACAGCGCGTAAGCCACGAGCAAAGGTCATATCTACTTTGGTGTTAACCTGAGTCTGGCCGACGCCCTCTAGCTCATATTCAATAGGATCTTCTACCGTCAATATGTTAGTGTCTTTTGAATTAAGCTCGGTAAGACCTGCGTACAAGGTGGTACTCTTACCTGAGCCTGTTGGCCCGGTCACCAAAATAATGCCGTGAGGTTTGCGAATTAATTCTTCGTACAACACTTGTATTGCACTTGTCATGCCCAGCTGTACTAGGTCTAAGTTACCGGTATTTTTATCCAATAAACGTAACACCACCCGCTCACCGTGACTCGATGGCATGGTCGATACTCGCACATCCACCGCACGGCCACCAATACGCAATGAAATACGGCCATCTTGTGGTACCCGCTTTTCGGCAATATCGAGACGTGCCATTACTTTAATCCGCGAAACCAGTAAAGATGACAGCTTACGGTTTGGCTTAAGCACTTCTTTTAGCACGCCATCAACACGAAAACGAACCACCAACTGCTTCTCGTAGGTTTCGATATGAATATCAGACGCTTCTTCTTTAATTGCTTCCGATAACAAGGCGTTAATCAACTTAATGATTGGCGCATCATCATCTCCTTCTAACAAATCTTCTGTTTGCGGCAGCTCTTCGGCCAAGGTGAATAAATCCATCTCATTGCCGATATCTTCCATTAACTGTTGCGCTTCTGATGAATTAGCTTGGTAAGCCATGGTCAGTTTCGTTTCAAATTCAATGGCCTCAAGCTCGACTAACGGCAAGTCGCGTCCGGTATAACGCCTAGCTTCAAGTAGGGCCGCCACAGGTGAATCCTGAGTATGAAACAAGGTTAGCACCTCATCTCGCTTATCCAACACCAGCTTAAAGCGGTGCGCAAAAGCGAACGGTAAGCGCTCTTTACTGTACGAATGAAACACTTCATCGGTTTCATTTTCAGCCGTTAAGCTTAATTCACTACTCACTTGAGCCAGTTCATCAAGTTGAGTGATTGCTGATTCACTCATTGCTGCTATCTTCACTAACGGCGGTGCTCTTTTCTACAGTACTGTCTTCTGCACTAGTTCTTTCTGAGTGACTGCCTTCACTGCTCGCGGCAGCCTCGGCTTCGGCATCAATGGCGTCTTGCGCTTTACTCTCAGAAATCGATTTCAAGGCATCATCACTTCTGCGCATTTTAGTGTCGAGCCCTTTACCTGCTTTGTAACGCTCAAGTATGTCATTCACTTCTGGCGGTAAATACTCAGATTGGTTCCATTCTTCAAGTACTGGCACCTGACTATCAGGCATCAGGTTTATGCCTCGCTCTAGCTGCTCTAGCTGTAATGCTCTGAAATAATTATATTTACGCCCAGCAACCCCATTCATCGTACCTTCATCTCGAATAATGGTGGGTTTAATAAATATCATCAAATTACTTTTGGTTTTTTTACTTGACGAGGATCTAAACAACCAACCAATAACAGGGATATCGCCTAAAAATGGCACTTTTTGTACACTTTCTTGCACACTTTCTTGAATTAAGCCGCCTATCACCACAATTTCGCCATCATCGGCCATCACTGTGGTGGTGACATTGCGCGTCGAAATCGTAATATCTATATCTGTGGTGCCGTTAACATTCGAGACTTCTTGTTCAATGACTAATTTAACTGAATTGCCTTCGTTTATTTGCGGGGTCACTTTCAGTATCACCCCGACAGGTTCACGTTCAACCGTTTGCAGCGGGTTGCCATTGCCACTGTCTGAGGCTTGAGAGGTGCCTAATATCGGTACCTCTTCACCTACGGTGATGGTGGCCTCTTCGTTATCTAATGTGGTCACTGAGGGCGTCGATAATACATTTGAGGTGGTATCACTGGCGACCGCTTGTACTAGGGCGCCAAAATCTCCCATAGTTACGCCCCAGGCCATGCCACTCACTTTGCCTATGGCACTAGCCAGTGCGGTAATATCACCAGGTGTATCAGGGTTATTCTCACATTTAGCACCACTAACATTATCTCCGCCTGGACAGACAAGGTCTCCCTCCACAGGCTTCATATCCCAAATACCGGCGCCAACCTCACCAATGGTGGGACCAATGTTGTTAAACTGAGTTCCACCACCGGCTAGCGAACCCATTTGCACACCAAAGGCCACATTGTCGCCGTCACCCACTTCAACAATGATGGCCTCGACTAAGACTTGTGCGCGGCGAATATCAAGCTGATTGATCACGCTGTCAATGGTGCGCATTTGATCTGGCTCTGCGGTGATAATCAAGGCGTTGGTGCCAGTATCAGCCATAATATTCACTTCATTACGCTTTTTACTGCCGCCCCCTTTTGGGGAAGCGCCCACATTAGCGTCGACCAATTTCTCAGCGACACCGGTTAATACTTCGACCAACTCTTCTGCATCAGCGTATTTAAGGTAGCGAACTTTGGTATTGCCTGCGCTTGCCTGCTCGGCATCAAGCCTTTTAATTAAGCTGACCACACGTTTGCGACTTTTCTCATCACCACTGACCAATACCGCATTCATGCGCTCATCGGCCACCACTTTAGGCGACTTACCTGGTGTTCGAGACTGGTTGGTGCTAGAGCGGTATAAGGCCTCAACAATACGCACAATTTCGCCTGCGGAGGCATAATCCAGTGGTACCACCTCTACTGCAGTATCACCTTGCTTGTCGACTCGGCGTACGATTTCAACCAATTTATTTACCACAGCCGCTCGGCCAGAGATCATCAGTACATTCGACGGGTCGTAATTAACCACATTACCGCCACCGGCATTATCGTTAAGCTGGCGAAGTAGCGGAGCTAACTGCTTAGCTTCTGTGTTATATAGCGCGACAATGCGAGTGACCATTTCATCACCGACACCGGGAATATTATCATCGGCAACACGAATGGACGCTGTTTTCGCGTCCTTGTCTTTGATAACCTTGATGATGTTATTGTCCATTTCGACAACAGCATAACCGTAGACCTGAAGCACATTGAGGAAGAATTGATAATATTGCTCATTATTGAGGAGATCATAACTGCGCACATTGATCTTACCGCGCACTGTTGGGTCAACAATAATAGTTTTGTTTAAATTTTTACCAACAACGTTGATAAACTCTTCAATATCAGTTCCTTTAAAATTAGCCGCATACTGCTCAGACCAAGCAAGCGGTGACATCAGTAGTGACGCACCCATTACCATTCCTGCGATTAACTTCTTACGAATGTACTTCTTATGCATGTTAACTTCCCATAAAACTTAAGCTGTTTATCACTTGCTGTCCTAGCTAAAAATACTAAGGATGCAGTGTGCTTTATTCACACATACACGCCCTGATATGGCGTGCGGCGAATGCTATTATTATTTTCATATAACGTTAGTTACTGCTATTGATGAGGTAAACTGAACAAGATCTCAATCAATTGTCCGTCACGTTCAACCATCAAAGAAACGTCAGTTAAATCGGATAATTGTGACATCACCTCTAATGCTTGAGTCATCTCAGTTAGATCATAACCATTAATAGATTTTGCTAAGTCATTGGCTTTAAAACCCGCCTGTGTAAACAGTTCCCTGTCTTTACCGGCATTGAGGCGATAACCTTGTAGTTCTTCCCCATTCTGTACCGGGGATATGGCTAAATAGTCAGTTAACTTGCTCGGATCCGCTAACAGCTCATCTCTGGACTCCAGTAACTCCTCAATAACCTGACTATTTTGGCGTTGATCCACTTTGCGCACCGATTTAGCTTGCTGTAGCTGCTTATTGGCTTGGCCATTGGTCTCATATTTAAGGCCATCTAGCATTAAGGTTTCATAGCGGCCACTGTTAGTAATGATGATGCGATCGGCATATACCTCTTTTAGTGATGCTGATGTGCCCTTAATTTTATCTCCGAGACCATAAGTATTTTGACTGCCGCTGGATTCAACCACAGCCAAACCTTTTTGTTGTGACGTCGATGCGACAACCCCAGTTAATTGAATTGATAAAGAAGTCTTAGGTGCATCAGTCATTTGTTCTTCAACTTCAGCCACTATGGGCTTTTTAGCGCCAAGTTCGGCATTGCCAAAAAGTGATAATGCTTGTAATTGAGACACATTAATACTCTTGCCTGATCCCACGCTAGTCGGGGTTGGGCGCCAGTTAGACGTAGGCTCTGAGGCTGGGACTAATTTCCATGAGATTTGAGCTAAAAGGTAAATGGCAATGATTAAGCCGCCAAAAAAAACACTATTGCTCAAAGGTTTATGCGGAATGTCCGCCGCCTTGTTGATAATTTTATCTAATAAATCCATATAATGTGGACCCTCGACACAGGTCTCTGTTCTGATTAAGATAATTTAGTGAATGTGCCTCATGCTAACCTAGACTGCTAATAGCAACAAGTCTACAATTTTAGCTTATTGGCGAAAAGGGGCAAAATATGTTATTTTTGCGCGTCTAAATAAGGGCCTTTGCAGTCACTATCGAGAAGAATTCTTTTGATAATCGACGCAACAATTTCGTTTTCTGCACGCAGCCATTGTTAGTATTATCATGGAGATTCGATGACTAAACCCACTGAAGAAATACCCTCTATCCGCCTAGACAAGTGGCTTTGGGCTGCACGTTTTTATAAAACGCGTGCCATTGCCAAAGAGATGATTAATGGTGGTAAAGTGCATTACAATGGCCAGCGAGTAAAATCTAGCAAGGTTGCAGAACTGAATGCTATCATCAAGTTAAGGCAGGGGCATGATGAAAAACAAATTGTCATAAAAAAATTATCAGAACAAAGACAAAAAGCAACAGTTGCGCAAACTTTGTACCAAGAAACACCAGAAAGTGTAACGAAACGTGAAACCTATGCCGAAGCCAGACGGCTAAACGTGCTCAATAACCCAGCTCCGGACCATAAACCGGATAAAAAACAACGCCGTCAGTTAATACGCTTTAAAGAGAGTTAATTTCCATTTGTTGCATTTCATTGGATAGCAGCAATCCATTTCGGCTCCAAACATGTGGAGCCGTTTATTATACAAGATGATTATTGTGGAACAAACATGAGTAAAGATAATTTACATCGATATCTATTTGAAAATACAGATGTTCGTGGCGAACTGGTACAACTTGAGAAGAGCTATCAAGAAGTACTTGCTGCACACGACTACCCGACTGTAATTCAATGTCTACTGGGTCAATTGCTTGCGGCAACTTCGTTGTTAACCGCGACCTTAAAGTTCGATGGTGATATTAGTGTACAGCTGCAAGGCAATGGCCCAGTTTCATTCGCTGTGATCAATGGCAACAATCTACAGCAACTGCGTGGGGTAGCGCGTTTTAATGGTGAATTAAGCGATGATGCCGATTTACAGCAATTGTTTGGTAAAGGTCAGATGATTATCACGCTAAGTCCAAAGGAAGGTGAGCGTTACCAAGGTGTCGTGGCGATGAGCCAGCCTAATTTAGCCGCCTGTCTAGAAGATTACTTCACTCAATCGGAACAACTTGCTACTTCTATCACATTGTTTGCAAATGGCAAGCAGGCTGCCGGTATCTTGTTACAGGAGCTTCCAAGCGAAGACGATCATAACGTTGAGTTTGAGCACCTAACTCAATTAACAGCAACCATTAAAGCAGAAGAGTTGTTTGAACTTGAAGCTGAGGATGTATTACATCGTCTTTATCATCAAGAAGAAGTCCTGCTGTTTGATCCCGTAATTGTGACCTTTTCGTGTACCTGCTCACGAGAGCGCAGTGCATCGGCGATACGCACGGTATCAAGAGAAGAGATTGCCTCAATCATTGCTGAAATGGGCAAAGTTCAGATGGGATGTGATTACTGTAATACTAGCTATGAATTCGACTCTATTGATATTGAGGCTATTTTTAGCCACATTCAAGCACCCGATAAAAAGCAATAACCTCCACAGATTGATGCAACAATACAGCGAATAATACGCTGTATTGTTGGGCTTAGCCCCGTCTGTTTACCTCGATTAAAATACCGTCATGGTAGGTTATTGGATGACAATACCAATATGTTTTTTCACCCTTTTCACGATCTTCCTCACACATTCATTTTCTGCTTAAGTTACAATCGATACAGCGCAAAAAAAGACCTACCCAAGTGACCAAAAAAATGCGAAATTTAGCATGCAGAAATCACCTGGGCAATCGACACTAAACTGACAAAGATCAGCCCCTAATTCAGACCTCAACAATGGAGACCTTACAAATGTCGGATAGAACACCTCTTATTCATCGCAACCCGTCTACCGCACAGCTTGTCGAAATCGCATTATTACGCCAAGAAGGTGAGTTGACAGCTAACGGTGCATTCGTTGCTAAAACAGGCGAACGTACTGGCCGTTCACCTAATGATCGGTTTATTGTTAAAGAACCAAGCTCTGAAGCTGATATTGACTGGGGTTCAGTTAATAAACCTTTTACAGCTGATGGATTTACTGCGCTATGGAACCGAGTTGAAGCGTACCTTGGCGACAAAGAATTGTTTGTTTCTGAATTAGAAGTCGGCGCGGATCCAGCACATTATCAACCTATACGTGTCACCACAGAGACGGCATGGCACCAGTTATTTGCTCGTAATTTATTTATCGTGCCAGAAGCGTTTAATGCCGCCGATAAACCTGTTTGGCAAATTATCAATGCACCTGGTTTTGAGTGTATACCAGAGCGTGATGGCACTTATTCAGATGCAACAGTGATCCTTAATTTTGCCGAGCGTAAAGTCCTGCTTGCAGGGCTTAAGTATGCCGGTGAGATGAAAAAATCTATGTTCTCGGTACAAAATTTCCTCCTACCCGCCAAAGGCGTACTGCCTATGCACTGCTCAGCTAACGTAGGGGCTGACGGAGATACAACTCTATTCTTTGGTCTCTCAGGCACAGGCAAGACGACCTTGTCAGCTGATCCTAAGCGTTTTTTAATCGGTGATGATGAACATGGATGGGCACCCGGTGGAGTGTTTAATATTGAAGGTGGCTGCTACGCTAAGTGTATCGACCTGAGTCAAAAAAATGAACCTGTGATCTGGAACGCAATACGTTTCGGTACTGTGCTTGAGAACGTGGTTATAGATCAAAATAGAATTCCTGATTACACCAACTCAAGGTTGACCGAAAATAGTCGCGCTGCTTACCCACTTGAGCATATCGAATTGCGTAAAGAAGAAAACTGCGGCGCTGAGCCACACTCTGTGGTCTTTCTAACTTGCGATGTATCTGGTGTCTTGCCTCCGGTGTCAATTTTGACCAAAGAGCAAGCCGCATACCACTTTTTATCTGGCTACACAGCTAAAGTAGGGTCGACAGAGATGGGTTCAAGTTCAGCGATTCAATCAACATTTTCGACCTGTTTCGGTGCTCCATTTTTTCCTCGACCAGCGGGGGTTTATGCCGAATTACTGATGAAGCGTATTGAGTCTTTCGGCAGTCAGGTTTATTTAGTTAACACAGGTTGGACAGGTGGCCCACACGGTATCGGGAAGCGTTTCGATATTCCAACGACTCGTGCGATTATTGATGCCATTGTCAACGGTGAACTAAAAGGTGTTGAAACAGAGTACCTTGAAAAGCTCAACTTACACGTTCCAGTTGCCGTTTCGGGGGTTGACACTCAATTACTAAATCCAGTCAATACTTGGACAGATAAAGCCCAATACGCGAGCTATGCGCAACAATTGGCTGAGAGTTTTACGGCTAATTTCGATAAATATCAAGTCCCAGACTCAATCAAAGATGCGGGACCCAACGCGTAAATTGTAGTCAGCTTAACTGATTAATCCTGATTTAATTTATCGTTAAATCAGGTTTTTTACATTGATGTCGATGTTAAGTTGCATTGGAATGCTAAAGAATAAAGCAGCGGATCTAGGGCAAGGTTTGTTGACCCTTTCTACTGCGTTGTCACTTGTTTGTGTAGCATCACTAAACTACCCAGCTTCTGCCTTGTATAAAAGATCAACTTAAGGGACTATTTGCCAGCTTTGCTCTGTTGGGATGCTTTGGCCTGACATCGTTTGGATGATATTGTTGGCGGCTTGCTGCTTTAAGGCCGGAAAATGCTCGCTAACATAGTGATTATGATGAGACTCACTTTGCCAATAACTGGTGACCAGATAATGATCCACTTCATCATTAAACCGCCATAGCTCTCCACCTAACATCCCCTCCACTTGTTGCATACCCGGATTCCAGAGCGTGTCTTGCTCTAGGATAAATTGATCAACCTTATCAGCAGCGATATAACAATCTGCAATTCGAATAAAACCAGCATCAACTTGTGTACTTGCTGCTTTCTCAGGTATAGGCGCAACAGATACTGGGATCTGCATCACTTGCTGTAAATAAGACACGGATATTGCAGTATAAGTCCCCACTTGACGGGTTTTGTCAGCAATAGGATCATGAGCTGACGCCATGAAATTTTTTACACTTTCCATATCCGCCCAACGAGCCAAGATGATCGCTTTGCCTGTTGCTTGCTCCCAGCCACCGTGTTGGGAGATAAAACCATGACTAAGTGCCGTCTCTTGCCAACGCCTCTGCCCTTGGGAAAAAGCATCTTGTTGACCTACTGGCACTGTACATCGTATGTATTTAGCAATCATTGGTTATCCTTCACCCTAATATTCTAGTTTGTTTGCTAATCTATATCATCGTATGAGTAACGTATATACCCAAGCCACTTCGCCAACAATATAAAAAATAAAAATATCGCCTTTATTCGGCGGCTCTCAACTGGGTATGTGCATACCGTAATCAATGTTGACCTCTTTATGTCGATTTAATAATCCAGAGATCACGGTTTGCTGATCCACGAGCAAATTACCATTGTCATCATTAACGGCTTGGCTTTCTTTGACTAATAACAGCAGGCTATGCCACAGTGTTTCCATTTGTTTTGCGAGTTGAGTGGGCAATTTAGTGATCAGCAGCTCTATACCATGAGCATCTCCAGCAAAACCTAAACTCATCAATTCTTGGCTGCGTTTATCAGCTCGTGCTTGCAGTTGTCTACATACACTACTTTGATGGCTATTATGTCGTTCAAGGCCCGAATTGTCTCGGCGCTGCATTAATTCTCGTTGACGCAGGATCAAAATCTTCAGTTGTTTATAGTCTTCGATATCCTGATGGATCCCACGAATGATGTCCTGCACTATCTTTCTTTTACTGGTCATCGCTCTTTCCA
Source organism: Shewanella sp. VB17 (assembly GCF_013248905.1). NCBI lineage: Bacteria > Pseudomonadati > Pseudomonadota > Gammaproteobacteria > Alteromonadales > Shewanellaceae > Shewanella > Shewanella sp. VB17. Next base: position 410,171 of record NZ_JABRVS010000001.1, read on the forward strand.
TGCTGCGACAACATAGCCTCTGCAATAGCATCGATGTCCAGTGTAAATGTTCCCCCACGTAAAGACTGACGGATCTCAAGCATCTTAGTTTGATCCATATCATCCATCTGCTGTAACGCTTGCTGTGAACTTGCCAGCATTTTCCAATCATCACTTACAGACTTGTGGGCAAGTTGAAGCTTGGGAGCTGTTTCTGTGGGTTTTGGCGAGGTAACGGGCTCTTTCTTAGTGCTGATATCAGCACTTATTGCCCCATTAATTTTTTGAATTTCCATCAGGTAAGTTACCTTGTTAATGACCGTTAGTGTCTAAAAGCGACACTTTTTATACAAAACTTAAATATTATTCGGCATTAAAATCGCGTTGCAACCCTGCCTTTTCCTGTGGGGTAGGCGGTAATAATCTTACCTGAGCTTAAGTTTTTAACCCTAATCGCTTGTCCTTCACCTCCAGAGTCTAATGCCTCTCCTGTCATATTGGCATAAAAGCCCTGACTGCGGGCCTCGATAATCACCTTGTCGCCTAAGTTTACCCATAGAGGTAAGCTCAAATGATTCAGTTCGATGGCCCTATGTCGGCGGATTTTCCGTGTCACCTGTCGACCAACAATATCCTCTATACGGGTCATTAGATCTCGATCTGAAGCGCCTAACTTTAGCGCCTTCCATTCAATATCTTGCGCCGCCACAAACTCGCCACGTTTTAAGGCTCGATTCATAACTGGAAGTCGTGCCGTCACCTTCACTTTGGCTCTCACAAACATCGACCAGCCCTGTGTATCACAGCTAACTTTTCGCTGTAGATTGCCAAATACTCGCTTTGACCCTGTATCTATCTGTAAAGGTTTATCACAAGGTTCAAGGTTATCTGCCCCTGAAGGGACTTGAATCTTAATTTTTTGTTGCAAGGATTTAATCCCGACTTGCTTCTGCCATTGGGTGACATCATTGCTTAACACTTTATGGAGTTCAGCCTCTAATTGCTGCCGAGTTGTCAATGTGCCCTTAGCAGCCAAATCAAGCGGAAGTAAACAGGTAACAAGCAGCAAAAAGTAGGAAACACCAGTTCCTCCTTTGCTTAAAAATCCATAGCAAAACATTGGTATACCTCAAAATTAACTATTGGCATGTTATTTGTAACACACAAGGAACGAACAAGATGAAACACACATTATTAGGAGTCGCTATGGCTATTAATCTCGATAAGGCACTGGGTAGTCATGCCCAACTGCTCGATTTTAGAGTCGAACGAACCAAGATTCTAGCAGGTAACTTGGCCAATGCCGAGACCCCAGGTTATAAGGCTAAAGATCTTAATTTTCAAGCGTTAATAACAAGCATCAATGCAGGAATGCCAGCCAGTAGTCAATACCAAGCTGGCTATCGCGTACCTTACCAAACCTCAGCCGATGAAAATACCGTTGAACTTGGAAAAGAGCAGGCGAGATATTCACAAAATGCCATGGACTATCAAACCAGTCTCACTTTTCTCAATATGAAAATAGCAGGATTAAAATCGGCTATCGAAGGTCGATAGGCATATTTAAGCTAAGGAATTTACGATGTCATTTGGAGAGATTTATTCAATCGCAGGTGCGGGCATGCAGGCTCAAACGATTCGCCTCAATACGGTAGCCAGTAACTTGGCCAACGCAGGGGCGGCTGCAGCAACACAAGATACGGCCTACAGAGCATTAAAACCCGTATTCTCAACTATTTATAGCCAAACCCAAGAGGGTAAAGTTTCGGGAGCTCAAGTAGAAGTCTCGGCCATAGTGGAAAGCGATGCACCATTGGATATGCGCTACGAACCTGATCATCCCTTTGCAAATGATCAAGGCTATGTTGCCTACTCAAACGTCAATACTGTTGAAGAAATGGCAGACATGATGGCCGCCAGTCGTTTGTTTGAAACCAATGTAGAAATTATGAATCAGGCTCGTTCTATGCAGCAAGGCCTACTGCAACTAGGAAATAAATAGCATGAAGATAGACAGCACAGCCACGAACAATAAAAGCGATAGCACGGCCAGTAATGTGGTTAATGCGCCAGGTAATGATGCGGCATCGATCAAAAATGAATTTATGACACTGATGATTGCGCAAATTCAGAACCAAGATCCCACGAACCCAATAGACAGTACAGAATATGTGACTCAGTTAGCTCAATTTTCTCAGGTGGAAAGCCTAGAGAAGATGCGCCTAAGTCAATCAACTCAGACTACGGTTATGGAAAACATGGGCATAGTGCAATCAGCACAGCTCATCGGTAAAAATGCCATGATCCCTGCCTCCGAGCTGACCATAGAGACTGACTCAGAAGTTATCGAGGGCAAAGCCTATTTAACCAATGCTGTTGAAGATCTCAGTATCGATATCATCAATCAACAAAATGAAGTGGTTAAAACACTCAAATTAGGACCGCAAAAGCAAGGTGATACCACTTTTAGTATTAATCCTCAAGCATTAGGACTGGCTCCAGGTCAATACAAAATTGAAGCCAAAAGCACGTTAGGTGAAGAAGTCCTCACCGCAGACACTTTTATTCAGGCCCCAATAGAAAAAATTCACTTTATCAGTGCATCAGGAATGATGATGGCTGAGCTGGGTAATGGACTGGGCACTATTTCAGTGCTTGAAATCTCAGAAGTTTCTTAACCTACTCATCGTTAACAAGGATTATCTCAATGTCTTTTAATATTGCCCTAACTGGGCTACAAGCGACAACGCAAGACCTTAACACTATCAGTAACAATATTGCTAACTCCTCTACCGTAGGCTACCGTGGTGGGCGCAGTGAATTTTCCGCTATCTATAATGGCGGTCAAGCTGGCGGTGTCAATGTCATGTCAACCAGTCAGAATTTCTCTATGGAAGGAAGTTTAAACCGTACAGGCCGAGAGTTAGACATGGGTATTCAAGGTGATGGCTTCTTCGTGCTTAACAGTCAAGATGGCAGCACGCTTTACTCAAGAGCGGGTATGTTTAATCAAGATGCAAATGGTTTTATCACCGACCCTACAGGCAATCATTTACAAGGCTATCCTGCGGGTGCTGCGGGACAACTGCAAAAAGGTAATGTGACCGATTTAAAAGTTCAATCTGCCGCACTTACTGCTAAAGCGACTTCAAGTATTGGTCTGGTGTCTAACTTAAATTCAGAGGTCGATGCGATAGATCAAGTCAAGGTGCCATTTGATGCCAATGATGCGTCGAGTTATCACACATCAAACACAGCTGTAGCCTATGACTCATTAGGTAAAGAGCACGCTTTAAATCAATACTACGTTAAAACAGATACTGCCACTTGGTCGGTTCACTACACCATGGACGGTGAAGATGTCACCCCAGCAACAGGCCAGGAAATGAAGTTCGATGCTAACGGTCAACTTATTAGCGGTGACAAACTGACACTGGACATCGCAAAGCAAGACATTCTTGATGGAGCCTCGGCGTTGAAAATAGCCGTTAATTACCAACACAGCACCCAAACTGCTGGTGATTTCAGTAAATCAAGTATCAGTCAAAACGGTTATTCTTCTGGAGAGCTTAACGGCATACGGCTTGACGATAATGGCAATGTTTATGGTACCTACACCAATGGCCAGGAACAGCTTCAAGGGCAAGTGGTATTAGCCGACTTCAATAATCCTAATGGTCTCACACCCACCAGTAATAACGCTTGGACAGCGACCAATGCTGCAGGGCAACCCATTATAGGCTCACCTAAAACAGGGACACTTGGTTCAATTGTAGGTGGTTCTCTGGAAGGTTCGAACGTGGACACAACACAAGAAATGGTCAGCTTAATGACAGCCCAGCGTAACTATCAATCTAACGCGAAAGTACTCGATGCCAATTCAACCATGTATCAAGCTTTACTTAACACCATTTAAGGACGCTGAACATGGATAGAATGTTATACATTGCGGTTTCTGGCGCGACTCGGGTGATGGAATCTCAGTCTATCAGGGCAAATAACTTGGCCAATGCTGATACGACTGGATTTAAAGCTGATTTGGAGCGGGTTAACTCCACTAGGCTTCCCACCATAGGTGCTAGCCTGCAGACGCGCGTCATGGCACAGACTGAAGGCAGCGGTTTTAGCTTGCAAGCTGGTACGCTCAATCCTACAGGCCGTAAATTAGATTTGGCTATTCGCGATCAAGGCTTGTTTACCGTACAAAGCAATCTCGGAGAAGCCTATACCCGATCGGGCACCATGGTACCCGATCTCAATGGGCAGCTGACCATAGATGGTCGTCCAGTGGTCGGTGTCAATGGTCCTATTGTTCTTGGTGAATATCGAGATTTATTTATTGGTAATGATGGCCGAGTCAGCGTGCTTGCCGGCGAAGGTGGCATTATCGAAGAAGTGGGCCAGCTAAAACTGGTTAATCCTGAATTTAGCAGTATGGAAAAAGGCGTAGATGGACTTTTTCGTCGTCGCGATGGCGAGCCGCTACAGCCCAGTAATCAGGTTAACGTCGACAGTGGTTTTCTTGAGTCCAGCAATGTTACCGCCGTCAGTGAATTAATTGCCTCTATGGATTTAAGCCGTCAATTTGAGGTGCAAGTGAAATTGATGAAGAGCGCTGAAAAATTAGCCGAGGCCGGTAATCGTTTACTGAGAAATGCGTAAGTAAACGAGCTAAATGAGTCTCGGCGAAGCTGAGTCATTAACAGATATGAGGAATACAGTATGCAATCAGCGTTATGGGTAAGTAAAACAGGCCTAACAGCTCAAGATATCAAAATGACCACAATAGCCAACAATTTGGCTAACGTAAATACGACCGGATTTAAACGTGATCGTGTTTCTTTTAATGACCTTTTTTACCAAACGCAACGTCAGCCCGGCGGTCAAGTTGATGAACTTAATACGCTTCCTTCAGGCTTGCAGCTTGGCACGGGAACGCGGATTGTAGGCACGCAAAAAATCTTCACCGAAGGCGATATGTTGACGACAAATCAACAACTGGATCTCGCCATTGAAGGTCAAGGTTTCTTTCAAATAGAAGAAGCAAATGGTGAATTAGGTTATACCCGTGATGGTCAGTTCTTTCGCAACAGCGACGGGATCATGGTTACTTCTCAAGGGCTACCTTTAGTGCCTAATATTGAGGTCCCTGAAGAATCCCTCAATATCACCATCGCCAGCGACGGTATCGTTACCGCTCAGATATCCGGGCAGGCAGAAGCACAAGAGCTAGGGCAAATTACCTTAGTTAACTTCACCAACCCCACGGGACTGGAAGCCAGAGGTGATAACCTCTATCGCGCAACTGGGGCATCAGGGGCAGCCATCGAAGGCGTGCCCGGTGATCAATCTATAGGCCAATTGCGCCAAGGTGCATTAGAGGGTGCTAACGTCAATGTGGTCGAGGAAATGGTCGAAATGATCTCTACTCAACGTGCTTATGAGATGAACGCTAAAGTTGTGTCAGCATCCGATGACATGCTTAAATTCCTCAATCAGTCCCTATGATAACTCAGTACTAAAGGATCATCATGCGCCATTTATGGATAGCAATCTTACTTTTGTTGTCGGGATGTATTGCCCACTTCCCCGACGCAGAAACTAAGCCGGGTCAACCTGAATGGGCGCCACCTGAAATAGATTACAGTTTACCCGATGCAGAAAATGGCAGCGCCTATCGCCAAGGTTACATGCTCACTTTGTTTAAAGATAAGCGTGCCTTTCGCGAAGGCGATATTCTGACAGTGGCACTGGATGAAAAGACCTACTCGAGTAAACGAGCCGATACCAAGGCCAATAAAGCACAAGATATTTCCATTGGCGCATCAGCTGCTATAGGTGATAGCAGTCATACTGGTAATGGTGAGGGCAGTTTAAATCGGGGTTTTAAAGGCTCAGGATCGAGTACCCAGCAAAACCAACTCTCGGGTTCAATTACCGTGACCGTCGCCAAGGTGTTGCCAAACGGTACGTTATTGATCCGAGGTGAAAAGTGGCTGCGGCTCAATCAAGGCGATGAATATTTACGTTTATTGGGGTTAATTCGTACCGATGACATAGGTAACGATAACACCATTTCATCTCAAAGAATTGCTGATGCGAGGATCATTTACGGCGGTCAAGGTGCCATTGCTGACAGCAATGCCATGGGCTGGGCATCACGTTATTTTAGTAGCCCTTGGTTCCCGTTATGACCCAAGAATGGCACAACATCAGCCTTATATTCCACCACGACAAGCTTTTTAAGCATCGCCTTAATGGCAGGATTAACCCATGAATAAAATGCTCACTTTTATGCTGAGTCTACTGCTCGTCTTGGTGGCTCAACAAGCATCAGCCGAAGGTCAAACCCGCTACCTGATGGACATCGTCGATGTACAAGGTATTCGAGAAAACCAATTGGTCGGCTATGGTTTGGTCGTCGGTCTGAGCGGAACTGGTGACCGTTCTCAGGTCAAATTCACCAGTCAATCTGTGGTTAACATGTTGAAGCAATTTGGAGTTCAGATTGATGATAAAAGCAATCCAAAACTCAAAAACGTTGCAGCAGTTGCAGTACATGCCATGGTGCCTCCACTGGCAAGTCCAGGGCAAACTTTAAACGTGACCGTTTCTTCACTTGGTGATGCTAAAAGCTTGCGCGGCGGCACGCTTTTAATGACCCCACTACGGGCGGTTGATGGTGAAATTTATGCCGTCGCCCAAGGCAATATGGTTGTCGGTGGAGTGTCAGCTCAGGGCCGCAATGGCAGTTCTGTGACCATTAATGTGCCCACGGTTGGCACTATTCCTAATGGCGCGTTACTTGAAGCATCGATGAAAAGTAACTTCACTGAATCTAAAGACATCGTGCTTAACCTACGCGCACCAAGCTTTATGACGGCCCGTAATATAGAACGTACAATCAACGCGCTCTTTGGTCCTGACGTCGCTCAAGCAGACAGCAGTGCCAAGGTCATCGTCAGTGCGCCAAAGTCCAAGCGAGAGCGGGTCACTTTTATGTCGATGCTTGAAGAGTTACAAATAGAGCAAGGCCGTAAACTACCTCGAGTCGTCTTTAACAGCCGCACTGGTACTGTGGTGATGGGAGGAGGTGTTGTAGTGAGAAAAGCAGCCGTAAGCCATGGCAACCTGACGGTTACCATCGTTGAAAAAGACAGTGTCAGTCAGCCAAACAGCGCACTTTTTGGAGAGGCTGCGGGTGAAACCGTGGTTACCACAGACAGCAAGGTTGATATCAATACCGGTAATGGCCATATGTTTGTTTGGCCAGAAGGCATCGCCCTCGATGAAATCGTCAGAGCCATTAACAGCTTAGGGGCGTCGCCGATGGATTTAATGGCCATACTACAAGCACTTAACGAAGCGGGGGCATTAGAAGCCGAGTTGGTGGTGATTTAATGATACGTCTCAATTTATCCGCTTACTTTACCTCATTACAGCGAGAAACAGGCCAATGAAATTAGATAACGACCATGGCTATTTAAAGCAAATGAACGCAGCCGAGCTGATAAAAGCTAATGGCGAATATGGCGCACTTGAACTGGTGAGCCAGCAATTTGAAGCTCAATTTCTGCAAACCGTCTTAAAGCAGATGCGCAGCGCATCGGACGTGATGGCGGATAAAGATAGCCCGCTATCGTCACAAAATGATGGCATGTACCGTGACTGGCACGATGCCGAGTTGGCGGGGCGTTTAAGCCAAATGCAAAGCACAGGGTTGGCTAGTGTGATGACCAAACAATTAGCGGGGGCACTTAAGTCCGAGCCACAAACGGTCGCCTCTACTAATCAAGCAAGTACCAATACTGTGATTAGCCAGAGTGGCACAACAGCGATGCAGCCTGCGCTTATTGTGCCAGTCATGGCCAAGCCAAATGAATGATTGATGTGGCAACAACAGCCAAAGTCATAGAGAATAAAAGGATACAAAATGAGCATGTTAAATATTGGTTTATCAGGGTTAAATGCCAGTATGGCAGCCATGAATTCCCTCTCAAACAATCTTTCTAATGCGACAGTGGCAGGGTATTCACGCCAACAGGTGATGATGAGTTCCGTCGGTAGCGACACATATGGCGGTGGCGCTGGTGTCATGGTTGACGGCGTGCGTCGTATTTCGGATCAATATGAAGTCGCTCAACTGTGGAACACCACCAGCAAGGTGGGATTTTCTGAGGTTCAAGCCAGCTACCTTCGCCAAGCTGAACAGATTTTTAGTGCTGATGGTAACGATATCTCTCAAGGGCTAGATCAATTATTTGCCTCCTTGCACTCCGCCATGGAGCAACCCAATGAGATAGCTTATCGCCAAGGTATTTTAAACGAATCTAAAGCATTATCTCATAGACTCAACTCCATCAGTGAGGGAGTTCAGTCACAGATGACCCAAATTGAAGGTCAGTTAGGCGCATCAGTTAAAGAAATTAATGCCCAATTACAGACCATCGCTAAATTCAATAAAGAGATCCAAGCTGCAGGTAACAAGCATAACGTCCCATTAACGCTGTTAGATGCTCGCGATGCTGCCATCGACGATTTAGCCGCCATTGTTGATATTAACGTGGTTGAAGACAGCAACAATATGATCAATATTTCGCTGTCGAAAGGGCAGCCGCTGCTCGCTGGTAAAACAGCGTCAAGGTTAACCCTATCACCGGATCCCAGCACCCCTAATAAGAGCCAAATTAGTATCGAGTTCGGCCAATCACGCTTTGCTGTCGACGAAGGTGCTGGTGGTAGCTTAGGTGGTCTGCTCGACTACCGTGATAACAGCCTAGCGGGATCTAAGGCATTTATTGATGAACTCGCCACCACCATGGCCGAGGAATTCAATTCGGTGCTACAAGGCGGAAAAGATCTTAATGGTGACTCCCCCACTCAAGACTTATTCAGCTATGATCCTCGCAACCCCTCAGCTAGCTTTAAAGTCAGCTCAGGCTTTAGCGCTGAAATGTTGGCCTTAGGTAAAGATGGCACCCCAGGTGACAATAGTAATCTTAAAGCGTTAGCCAAAATTGCCGAAGCCAACTTCGATTTTAATTCCCTCGGTGTCGATGTCACCATGGGAGATGCCTTTGCCAGTAAAATTGGAACACTGGGTTCAGCCTCTCGCCAAGCATCGATAAGTGCAAAAACCGATCTCACACTGCAAAGGGACGCGCAAGCTCAATGGTCAAGCACCAGTGGCGTCAACACAGATGAAGAAGGGGCGAATCTGCTCATGTATCAGCAAGCATATCAAGCCAACGCTAAGGTTATATCGGCGGCAGATAAACTATTTCAAACCATACTCAACACCATTTAAGGACGCCTAAATATGCGAGTCAGCACCTTCAACACATATAGCAGTAGCCTTTACCGCATGCAAAACCTCACTAGCGAAATTGCTAAACTCAATGAGATGCAGGCAACGAGTACATCGATACTGCGCCCGTCAGATGACCCAATAGGGTCAGTAAAGATGATTGGTAATCAAAGGGATATGGCCGCCACCGAACAATATATTAATAATATCGAGTCGCTAAGCAGCAGTTTTAGCCGCGCAGAAACCAACCTTTCTAGCGTGGTCGAACTGCAAAACCGCATGCGAGAAATAACCATTAGCGCCAATAATGGCAGCTTATCGCCCAAAGACAGAGCCGCTTATGGCGCTGAAATGAGTGAGCTACTTGGCGCGTTTACCGACACACTTAATGCCAAAGATGAAAGTGGTAACTACCTATTTTCAGGTAACAAAACCGATACAGCCCCGATCGCTATCGACGACAGTGGTCACTACACCTACCAGGGTGACAATAAACTGCGCGAAGTACAGACTTCCAGCTCATCATGGGTGTCAGCCAATGTCACCGGCGATGCGCTGATTTTCTCTAATGGCAGTGATGATATTCTTAATCAGACTCAAGATTTTATCAAAGCGCTCAAAGACCCTGCCCTTGCACCGGGTAATGCCGCGTTCGATGACGTGGCCACCGCCATGTTAGAGAGCTTAGATGACACCTTAACCAGCACCAGCCGGGCTATCACTGACATAGGAGGTAAGCAAAACAGTTTATCTCTGGTGCAGTCATCTCATGAAGAAATGAAATTATTTAACGACACCGTGATTGGTGAAATTCAAGGGCTAGATCATCCTAAGGCACAAGCCGAAATAACCGCTAATCTGGTCGTGCTTGAGATCACCCAAAAAACCTTTGTACAAGTCAGCCAACTGTCCCTGTTTAATCAGCTGTAAGAGAGTAAAATGATTAAAGGTGTTTCCGATAGTCTAAGTGTTCAGCAGCGCAGCCCAAGTGTCGTGGCTGCCACGCTTGATAGACAACAAGATAAGCCGACATTTACCGCACCAGCGTCGGCTCTTTCTCCTCACAGATTGAGGGTTTACCAGCAATGGGCTAATGTCACCCGTGGTCAACACACGATCTCCGCCTCCCAAGTGGCTGAGCAAGGTATGCGGCACATTATGGTGCAATTAACCCAGCTCAACAGGCTGGTAAAAGATGCACAATCCTGTGGTGGCGATCAGCGTGCTGAAAAAATCAACGAGGCTGTCTTACTGCAGGACCACCTTGCACACTTACATATCACTTATCAGCATAAACCTTTGCTGGATCATCAATTCAACCTGATTTCGGCTAAACGCCCATCCAGTCCAAGGCAGTTCGTTTTACGCTCTATTGAGTTAGCGCAACCCAAATCACGTCAGGAACGCATTTTAATTCAAGTTGATGCCAAGTCAGTCGCCATTTTACTGCCAGCACAACAAACCCAAGCTGCGCTCAGAGCTGTGTTAGCCCCCAAGCTCGCCCAATTAGCCATCAGTATCGCGCCATCTGCTCCTGCGTCATCAACGACATCAAGTGCATCAGCACTGACCACCTCAGTATCCACCACACGTTATTTGTGTGATCAAGCCTGCTGGCAAAAAATCAGCGCTGGCATTATGATGACCGGGCAAGGCCAAAGGCTACCAGCAGGTGAGGCGAGGATCATCAAGGTTGACGAGCAACTCAGCTGGCAAGATCCCCGAGAGTGGGGTTTTAATAGCAATGCAGAGCTCAAACACACCACGGCTAAAATCGATAAATCCCTGTTTAAACTCCAACAGCAACTTCGCGAGCTTAATCAGTCAAGCAGCAAGATACAAAGGCAGCTGCAGCGAGCCCACACCTACAATGCCCATGAACTCGAACAAATGCTGTTGCACTTAGCGCCGTTAATGCAAGCCAATCCCTTTTCATTGCAAATGCGCTCAATCATGGCGCAGGCTAACGTCACCCGCTTACAGGTATCATCGCTGCTAGAATAGATAGGTAAGCAAAATATCCATAAACTTAATCCTTTCTCTTTCTTCTCGCTGTCATTCATCATCGTATCTGCAAAAATGCAGTAAAATTTGAGCGGTCACATCAATAGTTAAATAAAAAGTAAAAATAAATATCGCAATATAAACAATACTTTACAAATAACTCTTCATTTATTTTTATTAACATCTTTCAGTTTGTTAAGCCGATGTCGTTTTAATACTGTAGATACACAATAAGTTACTTAAACATTTAAAGGAAGACATTATGCTATCTGTTATGACTAATAATTCGTCAAACATCGCCCAAAACTCAGTCAATAAAAACGCCGACCTACTTAGCAACGCCATGGAGCGTCTGTCAACGGGTCTGCGTATCAACAGCGCCGCTGACGATGCTGCGGGTTTACAAATCGCCACGCGTATGAATGCCAACGTCACTGGCATGGAAACCGCTAACCGTAACGTATCCGATGCCACCTCTATGCTGCAAACCGCCGATGGCTCGTTAGATGAGCTCAACACCATTGCTAACCGCATGAAAGAGCTCACCACCCAAGCGGCAAACGGTGTTAACACCAGTAAAGATCTTGTGGCACTCAATAACGAGTTTAAAGAGCTAGGCGCTGAAATGGTCCGCATCGTGGAAGAGACCACTTATGCGGGCAATGACTTGTTTGGCAAACTCGACGGCACTGGCACAACATTCCAAATCGGTGCTGGCTCAGATGAAACCCTCAATGTCGGCATCGACAGCCAGGGCCTTAAAGACGCAATAGGAGAATTGGCTAAGGGCTTAGGCGCCGTCACAGCTGACTTTGACAATCGAACTGAAGACGTAGCAGAACTAGCAAAACAAGAAGATGAAATAGTAGCCAGACAGCTCGTCATAGATGCAAAAGAGAATGGCTTGGACAAGACAGCTATAAACACTGCGGAGGGTGACCTCGTGATCGCTCAAACTACTTATGATGCGATACCGACTCCGAGTGCAGCTGAAGTTGCTACGCTTGCTACAGCGAAGAAAGCTGTAACCGATGCTAAAGCAGACTTTCTGGTTGATAACAAAGATGCTTTGGCTGCTATAGCTGAAGATCAAAAATCACTTGATACAGATCAAAAATCCCTTGATAAAGCTAAAACAGAACTGGATAAACTTGCCGCTGCTGCTGGTGGTACAGCCTCTATCGATAGCGTCAATGACATGATTGACACTATTGGTGAGCAACGCTCAGACTTGGGTGCCAACATCAACCGCTTGGGTCACACCGCCTCTAACTTGGCCAATGTGACTGAAAACACTAAAGCCGCTTCTGGCCGTATTATGGACGCTGATTTTGCTGCAGAAACTGCCAGCATGACTAAGAACCAGTTACTGGTACAAGCGGGCACTAAAATCTTGTCATCTGCCAACCAAAACACTGGCTTGGTGATGGGTCTATTACGTTAAGCTAAACGTTACTGATTATAAGTGCTGGCTATACATCTGATTGATGGGTAGAGCGAGTTCGCTGTATCGCAAGATGTCTAGTCAATGCTGTATGTCATGCAATATGTAAGGGGCGTTTAGCCCCTTTTTTATGGCTGTTTTCTATGGCTGTTTTCTATTGCTGTTTTTCTATGGTTTTTTTAGCATTTTAGCCACATCAACTTTTTAACCACCTTATCTGCAGTTATTCCTTTAGCCCGCCTTGGCTGAGGTCGCCTTATTAAGCTGTACCAGTCTTAATGTCAATCATTGATTCAATCATGGATTCAATCATGGATTCGATGGTTAGCGTGCATGGCGTTGACTTGCACAATGATGCAGTTGGCTCTAGTTGAGGAAGCACTACTTCCCCACGAGGTAACACAGGCGGAAAATTGCTTGATACAAGACGATACAAATAACCATTAAATCAATAAAAATCAAAGCTTAAACCTTGGCATGAAGTTTGCTTTGTCAGTTTGAATAATCAGGAGATAAATATGATTTCAGGTATGAGTGGGGCAAGCTTCGCCCAACAGGTGATCAAAGCTGAACGCATGGGTAAAGATCAGCTATTAAAAAACACCATGGTCAAGCATAAAACTCAGGTCGATGCCTATGAAATACTCGAGCGCACCCTGAAACAGGTCAGCCGTGACTTAAAAAAGCTCGACGGCGAAGCGTTTGACACTAAAACCGCGACAATAACAGATAACAATGCCTCGATTAACGTCACTAAAGATGCGCCAACGGGCAGTTATGATTTGTCGGTTAAGCAGCTAGCACAAGCGCACCAAATCTCGAAAAGCTTTGCCAGCGAAGAGGCGTTATTGCCCACCACTGGCACGCTGACCATCCAAGTGGGACCTGATGTTAAGGACACGCTCAACCTAGACATGGCAGTCATCAATGCCAGTGGCACTGCGACAGTGGCGAACCTTGCAGCTTACATCAATCAAGATGAAATGAATCCTGGAGTACAGGCCTCATTGGTGCGCACTGGCGGGCAAGTAGAGCTAATGCTGTCAGCAACATCAAGCGGCGCCGACAGCAGTATCAAGCTTGAAATGAACGACTCTGGTGATGACGCTGATTGGAGTACGGTTGAGCGCCGCGCCGCCCAAGACGCGCAAGTGTCTCTTAACGGTATTGAGATTAACAGCAGCAGCAACACCCTAGATAATGTGGTCGATGGCGTGTCTATTGAGCTAAATAAAGCCCATAAAACCGGAGAGACCAGCCGCATTAATATCAAGGCAGATACCGATGCGACAGAACAAGCGGTCAGTGATTTTGTTGATACCTTCAATGATTTGATGGATGAAATCGATAAGTTAACGCGCTCCATGGGCAGCGCTGAACTTGACAAGCTTAACGAAGACAAAGCCGATAGAAAAGATAAAGCCGATAGAAAAGACAAGGATAATGACAAAGAGGATAAAAAAACAAGTCGAACCTCATCTATCTCAGAAAAAAACCTCGGGGTGCTCAAAGGTGATTCAAGTATTCGGATGCTACAAAACAGCATGCGAAATAGCATTTTTGAGTCCAGCCCCAATGGCATGCGTTTATCCGATATCGGCATCGAAATCAGCCGCGATGGTAAATTAACCATTGATGATAAAAAACTCACCCAATCCCTCAAAGACGATGCCACAGCTGTGCAAGCCATGTTTACCGACAGCGGCAGTTACGTCGACAAGATCAATAGCATCGTTAAACCTTTTACTGAATCTAGCGGCTACTTAGATCTAAAACAAGAAAATCTAGACCAGCAGATATCTCGGGTTGAGGACAATATGTCGCGCCATAATTACCAGATGAAGCAAAGATATCAAATTTACCTCACCCAATTTACCGCAATGGAGGCCACCGTGAGTCAACTCAATTCGGCCAGCTCATTGTTTTACTAAGGAACACAATAATGCTAAATGAGCACGATCCCTTTAATGCCTATAAACAAACTAGCCTAGATGCCAGAGCCGCGGCGGCAAATCCCCATGAAATGGTGCGCATGTTACTCGATGGTTTATTAGATGAAATCGAGCGTGCCAGTGGTTTTATGCAAAGGCGCAGCTTCGAAGATAAAGGTAAGAGTGTGAATAAGTGCCTCAATATCGTCCATGGCCTTAGCTCTATGCTCGATCTCGATAATGGCGGTGAAGTGGCCAGTAGCTTGAATCGCCTTTACGACTATTGCAGCCGACAACTGGTTACCGCCAGTGTTGAGAATAGTTCATCGGCTTTAGACCCCATCATTAAGGTAATTGAAAATGTCAGAGCTGGCTGGGCCAATCTCAATTGAGGTGTGGCAACGATTTGAAACCGCATTGCAAGCGCAAGCTGATGCACAAGATTGGGACAAGTTGGTGAAGGTTAATCGCTTAATGATCAATGCATTGAAAAAAGCGGGTAACCCTATCACCCCGAGTCAATTGGCGGCCCGAAAATCTCTGGCTAACACCCATGCACATATAGTGCAGGGGCTCAATATTGCACAGGCAAAATTGCAATTGGAAATATCACAATTTGAGAGACAACAAGATGGCTTAGCAGCCTATCAACTTACCTCGCTCAGTGGAGAATATCATGATAGCTAATGCAATAGCTCCTGCGGCCACAACCTCTGGTACGGGCGGCGCTGGCATTTCAAATAACGGTATTTCACATAACGTTACTTCACAGCACGAGACCTCAAATCAAATCTCTCAGGATACAGCGCCCCAAAATGCAGTGACCATGGATAAGATAGGGGCTAAAGCGCCGGCATTACAGCCTTCTTACGCTATGCTGGTGGCAGCAAAAGCGGCTAACATTCGTGCCAGCAACCTAGGTGCGACAGATGTGACGACGGCAGAAATCAATGCCGCAGAGACTCATGTTGCTGAAATCATTACCCCAGAGTTAGCGGAACTGCTTGCAGCTCAGCTGCCACTGAATGGCAACACTCACGCAGGTACCCTGACAACAAATGTGCACACTGCCACGATAAGGCCTGCGGATAATCAAGCATTATTGGCGGCAATGAACGCCCAGTCGGCAGCGTTACCTTTAACGCAAGCCTTATACACACCGACGAGTACTCACCCAAGTACTGGCCTGAATACCCATTTAAGTTTGGCACCCACAGTATTGCGCCAAGTTGGTTCACAGACAACAAGCTTGCCGCTAGCGACACATTTGGCCACCACATCTTTAACGGTGAGTGGCGTAGGTGAACACGCCTCTGTGATGCCGCCGCTGGCTTTAAGTGATCCCAGAACAATGGAAGCCGTGGAGGTGACCAATCCGCTATTAGCAGCCATCACTCGGCCATCAAATCAGGTGAGTCAATGGGGACCTGTGCCTATCACGCCGACAGCCCCTCAGGCTCAGCAAGCGCAAGAGCTGCTGTCGCCTTTAAGAGAGCAACTTAGGTTTCAGATAGACCAACAAATAAAAAAGGCCGAAATAAGGCTAGATCCCCCTGAATTGGGCAAGGTTGAACTGAGTATTCGGCTCGATGGTGACCGTCTTCACATTCAGATGCACGCGGCTAACGCCTCTGTCAGGGATTCATTGCAGATTGGGCTAGAGCGATTACGTTCTGAGCTGGCCATGGATCACGGTGGTCAAATTGATGTGGATGTCGGTCAAGGGGAGAACAAGCAATCAGCGCAGGATCATCAAGGTAGCAGCATCGCTGGCGCTCAGCAACATAATGCGGGGGCTGTCGCTCACCCACCCAAACAACAAACAAGTAATGGCGTCGATCTATTGGCGTAAATGAGGAGTTCGTAATGGCATTAGATACAGGTAATTCAGGCAAGCAATTTTTATCAGTCGCGTTCATATTGCTCTGGAGCGGAGTCATATTTATGGCTGGCTGGCAAGCGCCACAGCTGATAGGTGGGCCATTTACCGCAACTGAACAGCCCCCAAATACGGCTAAGTACTACCCATTAGATAAGTTTGTGATTTCAGTGCCCGGTGATGAGTATTCTCATTATCTGTTACTTGAAATGGCCCTGAAAAGCAGTTCATCTAATGTGAAAGTGACCTTGGATGAGGCCGATCCCTTATTAAGAAACTCATTAATGAAGATGTTTTCACGTAAACATTTTAATGACTTGAATAATTCAGAGCAATTGGAGTCATTGCAAAAAGAGGCGTTGGTGTTGCTGTCTGGGGTCTTAGCTGACAATAAGTACCCCATTGAAATCGACGAAATACTTTTCACCCGCATGGTTATTCAGTAGGGGTAAGATGATGAATTCAGAACAAATAGCCTATGAAGAAGTGTTTGATGATGTGACCGATAACAGGTTGAGCGAACATCAGGTGATGCAACAATATCTGCCTTTGGTTAAGCGCTCTATTGGCCAACTGCGTAGCCATTGTGGTGCCGTATTGGCCATAGAGGATATGGAACAAATCGGCATGATGGCACTGCTGGAGTCATCTCGGCGCTACCCTGGTAGCTATGATCATGGCTTCCTTTCGTATGCAGGACAAAGGATCCGTGGGGCTATTTTGGATGAATTAAGGCGTTTAGACTGGCGGCCACGTCCGGTAAGGCAGCAAGCTCATGAATTAAACGACATGGTGCGTAAATTGACCCGCTCACTGAGCCGTGATCCCACCGATATTGAAGTGGCTAATGCAATGGGATTGAGCAGAGAGCAGTATCGAGAACGCTTGTATGCCTCTCAATCTGAGTCGATGAAGAGCTTAGATGACCTACTCATAGCGGGCAGTCATTTCACCGATACGGTCAATTTAATTGAACGATTTTCAGCCAAAAAAACATTAATCACCGCAATATCCAAATTAAATAAAAGAGAACAGTTAATTCTGTCGCTTTATTATCAACATGAACTTAATTTAAAAGAGATTGCTGCAACATTGGGATTAACTGAAACACGCATTTGTCAGCTACAGAAACAGGCTGTTAAACAACTTCAGACTATCTATCAACAATGGGAGCGGTAAGACAGGTAAGGTGTTATGAGTAAGCTAATAGGATTATTTATTATTCTAGTGTCAGTATTTGGCGGCTATATGTGGGCAGGTGGCAACCTTATCTCTTTATGGCAACCCGCTGAAATTTTGATTATATTCGGTGCTGGTATCGGTTCATTAATCATCGCTAATCCTACTGCTGTACTTGTAGAACTGTATAGCCAACTTCGTGAATTGTTTAAAGCAGAAAAAGAGGATCCTGAACTTTACCCACAACTTTTTGGCCTAATGGGTATGCTGATGCAGCAAATCAAATCTCAAGGCCTTAAAGTGCTTGACGACCATGTTGAAAAACCGAGAGAAAGTTCACTTTTTTTGATGTATCCCGCCGTGCTAGAACACCCCAATGTATTACATTTTTTAATCGATAATCTGCGTATACAGTCTATGGGTAAAATATCTTCTGATCATTTAGAACAGATTTTAGAAGAAGAAATCTACCGCATTGAAGAGGACAGATTAAGGCCGTCTCATGCACTGGCAAAAATAGCTGAAGCCATGCCGGGTTTTGGTATTTTAGCTGCTGTGATGGGGATTATTATTACCATGTCTAATATTGACGGTCACATCGCCATGATTGGTATTAAGGTCGCAGCTGCGCTGGTGGGTACCTTTATCGGTATTTTTGCCTGTTACTGCTTATTTGAGCCGATATCTAAAGCATTGGAACACCTAGTCGAACGAAAGTCCGCTCAGCTGCGTTGCGTCGCCGCGGTGTTAATCGCCTTTTCCAAAGGTAAACCACCGATGTTGGCTATCGACGCCGGCAGAAAACAGATCCAAAGTGAAAATAGGCCCACCTTTATCGAACTCGAACGCTGGATGGTGGAGCAAAAAAGCTAATGTCTGCTACCAATGAACCCGTTATTATCAAAAAGCGTAGACGCCAGAAAAAACCTGGGATCGTCGGTGGAGCTTGGAAGGTTGCCTTTGCCGATTTTACCTTGGCGATGATGGCGTTGTTTATGGTGTTATGGATTTTGCAAATAGCCGATCAAAAAGAGCGCAATATGATTGTGCAATATCTCAAGGGAGATATGTTTGCTACTGGCTCTATCAATCCATTTAATCTGAGTCAGAATCCCTCGATGCTCGATTTACAGGGGTCGGTAGCGTTACAACAGGCAGTGGTACCTGCATCTGGAACTGGCGTCGAACGCTCTGGTCCTGCGATGCATAATCATATTCCCACTGGTGAGGATAACGCTAAGGCAGGCAGGGGCCCAGAGCTGAATTCTTTAGTGCCCGGCCAGTTTGAAACTCAGGCTCAATTGGAGTTTTTAGCCCGAGAAATAAATGAGATCAGTGATGAGGTCAATCTAGGCGCCAATGTGGAGATTAGCGTGGTTCCTCAAGGGGTAAGAATTTTAGTTCACGATGATGTCGATAGCTTGATGTTTACGAAAGGCAGTTCAACCATGACGCCCTATTTTGAAGATTTACTGATGGCGTTAGGCCCGTTATTGAGCAAAGTAGAAAATAAAATAAGTATCTCAGGGCACACAGATTCGAGTGCTTATATGGGGAAAACGTTTACCAATTGGGAACTCTCGAGTAAACGAGCCCTATCAGCAAGGCGCGTACTCGAATACGCTGGAATTAAACGCAATCAGGTTATTCAGGTAACAGGGATGGCAGATCAATCTCCTTATGTGAAAAAAGATCCCACCGCTGCAGCTAACAGGCGTATTGAAATGCTGGTGTTGACCACTTTTGCTGAGCAGCAAATACGTGCAATGACAGGCTTGCCCCCAGAAAATACACCCGCTGATAGTCGGTTGGAAAAGGCCCGTATGCTGGCTGATAAAAATCAACCTAGAGCGCGCTATCCTGAACAATGGAGCCTCTATGAATCTTTTTAGATTATGGGTGTTGTGGCCAATAATGCACTAAGTAAACCTGAGTCAAAGAGTTCACATTTGAATGCTCTACAGGATTGATCCATGAGTAAGTTGAAAATATTTGCCCGCGCCGAGCGCCGCAAAAAAGTCAAAGTAGAGCCGCAAAATAATCGTCAACACATTCGGGTCAGTTTACGAAAAAAAACCGATGACAGTTTAGTGTTAGCCTGTGACGGTATCACGGTGACGATTTACAGTAACGGGTGGTGGCGTAGTAAGAAACTTGGTATTGCCAATATTAAAGACATTGGTATTGGCGGGATAGGACTACTCACTTCCGTGCATCTAAAGTTAGATCAAAAGATCAGAGTTCAACTGCAAGAACAGCTTATTTCGGTCAAAATATCTCGTGCTTGGCCTATCAATAACAAGCTCAATTTTTACGGCGCTTGTTGGCTAAATGTTGATGAACACGAGGTGATAGCCATGCTTAACAAAACTCGGCATGTCAGATTTTAATCTTGCCAATCAAACTCGGCAATTCAATTATTAATCAACACAATTTACGTGGTGAAGGGAGGTTAATGTGGCCACATATTATCAAAAAAGAAAAGGTCCAGATGGGTTACAAAAAATGTTTCTGTATTTAATTGTGCTCGATTGGGTCATCTTGATTTTTGTTACTACCGAGGTCAACAATACGACCTTTAGACATGGGGTACTTTCATCTATTATGCTCACTTCGTTTAACATTATTTTGATGAATTTATGCTTTCGTCGCGCGCGTCGCGCGGGAGATAGTTATATGTTGTATCCCGTTATTACGGGAGCCTTGTATTCATTTGCACTCATGAGTTACTTTTTCTTCTTTTTGTGATCCATACCCAAGCCACTTCACTTCTCGTTAGCGTATATGTTGAGGTAGTTTGGGTATATACCAATAACATTAAATAATTCAAGTGATTGAATATAATTATTTTAATATGTTTTTACAATCTCACCACTTTACTCATGTTAATATGACTTGAATTCAAAAATGCTTGAATAAACGCCTGTTCACTTAAAGGATCACTGAAAAAATACCCTTGAAATGTATCGCAATTATTGTCTTGTAAAAAGGCATATTGTGCTTGGGTTTCAACCCCTTCTGCCACCACCTTTAAATTGAGACTATGCGCCATATTGATAATTGCTTTAACAATGATATCCGACGCCTCATTTTCACCAATTTTACTGATAAAAGTGGTGTCTAATTTTAGCCTAGAAAGGGGTAAACTCTGCAAGTAATTCAATGAGCTGTAACCGGTACCAAAATCATCAATGGCGATAGAGACTCCCGCCTCTTGTAACATGTTCATTTTTTTCTTGATGATGTCCAGATTTGTGATCAATGCATATTCAGTTAATTCTAACTCTATTATGTCAGCTGCCACTTCATTTTCTGCGATCTCTGCCAGCATATTTTCAACATACAAATCTTGATTAAATTGACGTGCACTGACGTTAATCGCCACTGAGGCCAGTTCGACCCCTTGGTCTTTTAATCGACCAATAAAATGACATGTTTCCTTTAAAACCCAATAGCCTATCTCTTCAATTAGCCCGCTACCCTCAGCAATGGGAAGAAAGTCATCAGGAGAAATGAGGCCTTTTTCTGCATGATGCCAACGAAGCAAAACTTCTGCGCATACGATAACGCCGTGCTTGTCGACGATGGGCTGGAATAACAAAGAGAGTTCTTCTTTGGCGATTGCCTTTTTTAATTCATTGTTAATCCATAAGCTATTTTGAGCCATGACTTCCATTTCATGGCTGTAAATAGCATAAGCATCACGACCCTTGTCTTTTGCTCTGTGCATAGCAAGGTTAGCATGTTGCAATACTTGCTCAGGCTCCATTTGGTCAAGGTCATCGAGCATGCAAATACCGACACTGACTGAAATATTTAATGTTTGATTGTCAATATCAAAACTGCGTCCTATCATTTGACGGATCTGGCTGGCTAATACGACAGTGCGTCTATTGGCGGCAGCAGCATCCTCACCTAATGACTTCACTAATAACACAAATTCATCAGCAGCCAGGCGTGCTATCACCACATTATTTGAAAAGTGACTCGATAAACGTGCCGCCACTTTGATTAACACCCGATCACCTCGATGGTGACCTAAGGTGTCATTAATGATTTTAAAATTATCTAGATCGATCACAAACAGCGCTGAACAATGGTGTTGATTGTGTCGCTTAAGGGCGTAAATCTCATCCAATAGGGCTCTGCGATTGGCTAGCCCAGTTAAGATATCATGTTTAGTCTGGTGTATGATGGCCTGCTGGTTACTCACATCATTAGAAACATTGGCATGAGTACCTATCATGCGAATAGGGGCTCCGTTGTCATCCCACTCAACCACTAAACCTCTATCGAGTACCCAAATATAATGACCTTGTTTATGCTTGAGCCTATGGATACTCTCAAATTCTTTCATTTCATTATTTAAATACCGTTTAAGGTTTTTTAACGCCTCTGGCTTATCTTCTGGGTGTAGCAGTTCCTGCCAAGTATTAAATTCATGGGTTAACTCATCGGCGTCATAACCTAGCATTTCCTTCCAAGATTCGGACAAAAACACTTCATTGGTGACTAAATTCCAGTCCCAAATACGATTTTCGGAGATCTCCACGGCAAACAGCCATCTTATCTGGCTATCATTGAGCTGTTTTTTGCTATGAGTTAACATATTTGAGAAATCTCTCAGGTGCTCCTGAATTGCTACGACTTCACTAAATACGGCTAAAACTGGTTGTTCATGAAAACCAAAGAAATCATTAGAATATTTGGTGCCATTGGTGGCCTGTACGCTGAGGGCTCTCAGTGGACGTATTAGATACACATGTAACAGAACCAGAAAAAATAGCAGACCGATTAAGCTCACTCCAATGAACCTGATAAAGCTGACTTGTACATGGTGATCACTGTTCTTTAATAAGGGGGAGATGTCATACTCTACATAAATGAGATCATGAATATCTTTTTGATTGTGCTGATATTGTGTCTTTAATGGGTAGTATGCTTGTATGGAAAGGCGTTGAGTATTCACCACTGTCTGTGGGGTCCGTTCGGCTGCTACCCGTCGATGTAAATGAAAATCATAGCCATCGATAATATGATTTGCCTGACTATCGCGCCAAACGAGATGATTTGAAAACCGAATAATACTTTGATTGTTTAATACCGTATAAACCATCACTCCGAGATCGGCAGCGGCTAAAGCAATTTCTTGCTCAATTCTTGCGGGATCTTGCATCGCCAGGGCAGAATTTACAATATGCTGCATTCTAACCAAATGCAGATCTAAGTGGGCGACCTCATGAGTGATCGCTTCCTGTCGTTTTTCATTGCGCTCATAGAGATAATCTGCCGTTATTAGACAGAGATAGAGAAGAGATGTAAAAACGGGAATACCGTAGGCTAAAGAGGGCCTAAATAGTGTAGACAAAAGTAAATTACCTATAATAAACTAACAACTATCATTATACGCTTACCCTATGCTAACGATTATTATCCTTTTAGGCAAAATAACTGACGATTTATAACGATTCAAAACTATAAGCTACAAGTTTGCAACTTAAATTGATAAGGGAATGCTAAATAGAACTCTGATAACGTGATGTTATTTATCGCAGAATATCTCAAAAAGTCTTCAATTAAACCCTAATTCAATAAATTTACTTATTGATAACTAAAAATAAATAGTAACACCCATTTCGTATTGTTATTAACGTATGGGTAACCTAATTGGTTCTGTATTAATTTCACCTCTTGGTTGAATAATTTGTTGGAGGGTGGTTTTTAGGTTGCTACAACTATAGGCATTATCTCTTACGTGTATAAAATGTAAATAAAAAGATTGTTTTAAGTGTTAACTTGTTTTTTTTCGGTTGTGTTTATGTGTGCGCTGGTATATATTTCGCGCTGCTTTGTTGTTTCTGTTGTTTTGATATATGGATGTATTGATTTGAAAGCTATAACTAGACAGGGGTTCACCCTGCTGTTTTTGTGTGTAACAAGTGTTTATTTTGCAGCAATTGCTGTTTCTGCCCCAGCCCCCTTTGAGCAAGCTTATGCGCCAATTTCAGTTGGGGATATCACCATTTTTATTCCTATCGAGCGCCTGCCGAGCTTGCCGCCATCGTTATCCATCAAATCCAGCGGCGATGAATATCTATTAGAGTGGGCAGGCGATAGTAGCGTGAGTCGTTATCAGCTTGAACATAAGGTTAACGGTGTTTGGGTATTACTCACCGATAATATATCAACATCGTCTTATCAGACCTCAATCAATAATGGCCCCGAGTTTCGCATCAGTGCCTGTGACCGTTATGGCTGCTCAGCGTGGAGGGAGGTGAACAATAACGTTAGCGGCGAATTAATGATAAGCCAGTTTAGCAAATCTGCCGATGCCGTCTCCTCCGGTAGCCAAGTACAGTTATCTTGGCAGGTTTCAGATGCGGTAAGCATTGACATCAGTAGTAACCAAGGCCATCAATTCAGCACGCATATCGGCCAAGGCCAACACGCATTTAGCATTAATGGACTCACAGAATTTACTCTCAAAGCCAGCAGTTTTGATGCCAGTTACAGCCAGCGCCTTATGGTGGCGCCTGCGGCAATCATGCCTGATTTCACTATCGCCCCTAAGCAAGACAGTTACAGCCAGCCCTTGCTCGAACTGGTAAAAAGTCAAAATCTGCATATGCAACCCATAGAGCGGGCTTTGTTATCAACCAAACTGAGGGATAATTCAGAGTTAAATATCATTGCTCAGCACGATAATAAGTTATCTCGTGTCTCTAACACGGGCCAGCTAATATGGACCTTAGCCCTCGATGGTGTTATTGCCAATCAACCGGTATTCAATCTGGCAACCAATGAACTGTTTTTTACCCTTAGCTCGGCCCAGGGCTCTGGCAGTTTATGCAAAGCCGATATTAATGCTAATGAACACCGCTGTTTTACCAGCAAACCGGACAGTGAAGAGACATTGGCCAGTATGATCGCCGCGCCTTTAATCATTGATGACAGGGTATTTGCCTTCGATGTTAACGGCGCCCTATATGAAGTGAGCAGCAACTTTAATGCTGATACTTACCGCAGACTAGGTGTGCTGCCATTATCAGCAAGCGATGCCATCTTAACCACCACAGTCACAGATAAAGAGCAAACCCGTTTTATTGTCAGAACCAAGCAAGACAAGGTCATTGCTTTAGCTATTCCTCGCCCGTCCGGTTTTATCGACACTTTAGTGCGCATGAAAAGATCGCTCTCTTTCCTGAGCTCAGCAGCAGAGGCTGACAGCTCACCCCAATTAGAGATCCAATGGACCAAGTCGTTAACTCAGGAAGAGGCCAAATAATATGAAGATGCAAATGCAAAGCGGATTGAGCGTTAAATTTACGCGTTTGATTAAATATTTAGTCGTGTTTACTTGTTTTATTTTGAGTTCGAATGTTCAGGCCACACAATCTACTAGTGTTGGAAATTTTTCATCTTCGTTTAAGCCTGATGAGCATATCAGTCTGTTGAATACTAATCATTCAGTGAGAGTCAAGTTTTGGTCATCTATTCCACGAGGTATATATGACTATGCTCCTATGACTCCTTATATTAAAAAGGTTTCGTTACGGGTTGGTATTCTAAATGGGAGTTTTATTAGGGAGATTCAACTACCAAAATACACCGATTTTGAATTTACAACTGTTGATTCAGTTACACTGTTTAAGGGGGTTCCTGGAAAGTATAGATTAACCTATGAAGTTCTAATTGATGAATATACAATTGATGATTCTGGTGACTTTGGGGATTTTTATAGTACAGAAAAAAGAATGCTATCCTCCAAAATTGTCACTGTGTATAAAAATACTCCCCCCAGAGTCACGCTAAGCTCTACATCTATCAACACAAAATTAGGCAAACCAGCTGTGGTTACAGTTAAGGTCAGCGATAGTGGGGGTAAACTCAAGAATTATCCTAGGCTGAGTGTCACTGGCAGCAGTCGATCCCGCTGGACAACAAAACTCATCTCCTGTTCAAAAAATACCGCCACAGCGCAAGTGTGCAAGTTTCAGCTTAAAGATAATGGCAGTGGCGCCAATGTAGCCACCCATGGTTTCACGGCTAAGGCGGTTGATAAATTTGGCTTAGCAGCCACAGCTAACGGTAGCATCAAGGTCACTGAAACCAATACTGCGCCGACCATCAGCGCATCGATAAATAAAACTAAAATCGGGCTTAATCAGGCCGTCGTGTTAACGGCCAATGCCAGCGATGTCGATAAGTCCAGCAAGAATCGGATTAACCTTATCCGCTGGTGTTACACTAGGGGGAGTCGTCGTGGCCCTTGTAGTCTTATTATCCGTGACAATATGAATAGTAAGGATAAATGTTTAATTACTAATGCTGGCGCCAATGCCAAGTGCCAATATTCAAGAACCTTTACCACTCCAGGAACATACACCCTTTGGGCTGAAGTCTCCAATCCCGCCAGTAGCTCATACACTAAATCGGCCAGCCAAACGCTCACCGTGGTGGCGCCACCGACCGCCGCCATCAGTTCCACTGGCACGTTTGCCTTAGGCAATAGCGTGACTTTGAGCGCGACCTCCAATGCACAGCAATTCCAGATCTGTTACGGGGCCAATGGGGCCAGTAAAGCTTCGTGTGCTCATTCATTAAAGCTGTGTACCAGCTCGCCCTGTCAGTTGTCGTTGACCCTTGATTCGGCGAGATTTAAGGCGCAAAAATACGATTTTTATACTTTTGCAAACGACGGTGTCAATGCGCCTGTGAGCCATAGCGTCACCCGTACGGTTTTAGGCGGTTATTCACTGTCAGCGCCTATTGTTGATGACGCTGTCGAGAATGTGCTTTATCCGCAGACTCGGATCTCGATTAAAGGTGACTATAATAAGTTAGGTAATGACACTAACCCTGTGGCCCGTATTGAGCTTTATGCCAATAACACCAAGGTGTCGACTTTGGCATCGCCCGCCGCTCAATTTGCCTTTGATTTTACCGTTGCCAATGTGCCCAGCTATCAATTTAAATTCAAATTAATCGATAAAAATAATAATCAAGTCTGGTCATCGCCCGGTCACTTTACTGTAGTAGCGAGCGCGCCCCAGCAAACACCCAAGGTGACGGGACCAAGTGTTAGCACCGATGGACGCATATCCTTAAGTGCAACCAGGGTGGCTAATGTCGCAAAATATCAATGGTTTGAATATAAAACCTGTCCGCAATCGGCAGGTGTAGCTTCAAATAGTGTGTTCGCCTCGACTACAACCCCCGAGCTGTTAGTGCAAAAAACCTATAACGATAATGGTGATTATTGTTACTGCGCCCGCGCTACCAACCCCAATGGGCACGGACCAATGAGCATTGGCAGTCAGTGCGCCCAAGTGAAGCTAGATATTGCCGATGCTGACGCCGGTTTTACTCGTTTTGACCCTAATTTATCGTTAACGGCCACTGCATCTTATGCGCTTAAATGGATTAACCACAGCGCTGCGGCAAAAAAGACCTATTTACTCGAGACCAAAATTGGCCAACCCGGCAGTGATGATGATTGGCGACCCATCCCCCTTGCAAGTGGCGTGAGTCAATACCAAGTGACTAGCTTGCCACCTGGGGATGTCAGTTACCGCATTCAAGCCTGTAATGGTGATGATATTTGTGAAAACGGCCAAATACTGACCATTAATCATCAAGTGCCTTATATACATAAGGCGCAATATGTCGCCGCATCTGTGACTAAACCGGCAGAAATTGTATTTGAAGGCTTAGGCATGGCAGGGCTAACTAAGGCCAATGTGCAGCTGCGTAACAGCACCGAAACCTTTAGCTTTAACGTATATCAAGCCGCTGGCGATAATGCTACCCAATATCGATTGGCTCCTAATGCTTATGTGCTTAAGGGACTCGACAATGGTGGTTTGCGCTTAAGGGTCAATAACGCTGTCGGTCATGCCAGCATTGAATTTGATAAAACGGGCAGCAGCGATCGCACATATATCGATTTAATTGAGGCCAGCCCCACAGTCAGCGACCAAGGCATTGTTTATGTCAGTGCGGGTCAGTCAGTACATGCTTTAAAAGAGGGCAATAACCTCACCAATTGGCCGTTTACCTTGCCAGCAGACACGCCTGCAGCGGTCAGGTTTACCGCCGCACCTACAATAGATCAAGACATCAATGCCAATGATGTGATTTATGTGGGCGCCACCAATCGCTATGTGTATAAACTCGGTCAAATGAATCAAACCCCCGGCCCGCGTATTTTATGGCAAACCCGGGTGCGTGGTGAAGTGCATGCTAAGGCTCAACTATTAAACGAGCCAGACCCTTATCACAATAACCAATTACGAAAACTTCTTTATGTTGGGGTGGCGGCCAATGGCGGCAATGATATCAGCGGCCTTTATGCGCTCAATGCCGACACCGGGGCTGAGCATTTCATGTATCCGCTGCTGGCAGGCGTCAAGCAGCAACCGCAAATCTTCACCAATGGCGATATGCATGTCACCACCGAAGACAAGCAATTGCACATTATTAATCGTACTCAACTAGGGCCGTTTGCCCTGCGTTGGCAAGATATCGACAGTTCTTTAATAAAAGCCAACCTCGATGACTTAATCGATTGGCAAATCCCCGCAGATGCCAACGTGCCTTTGCGCAGTTTCGCTGGGCTATTTTATGGCCTGTTGGGGCGGGCCCCGAGCCAAGCCGAGCTGACCTTCTTTGCTTATGCCTATTGGAGTGGCATGGGCACCAATGAGATCACCGCCGCTTTTCTGGGATCAGAAGTGGGCTTAGTTAGGTTCACACCCACTCTTGCCCCTCAGGCGTTTATTGACGCTTTGTTTTATTATCTATTTCCTGCAGAAGAAGGCAAAACTCAAGCAGGCGGCCTGAGCCGTGCGGGGTGGGCTGCTTTGTTAGTGGCAGGTCACCCACGCAGTGAAGTGGCTTATAGCTTGATCCAAACAGAGGAGTATTATAGTTACAGTGCTAATGCCATTGATTTAGCCACTAAGGCTTTTTATGATCATTGTAATTGTAATGAAGCGCTGGATTCTGATAGTGATGGCGTGTTGGATATTGTCGAAATTGAGCAGGGCTACAACCCCTTAGATCCCCGCGATCTCATTATCGATGAGCCCGTGTTGAGTGCCACAGCGCCGCAAATGGGTGACTTTAGCGTAAATTGGCAAGCTGTTAACTCACCGGACAGCAGTAAAACCGTCTTTTATCGCATTAGCGAGCGGATCAATAACCAAGGTGAGGCGATACTCTTCACCGACTATACCGATACTCATTACGGCTTGGTAAAAGCCAGTGGTCATTACGAGTATCGGGTGCAAGCGTGTATTGCTGCACAAATATGCAGTCAGTGGTCAAACAGTGCCAATGTAAGCGTTGGCGACAGCATTGTTGAAGCTGGCGTGCAACCCGAAGCCGCCCCTGATGAGATTGCACCATTTAGTGCCCCTTCAGGGAGTGATATTGCCACTTCAGCCAGATTTGGTTTAACTGCGGGTCAATTTAGCGTCAATGAGGCGGGGGCGGCCAGCTATAGCTTGCCATTTGCCCTCCCCAGTGGCATTGCCGGCGTGGCGCCGCAATTAGCCTTAGCCTATAACAGCCAATCTGGCGAAGGTCTTGCCGGTACGGGTTGGAACTTGCAAGGCATCTCGGCGATTAGCCGCTGTGGCAGTGCCAAGTTGATCGATGGGGTGAATCGTCCGGTCACCTATGATGCTAATGATCATTATTGTCTGAATGGCCAGCGTTTGTTACTCAAATCAGGTGTTGAAGGTCAGCCCAATTCAACCTATGTCACCGAAATTGCCAATCAACAGCTAATCACCTATCAGGGCAATGATTCATTTATTGTTGAAGCTAAAGACAAAAGCTTAGTCACTTATGGTGGTAATGAGCAAAGTAAAATTGCGTTTGCTATTGGTGGGTATAATTCGACTGAGGTGACTCAAACCTGGTTATTGAGTCAATCTCAAGATAATTTACGTCAAAGCAGTAATCAAATTCTTTACCACTATATTAATGGTGCCGGGGAGAGAGAAAAGCTTCTGTCTAGCATCACTTATAGCGGTAATCGCGTTGAGCTTGACTATAACTTTAATGGCAGAATAAAAAGTGCCGGTTATATTGACGGCGAGCAATATGCCCAACGTGCCGATTTAACCGACGTGAAAATTTATAATCATAACGGCGTTAAGGTGCGTGAGTACAGATTATCCTTTAGCGTTAATGGCATAGGTTTACGCCAGTTAACCGCCATTGCCGAATGTGGCCTAGCAGGCGTGTGTAAAAAGCCGGTGAGATTTAGCTATCGTGACGTGTTTTCACACGATGCCGACGACATGTCGACCAGACAGGTATTGAAGACGCCTTCGGGTAAACGTTTACGACAGGCCATGATCATGGATACCAATAATGATGGTACCAGTG
This sequence comes from Shewanella sp. VB17, assembly GCF_013248905.1. Taxonomy (NCBI): domain Bacteria; kingdom Pseudomonadati; phylum Pseudomonadota; class Gammaproteobacteria; order Alteromonadales; family Shewanellaceae; genus Shewanella; species Shewanella sp. VB17. The sequence continues at coordinate 440,293 of NZ_JABRVS010000001.1, forward strand.
AAGTGGTCAGTTTAACCCAAGTGTCAGGAGCTAAAGTGAGTTTGTGTGTTGGTAGCCACACTAACCCAACCCAAGCGTGCCAAGTGTTTAATCGTCATGGCGGAGCCAGTGTGAATGATATCAATATTCGCTTAGTGCCAACCGATCCCGATGGCGATGGCTTAGTGCAATTTTTGGTCAATAAATCCAACGACAGATCCGATGCCAAGTGGGTGCAAATCGATGTGTTATCTGATGGTCGTTTGTCAGCGCCCCATGCCTTACCGCTCGATGTCGATACTAGTGCTGGCTTGAATTTAAAACCGCAGGATTTCAATGGTGATGGTTATAACGACCTTATCGAAACCATCGACGATAAAATTTATATTCGTGGTTGGGACAACACCCGTGGCCGTTATAATTCGCCCGTACAGCTGACACTCGCAACCGGTAGTGCTTATTATAAAATCAACATTTCAGCGGGTTGGCAGAGCGTCGATATTAATCGTGATGGCATTGCTGACATTATGGGCTGGAAAGATTGTGGGGGTTCTTGTGATGGCGCCGCGGGTAAACAGTTAATGTTTTATACCGCGAGCTTTGATCTGGGCAGTGATAACCCTTGTGTCACTTGGGGGGAAGGCATGAGTTATTGCGCGCCTTACCTTGATGATAAATATCAAGCAAAATTTTATCAGTCAATTAATGTCAAAGGTAAGCATGCATTGCCGCTTGATATTAATAATGATGGCTTAACCGATGTTGTGGTGTACAACACGCTAGATAAGCGTTGGGAATACCATATCAATACAGGAAATCGTTTTGATAGAGGAACAGATTTTACTGATAACGCTAACCTCAGTAGCTCAATTGCACCCATTGTGGTTGATTTAGACGGCGATGGCCGCCTTGAATTAGTGTTTCATAATAAACGAGATAAGAAGTGGTACCGTTATGAGTGGACCAATGCCGAATCATACTCAGAGTCTGTTTTTACCCCGATGTCCGGTGGTTTTAAAAAGCTGACCCCCCCTATATCAGATTGGACATTTAGTCCGCCGTCAGAAGGCTCGTCAAATCCCCGTGTTGAATATGGTATGTTCACCGATGTTAACAATAATGGCCGGGTAGACTTTGTTTATAAGCATGATAATGTGTCGTATGCAGGATCATCGCTGGTGCTTTACAGTGCCGGTGAGCGAGTAAAACATCCTGGTTTATTAGAGACGGTGACCACAGGGACGGGCATCGAAACCCGCATTGAATATGGTTCTATGGCTGATGCCTCACTCTACACCAAAGGCCATGGCTTACCCGCGGGTGTACCGGAAAGTGGCGCGGCGACCCGCATTATGAATATCAGCGGCTCTCGCAGCTTAGTGGCCTCGGTGGCCACCGAGGCGCCAGCGCAGTTCAGCAATGATGAGGTCAAGGTTAATTATCACTATGCAGGCTCAAGGGCTCAATTTAGCCGTGGCAATTTAGGCTTTGAGTCCATTACCACCGAGCTTGATAAACAAGGGGTGCGATTTAGCACCACCACTGAGTACGCCCAGCAATTCCCGTTAACTGGCATGCCTATGCGCACGGTTAAACGGGCCAATGGTGTGGTGATTTCAGCGGCTGAGAATCGCTATTTTGTGGCGGATTATCCACTGGCAGATAACTACATCGGCCGGCGGATGTATCAGCAAGAAAGCCGCGATTGTCAGGCCAATGTTGACGATATCAATGGCAGTGTTAATGCCAGCAGTTACAATTGCCAGCAATTGATCACCGTCCAAGATGATGATGCTAATGTCACTAGCAGCCAAACCGGCTATTTTGATAGCAGCTCTGCGTTAAACTTTGTGGCCATGGACGATGCATTTAGCCCATTACTTAAAGGCGGCAGCGTCAAAAGCTTAACCAATAATAACCAATACGGCAGCTCGCAGAGCGATAAGCGTTTTGGCCGCTTAAGTCGGGCTGTGGTAACCCATACCCGTGGCAGTGACAGTGAAACCCGCACCAGTGCCTTTAGCTATTATGGTAACGGCATGATCCGCCAAGAAATCATCGAGCCAAGTGCTGACAGTAAGACCAAGCTTGTGACAAATTATCAATATGACGGTTTTGGTAATTTGATTAATAAATCGGCGCTCACTCGCAGCACGAGCAATGTGTATGATGCCAGCGGCCGTTATGCGGTGAAGTCGAGCACCAATGGCATCGTCACCAGTGAGGTAATAAGCCGTAATGCGTTAGGACAGGTTACCAAAGCAAAAAACACTGACGGCGTGGTAACTCAGGTAGTATTTGACGCCTTTGGCGCTGAAGTGGCCCGTTATGGCGCCTCGGGTGCTCAGGGGAGTAAGCTCAACAAAGCCTGTGATGAAGGGGTGAGTTATTGCTATACCATGGTCGAAACCTCGGTTAACGGCGTGCTCTCGAAAAAGCAGTATATCGACCGTGCGGGCCGTGGTTACCAAGAAAGCAGCCTAGATGTATTAGGGAACTGGCACACCAGTGTGCAAACTTATGACAAGTATGGCCGGGTGGTATCTGCCCTCGCGCCGGGGCTTGCGGCGGTCACCAGTGCCTATGATGCCTTAGACAGGGTCATTACCAGTATCGATGACAACACCGGCATCACCTCAAGTCAGCGTTTTAATGGCCGGGTGCAAACCAGTGACTTATCTGGCGATGTCCCAGGCGGTGAGCAAACCAAGTCGGTGTTATTTAACGCCTTAGGTGAGCAATATCAAGTCACTGATGAACTCGGTAACGTACTGACTTACACCTATGATGCTCTGGGCGCGCTTAACACTGTTCACAGCAGTGTCGATAACCGCGTGATAAGTGATATCAGCTATGACAAGCTGGGCCGTAAAACCCGTATGCAAGATGAAAATCGCGGTAACTGGTCTTATGAATACGACGCCTTAGGTCAGCTCACTAAGCAAACCGATGCGCGCGGCGTTATCACCCAAGTCTATTACGATAACCTTGGGCGTAAGAAACACCAAAAGATCACAGGTACCGCTGATGTGGTGTCTGAAGACATGTTCTGGGTGTATGGCACTGGGGACAATAAGCATCGGCTGATAAAAGAATACACTGGCAGCTGGAGTCGTCATTTTTACTATGACAACTTAGGCCGCGGTGTCGCCACGCTCACCAACTTAGACCACACCACCAACTGTGTGGCCAAGGTGGTGTTTAATTCGGCTAATAACGATCTGCGTATGCTCGATGAGTCGTTAGCCGATCCCATTGCCAGTCGCTGCGTGATCCAGCAAACCCAGTTTGATCAGTACGGCAGAGTATTCCAACAGTTCGATGATTATCGCCGCCAAAAAGACGGCCGTTTTGTCGACGCGCGGGGGATACGTCAGCACTATCAATATAACCAAGTCTTTAAGCAGCAAGAAGCCCGCGAAGGCAGTGCTGGTCGTATTTACCATCAAATTGTTAACATCAATGACAGTGGTTTATTGACCGAGTATAACAAGGGTAATCAGGCCATGGGCTTGAGTTACGACAGGGCCAATCGCCTGACAGGCATTAGCAGTGGTAACCATATTCAAACCGATGTGTATGCCTTTGACAGCATCAATAATCTGTCATCACGCTTACTTGCCGCCTCTGAGCAACAAAGCTTTGATTATGATGGGCTCAACCGCATCACCCACGTCAATGGCGAGGAGCGTTATCAGTATGATGATAATGGCAACTTAACCAACAAAGATGGCTGGAGTTTAGGTTATAACGGCGCCAACAAGCCGCTACACGGTGTGGTCAGTCGCAGTAAGTCGGGGCAAGCTACTGAAACGTACACCTATGATGCCAACGGTAATCAAGTGCGTGGCCTAAAAGGCGGCGCCGCGTGGCGCAGCTTTAGTTACAGTGGCCGCAATAAAGCCACCGAAATTAAGGTGGGTGATAAGACCACCCGCTTTAGTTATGATGCTAACAACCAGCGCTTTAAACGCACCGACAGCCAAGGAACCATCTTCTATGTCGGCAACTTGGAGCTGACGATTAAGCGTCAAACTGATGCCTACGGCACTGAGCAGACCTACATCAAGCGTTATTTAGGTGAGGCGATGCAGACCTATTACGCTGACGGTAATGCCATGCTGCGTTGGCTGTATAAAGATCACCTAGGCTCAGTGATTGCTATCACCAATGACAGCGGTAAGTTAGTCAAACGTTTTAGCTACGATGTTTTTGGCCTGCAAACAGAAATTGTGCCCACTGAAGCCGAGCGCATAGCCCATTATGAAAACACTGCCATGTCGGCGCTGTTTTTGGCTGAGATTTCGCCCAATACTCGCGGTTATACTGGCCATGAGCCAGTCGACTTTGAGGGCGATAAGCGCATTATTCACATGAATGGCCGTATGTACGATGCCGCCCTTGGGCGCATGTTACAGGCCGATCCTGTGGTGCAAGCGCCGGATAATCTGCAAAACTTCAATGCTTATAGCTATGTGCTTAATAATCCGCTCAATGCGACGGATCCGAGTGGGTACTTTTTTAAGAATATTGGTAGCTTTTTTAAGAAGTATTGGCGGGTGATTGCGGCTGTCGTAGTGGCTATTGTTAGCTATGGTTATCTTACTGAGCCAGCCTTTGCTTGGGCAGGTGCTATGGGAGCGACAGGCACTGCACAGGTTGTCATAGGAGGGGCCATTGCGGGCGGCATAGCTGGTGCGGCCTCTGGTTTTGTTTCCACAGGGACTCTTCAAGGTGCCTTGAATGGTGGTTTATCTGGTGCGGTATTTGGCGGTTTAGGCGGCTATTTTAATGCAAATACGGTTGCAGCTGGTAATCAGGTATTTCTGCACGCCGCTGCGGGTGGGATTATGGCTGAAGTTCAGGGTGGGAACTTTGGACATGGTTTCATCACTGCTGGGGTGATGAAGGGGGTCAGTTTTGCTAATAGTGTATCGAGTGGTGCAGAGTTCGGTGAAATTGCTGCAAAGACAGTGATTCAATCTATGGTGGGTGGTACTGTCTCTAAACTTACTGGCGGAAAGTTTGCTAATGGTGCGACTACCGCCGCGATACAGTATGTGGTAAATGCAGCGAGCAGTGCGATTCAGGCTCAGGGTGGGCATTCCATTAAATCGAGAAAATTAGCAGCTAGAAGAGTAATAGTCGGTGGTAGATCAGTAACAAAAGAAATGAAGTTGGGCAAACCTAGTTGGGTAGGATTACCAGCTGGATCTTTAGTTGATATGGCTCTTAAAAAATCTTTAAATGTCAGCTTTGAAGTATTAAGTCAAGACTATGCTTTGTTCGAAAGGTGGGAGCTTTTTGAGACTGAATACACAACTATTGAAACACGCGAAGGAAATTATGACTATAGCTCTAAGGTCATTAATATAGGTAAGCCGACTCCCGTTTCTGGTTCGGCAACTTGGAGATCTTTAGGTATAAAAACGGGTAAGCAGATAATTGACTTTAGAGCTTGCATTGCTTCGTGTAATAGTAATTATGGTGGGGTTTTAGGTAATGAGTGATCTAGGAGGTAAAACGTTAGTAAAGTACGTTTGCTTATTGTGCTTTGTTTTTACATTTGTTTTTTTGTCAAACAAAATTTCAACTTATGTACTCTATGAGCAAAAGTCCGACTATAGAGAATACTATATAGAGGCTACAAGTAAAGATAGTCTAACAATAGAAGAGTTTAATGAACTCACAAGACGGGGTGAAGTTTTTATGAGTGATAAAAAACATTCAGATGAAATTGCAACACTTTATTTTTATATGTTGACATTTTTAATGTCTGTATATTCAATTTTGCTATTTTATTCACTACGTTTTTATTTGAAAGGATACCACTTTGCTTCAGTTTTATTGTTAACAACTATTTCAGCATTTTTTGCATGTGTAAGTTTTTATCAGGGAACTATTTGGTTTTTAATTTCCTTGGCTGTTTGTTCTTTATTACTTAAAAATAAGATTCTAAGATTCTAATAAATCAAAAATAACATGGCCACCCATGATCGGGAATAACATCGAATAACATGGCCACCCATAATTGTGGCGAGGGTTTCAACCGGTGACTAAGCTTTTATGTACGCAGTTGCATTGGGGTTGTTACGGGGGGGTTACTATGGCTAGACCAAGAAGCACATTAGTGAGTGTTGAAGATACGCCATTTTATCATTGTGTGTCACGGTGTGTTCGTAAAGCGTGGTTGACGGGAATAGATAAGTATACGGGTCAGTCGTATGAACATAGGCGGGATTGGGTCGAGTCTAGAATACTTGAGCTAGCTGGTATTTTTGCGATAGATGTGAGTGCTTATGTAGTGATGTCTAATCATCTGCACTTGGTATTGAGGGTTGATATCTATGAAGCAAATAGTTGGTCGGATAGGGAAGTTGTAGCGCATTGGCATCAATTGTTTAAAGGAAATGACATCACTCAAAAATTTGCTAAAGGTGAAGTGATAGAAAGCTTTGAAGTTAACGGACTCAAGCATTCAGTTGCTCAATATCGAAGTCGTTTAAGTGATATTAGCTGGTTTATGCGGGCATTGAATGAGCCTATTGCTCGGATGGCCAATAAGGAAGACAAGTGTACCGGTCGGTTTTATTCGCTGCCCTCCATGGCGCCCACCCTTCGGGCCAGCTAAAGCTGTTCTAATTGATTCCTGACAAATTAGTGGGAGGGAAGGTTTAAGTCTCAAGCATTACTTGATGAAGCCGCTGTTTTGGCTTGTATGGCTTATGTTGATTTGAATCCAATTCGTGCGAAAATGGCAGAAACTCCAGAGGAGTCAGAGTATACCAGTATTGAACTTAGAATTAAGTCAGCGCTTAAGGGAGAGCAACCCAGTGCTTTACTGCCATTTGTGGGTAACGAGCAGAAGGATATGGTTAAGGGGTTAATGTTCAGCGCTAAAGATTATCTGCAATTGGTTGATGATACAGGCAGGATTATTCGAGATGATAAACGTGGTGCAATAAGTCACTCTTCGATGCAACTGCTTGAAAGACTGAATATTCCAGCAGAGAACTGGATAAAGCTGACGACAGATTTTAGTCGATTATTCAAAGGTCCAGTGGGGACGTTGCCAGAGCTTGATGCGTATTGCGAACATTTAGAGCGTAAGCGAAGGCAAGGTGCAGCAAATTGTCGACGGTGGTTGGATAGTGCTTAATACAACCGATTAATCATCCAGCTTATTACTATCCATAATGGATAAAATCTCCCGAACCTTGTTCGGTGTGTCTGTTGGTTTTTTATCGAGTAAATAGTCAATATTTAGTTATTAACCTCGAATTTGATAGCAAGCTAGGCCTCTTGGGGTTTTGCAGGTGTAATGTATTAGCAAAATAAGATAATCATTTGGTTAGTGTAAGAAAGTGAAATAATCATAGGCCGCTGATGTTGAAAATTAGGGAGCGCAAAATCTAACTTAAGAGTGCTGATCTTGCTGGCTGGGAGAATATAAGTTTCTATGGCATAGAACTAGATGATTTTAAACACGATAGCAATATTTATGGATGTACAGAGATGAAAAAAATAAAAAAATACATGTTGAGCGTAATTGTGCTTACGGCTTCTTCGATGAGTAATGCCACCACTATAGTGAATACTAAAATTACTATGCTAAAGACGGATAAAAAATATTCTCATCATGTGTATATAAAAACAAGTGTGCCTCATGAAGCTGGTGCTCCAGAATGTCATAGCTCTCCTTGGTCTTATGTACTTGAAATGGACTCAGAGTTAAGTAAGAGTATGCATTCTTTATTATTATCCGCTTACATGTCTGGTAAACCAATTAGTTTAACCGGTAATGATACATGCACTGCTCATTCTACAATTGAAGATTTACGCCGAATAGAGTTTGCTTCGATTTAGTGAAGTTATCTGTAGATAAACAGTGACTCCCACAATAGTTGTTCGCGACTATTGATGACGACGGCCCAGACTATTGCTGGCTACAAACAAGATGGGCGACGCTCATCGGTAATAATAGAAATATGGATATAAAACGATGAAAAAAATTAAAATAATTATTATAAGTGTAGCGCTCCTAACAGCTTCCTCGATGAGTTATGCAACAGAAATAATGAATACAAAAATAACTATGATAATGATGGATAAAAAATATGCTCACCAAGTGTATATCAAAACAAGTGTGCCTCATGAAAGTGGCGCTCCAGAATGTCATAGGTCCCCTTGGTCTTATGTACTTAAAATGGATTCAGAGTTAGGTAAGAGTATGTATTCTTTATTATTATCAGCTTATATGTTTGGCAAGCCAATTAATCTAATCGGTAATGATACATGTGCAGCCCATAGCAGCATCGGCATTGAAGATTTACGTCGAATAGAGCTCCCTTAGGGATCGTCCATCTCATCACCCATAATTGTGGGTGTCAATTTATGTTGATTACTGATTGTCTAGTGGCGTTTTTTAGCTGTACTTGTTTTAAAAAATAAAAGAGAAAAATATAATGTTAAAAATAATATCAAAACGAATGTTAAAACTCGCTGTAGGAACACTGGCTTTATCGCTTACCAGTTCTGCTTATGCGGCATGTAGAAGTACCGGTTGCGAAGATGTGTATGTCGACATACTTTATGTTAATGCTTCCGGCATCATTCATATTGGGACTTCAGGTGATGAAACTTTGATGTCTTGTACCGCTACATCGGGTGTTTATGCCACCTTAAAACGCAGTGAGCCTGCGGCAGATATGATTTTTTCAACCTTACTTGCAGCGCAGACGGCCAATAAAAAGGTACACATTCGCACCGAAGCCAAATCAGCCGATTGTAAAGTCTTGTACGTCACGCTCCAGAAGCAATAGATTTTATTTTTTGTGCAAAACCATGCTATCAACCATAAAACCTCAATTCGAAGAAATACACTCCTTTGTTTGAGATAAAGGTGTGAACATAGCTGTGATCTTCTGTGGCAAGGAGGTAACAACATAAACAACATGGCCACCCACAATTGTGGCGCCCGTTTTAGTTATGACGCCAACAATCAGCGCTTTAAACGCACCGACAGTCAAGGAACCATCTTCTATGTCGGCAACTTGGATCTGACGATTAAAGCACCAGATAATCTACAAAACTTCAATGCTTATAGCTATGTGCTGAATAACCCGCTTAATGCGACGGATCCGAGCGGATATTTCTGGAAGAAACTCAAGAAGTGGGCTGGAGTGAGAAATTATAATGGGTGATTAGATGGACGCTCCCTAATTCGGCGTCAATGCGCCAAACTGATGTTTCACCATTCAGTTACATTAAGGAGCGTCCACTATGAAAGTTACCACTATTGCTATCGATCTTGCAAAGAATGTCTTCCAAGTACTTGGTATGGATGAGCATGCAAAGTCAGTCTTCAATAAACGGCTTAATCGAGCCCAACTGGCTGAGTTCATGCTGCAGCAACCCGCTTGCGATGTCATATTTGAAGCGTGCTATTCAGCTCATTATTGGGGGCGGAAATTCCTTGCCATGGGGCACAACGTTAAATTAATACCAGCACAACATGTGACCCCATTTGTTCGAGGTAATAAGAACGATAAAAACGATGTATTAGCTATTTTTGAAGCGAGTTTCAGACCTCACATCCGTTTTGTACCTGTGAAAACGGAGGAACAGCAAGAAGTATTAATGCTTCACCGGATCAGAGAGCGCCTTGTTAAACAAAAAAACGGCCTGTACTAACCAAGTTCGAGGTGTATTTGTTGATTTTGGCCTCAGTTTTCCTCAAGGCTACAGCGCATTTGAAAGAGCCATGTGGGAAATTATGAGTGATGAGCATCAGCGACCAATGATAAAATTAATGGCCAATGACTTTTGGGATGAATATCAAACGCTCAACCAGCGCCTTGATCGAATTAACTCATTGATAAAGCAAATTGTTAAGCGAGATCCTAATGGGAGAATTTTATTAACAATCCCTGGTGTTGGGCCAATCATCGCTTCGGCATTTGCAGCCTCAATTGGTGGTGGCCAAGCCTTTAACAGCCCAAAAGAGCTCGCAGTGTGGCTAGGGTTAACCCCTGAAACAATTTGCTTCAGGTAATAAGAGTGTCAACGGTAAGATCAGCAAGAGAGGTAATTGCTATTTACGTAAACAATTGATCCATGGAGCAAGGACAGTCGTCAGTCATGCGAGTAAAAAAACAAGATGATTTAAACATGTGGATAAATCAGCTGAGGGGTCGAAAAAGCATATGCTGTACCGTTGTGGCAACAGCACATCGTTTGGCAAGACTGATATGGATTTTACTTCAAAAACAGAGCCCATATGAGCCTCAATATGGTGGCTATCATGGCACATGTTAAAAGTGTTGTAGCTATCTTGCCAAGCTCGGTCAGGCCAAGGGTTTTTAGCCCGTCTGGGTGATAAGAGCGGCAAGGTAGCACATTAAAAACTAATCAAGGTTGTGGTAAACGATGAAGTAATGGCTCAGTCCAACCAATGTCAGCCAGAACAGGCCAAGGATATGCAGTAAACATAATCCGTATGGGTGTTTAAATTTTAACAGGCGCAAGGGTACGGATTTCATTTGGGGCGCATTTCCTTTTAAAAAAGACTTGTTAAGCCCGTATATATGGCAGTACAACCGCTTTTAGCGGAAAAGAGTCACATCAAATGACAACGAGATTAGTAGCAGGAAAGTAGATAACTGAGGTTAAAAATACCTTGGTTAGGCAGGTATTAGCTTGACTAACCGGGAGCGTCCATATATGGCATATTATTTTTGGGAAATATCAATGGTGGCGCTGCTGTGGGCGGCTATTTAGCATATGATCCCCAAGAAGAATGTTTAATTTTGGAGGGTATGACAGTATGCAAGCTGGGTCCGCTATTGGGGTTCCCGGTGCTGCTGGTGGGGGAGTTGGAGTAGAGTTTAGTATTTTTTGATTCTCCAAACTTTAAAGCAGCTTTAAGCGGTAAATATCACATGTCTGGGCTTGAGTTGGGGTTTGGCAAGGTTTCGTTAGATGTAGAGGTAATAAAACCATTTAATAGCGAGATTACCGGTTACCAATTGACCCCGTCTTTTAGTGGTGGGGCATTACAAAAAATGCCGACTCCGAAGGCGTATTATAATGTAGGTGGTGGTGAACAATTTCCATTAAGCAATTAACATTTGCTATAAATGTCTTCATAATTAATTTTTATTGAGGTGTTTTATGAATAGGTTTGGTAGTGTCATGAGTTGCTTTTGTGTTACTTTTATTGTGGCCATGTGGGTTTTTATGCTTATGCCTGATGATGTCATTGAATCAGCGATGAGTAAAATTGAATTTGAATCAGAATATGAGATGTTTGGTGGTTATCATTATAATACTTTGATTAGAAAGGGGACGCTGAACGGATTCTCGACTTGTATAAAAAACTATGAGCCTATTAGTGACCATCGTAAAGCTATCGGGGATCCGAAACAGTTCAATTTGATTATTAATGAAGGGGTGAAATTAAATTTAAGTGTATATGGCGTTAATGTACACAATTTTTCAGCAGTAGAAACATTACACAATAATGATAAGCGAAATTCTAAGTATTATAGTGTTAATTGTGACTTAAGCCTTTTAGGAGTGAACTAGTGCAACTAACATTAAATCACCAAAGTAAGTAAGAGGTAGGACAGGTATAACTTTTAGACTAAGCAAAACCCTTTTACATTAGCTTTTCTAAAGCCACTGCTTTATTCGGCCTACTTACCTTATGAACTGCGAAGCTGACTTTTGTCCAAAACCGCGTTAGGGCCAGACAAACCCAAATCGAAGCAACCAATGCTTTGCTTTAGACAAGGGTGTAGATGCGGCTGCAGGCTTTGACAGCACGGACGCTGTCGTAGAGGCTATAGGGATATACTCGTGCCGTCCTGCAGAAGTATCTGCACATCAGTCTGCTGCAAACAATAAACACCAACGAGGCTTTGGTGATCAGCAAGCTAACCAAACACCAAATTCGCCCAATGAGGCCACCACAAAAGAGACTTAACACTTGTTCTCCGACAAGTGATTAAACACTATGTGTTTGCAAGAAATCAACCAATGCTGTTAATGCCATATTTCGACTCTCATCTTGCTCCATAAAAATTTCATGGCGTGCATGGGGGATGTTGACAAGCTGGCACACATTACCGACGGCGCGATGTTGAGCGGCATTATCAATGATGGTGTCTTCATCGGCCTGCAGTATTAAGATGGGGATAGGGCTGTTTTTGGCAGCTTGTATCGTTTGTTCTAGTACATCAATGGATTCAATGAGCCAATGATTGGTGGGTGAGCCGAGTTGAAGTGTTGGCTGTCGTTGATAAAGGCGACGATAATGGTGATAGCGTAATTGACTGCGGGTTAGATCATTATTGGCAAATTTATCAGGAGTATAATCTTTGCCGCCTAAAACATAATTTGGCGCTTTACTGTCTGATGTTGTGTCGAGTTTTTGGGCTAACCAACGAATAGCGCTTTGGCTAACAGGCAGTTTAATACCATACATTGGGGCTGAAAATACGGCCGCGTTGAATATTGTTGGATGCGTTTCGATATAGAGCGTTCCTATGGCACTGCCCATAGAATGCCCCACGAGAAACAGTGCTTGATGTTGCTTAGGTATGACAACCATGTCCATGAAATAGCTGAAATCATCAACATAGGTACTGAACTTATCAATATGCCCCTGATGAGGATTAGCTGTGATACGGCTTGATAACCCCTGACCACGATGATCAATGGCGTAGATGCTATAGCCTTGGTGGTATAGGTCGAAAATCAGCTCTTGGTATTTAAGGTAAGACTCGACTCGACCATTACTGATAACAATGGCTTTGTGGCTTTGTGGGTGCTCAATGAGGGCATAAGCTAACGTGATATTGTCGTGAGTCTTGATAACCGATTGCGTGACGTTATCCCAAAAATCTTGCTGTTTGAGGGTGTTTAACGCCTGTTCAGATGAAAATGTGAGTTGAGGTACTTGAGGCTGCAAACAAGCTTGCGGGTTAAGAGCTCGTGACATGATGACAACACAGAGTTATTTATGCTTGTTTGACAGTGTAGCACAGAGTGTAAATCAACCTGAACTCAGGTTAATTTAGCTGCGAATACAGGATGCGCTGACTCACTCGCAGTGTCGTGGTTTTGGTTGTTCTGTTGAGTTATTTTTGGGCCGAAATAAAATCTTGAATTTGCTGCTCTAGTACTAGCATGGGGACTGAGCCATGTTCGAGTATAGCATCATGGAAGGAGCGAATATCGAATTGGTCACCTAGCTGCTGTTCTGCTTGGGTCCGTAGGCGTTTAATGGTGAGTTCTCCTATTTTGTACGACAGAGCTTGGCCTGGCCATGTGATATAACGGTCTATTTCGGTGGTCACATTATGTAATGATAAGGCTGTGTTGCTGGCCATAAAATCCAGTGCTTGTTGACGACTCCAGCCTTTAGCGTGCATTCCGGTGTCAACCACTAAGCGTGCTGCACGCCACATCTCATAGGTTAAGCGGCCGAAATTACTGTAGGGATCTTGGTAGAAGCCCGCTTCTAATCCTAGATACTCACAATAGAGCCCCCAACCTTCACCAAAGGCTGAAATATAACTATAGCGACGAAATTTAGGCAGTGAAGTGAGCTCTGTATTGAGGGATATCTGCAGGTGGTGGCCAGGAACAGCTTCGTGGAGTGTCAGGGCTTCCATTTCATAGAGTGGACGCTTATTTAAGGCGTAAGTGTTGACCCAATAATAACCAGGTTCGTCACTGCGGTTTGAACCAGAGTAGCGCCCTGTGGTGTATTTTGGGGCTATTTCTGCTGGAACTTCTTTTATTCCATAAGGGGTTCGTGGTAGTTTGCCAAAAAATTTGGGCAAGATAGCATCGGCTTTCTTGGCAATATAGGCCGCCTCTTTTAACAGTTCCTGTTTTGTTTTGGGGTAAAACTGAGGATCGGTTCGCAGAAAATTAAGAAACTCGGCGAATGTGCCTTTAAAGCCGACCTCAGCGATCACTTTGTCCATTTCGCCTCTAATCCGTTTAACCTCTTGTAGGCCCAGTAGATGAACCTGATCTGAGTTCATGTCTAAGGTGGTGTAATACCTGACGCGATTCTCGTAGAATGCTTTTCCATCAGTGAGGTTCGCTGTCGCTATGCTGGTACGTGCAGCGGGTATATATTCTTGAGTGATAAAGTCATAAAATTCTTGATACAAAGGTAATACTGTATTTTCGACTAAAGTGCGACCTTGCTCAGTGAATGTCACTTTTTGTGCATGACTAAAATGTGTGGGATATTGGGTAAAAGGCGTAAAGTATCCACTTTTTTCAACTGGGAGTATAAAAGCGCGAATACTGTTTTCAAATCCATTTAACGTGACTTTAGGGGGGGTAATGCCTGTCGTTAATCCTTGCTGTAACCAATAAGTCTGCTGGGCAAAATACTCAGGTAGGGCCTCAAGTTTGGCCAAGTAATTTAAATAGTCTTGCGCTGTAGCAAAGCGGGCTTGGGTGATCGAGGCTATATCGGAATGAAAACCACTCTCTGATGAGATGGGTTGGTAATGGTCCTTGTATTTATACAGGTCGACATTGTTTTGTAGCTGGTTTTGTAAGATCTGTGCGTTGATTTTATTTTCTTTAGAAAGGTTACTTTTGTCGAGTGATTTAAGAGAGCCAAGCAGCTGTTCACGTCTTATATTGAGCTTTGCTAGAGTAGCCGACGACATATCCGTGAGTTTTCCTGCTTGGGATAGGCGGCCTTGATCGTAGGCAAAGTTTGGATCGGCATCCAATGTTATTTCCCAGGCTTCATCTATTAAGTGTTGCAGTGGGGCATTTTTTTGTGCTTGCAGAGCGTGCTGCTCAGTTAATGAGATATTTTTTATTTGGCAGGCGCTTAAGCTGATTGTCAGTATGCAATAAGCAAGTATCTTGTACATAAAAACCCTTTATTGCTTTTTTATAAGGGGATAGCGTTAAATGCATCCTAGTTTGAGTTAGGTTAACACCTTTAGGGTTTACTGTAATCTTACTGTGTGTTTTTTGTGTGGTTAAATAAATCAGCGAGATAAGGTTGATAGTGTAAAAGGGCCTGCGTTACACAAGCTCTTTGGTTTATTTGACGAGTCAGTTGAGTTAGATCACTCGAGAAAACTGCTGTTGTCTTGCTTTTTGACGATAATAAACATCAAAACAGATACAGATATTACGAATGAGCAAACGGCCTGTGGCACTAATGGTGATCTTTCGCTCTGTAATATCGACGAGTTTATCGTCAACAAAGGTTTGCAGTAAGCTAAGATCTTCGCTGAAGTATTCTTCAAAGTTAATCGCTAGCATCTCATCTATTTTTGCCATATCTAAATCGAAGTGACAGATCAATTGCTTAATTACCACACGACGTATTTTATCATCATGATTTAAGCTATACCCTTTCCATAAAGCGTGGCCAGACTTGTCAAGTGAATCGTAGTATGGGCTTATGTCTTTTTGATTTTGTGCATAACAATCACCGATCTGGCTGATTGACGAGACTCCTAAGCCTAATAAATCGCATTCCTCTTGAGTGGTGTAACCTTGGAAGTTTCTGTGAAGGCGTCCTTGGTTTTGCAGTATCGATAGTTCGTCATCGGGCTTAGCAAAATGATCCATGCCAATGTATTGGTAACCCGCAGTGGTTAATATTTCAATTGTCTGGTGTAGCATCTCCAGCTTTTGCTGAGGGGATGCTAAATCTTGGTCTTTAATTTTACGCTGAGCCGCGAAACGTGCAGGCAGATGAGCGTAGTTAAATACAGATAGGCGGTCGGGATCGAGATCTAATACTCGCCGCATTGTCTCTGCGAACGTTTGTGGTGTTTGATGTGGCAAGCCGTAGATCAGGTCAATGTTTGTCGATACAAAGCCCAGTTCTTTTGCTCTGCTCATCAAATCGAAGATAAATTGTTCATCTTGTTCACGATTAACTGCCATCTGTACTTTCTTATTGAAATCTTGTACACCGATAGAAATTCGATTAAAGCCCGCTTCTTTTAGTGAATCTAACATAGATAGCTTAATTTCACGTGGGTCTATCTCGATGGAGAACTCACCTTTGTCGGCAACATTGAAGTTTTTTTTGATGAGCGCCGAAAGCGTAATAATCTGATCTGGACTTAAGAACGTAGGTGTACCACCGCCCCAATGGATCTGAGTCACAAGGTAGTTTTTAAAAAGAGGAGCACGTTTAATGATCTCTGCGGCAAGATATTCTATATATTGATCGGCTTTATGCGGGTGGCGGGTGATCACCTTATTACAGCCACAATAGTAGCAAAGCTTAGCGCAAAAAGGGATGTGAACATAAAGAGATAGCTTGTCATTGCAACTGTTTGCAATTGAGGTTAACAGTTGATTTTCGGTAAAAGAGTTATCGAATTCCAATGCTGTAGGATAAGAAGTATAACGGGGGCCGCTGTAATTGTATTTTTCGATCATTGACTGATCCCAATTAATGTGGATGTTGTGCTTCAAGGCCTGCACTCCGAGCGAGTTATTTAGCAAGGTATAAAGTATGCATCTTCATTGATGAGATGATTATGATCTAGGTTATAAAAATGTGCCTTTTAGCATTTTTTTAAGTGAGATCAATGTAAGGGAGGAGGGGTGAATGAGGTGAGCAGTTTAGCTTCGTGTAGAATATCTGTTTTTAGTTCAGCTTCTGAACACATACGCGCATAGTCCAGTTTCATGCGAGCTTTTTTTTCAAGTTGCTTTCTTTTTGCCATGATAGGGTGAGATTCGATGACAGCGAAGTGTTTAAAAATAGCGGGATAATCGTGAGCGACTTGCTCAGACATTGAGATAATGCCGAATAGTTTAGCGATTCTCATCACACCTTCAGATAACTCACACCTATCATCTAGCATTGCGGCGGCAATATATCGGATACTGTCTAAATGTTCATCTAGTTTAGCTTGCTGTGCAATGTCAAGTTCAGCTTGTTTTGTTACCTTGTCCGCGGTTTGCTTGCGTAGCTTTAAGATGAGTATGCTTGCATAGCAGGTGAGAAAGATTACTAGGATACCGCTTAATGTAAGTAGCACTATTGTCATTGTATGTCCTGAAATATAGCTTAATGTCATAATACTTGTTTCAACGTCCTGAGTAGGATAGCTGAAGCTGGATTCAAGTCACAAGCCGTTATTGGAGAAGGGTTATTTTTTG
The DNA here is from genome assembly GCF_013248905.1 of Shewanella sp. VB17. Classification (NCBI taxonomy): domain Bacteria; kingdom Pseudomonadati; phylum Pseudomonadota; class Gammaproteobacteria; order Alteromonadales; family Shewanellaceae; genus Shewanella; species Shewanella sp. VB17. The sequence goes on from NZ_JABRVS010000001.1 coordinate 457,453, forward strand.
GCGTTATTTATAAAAATGGCATCAATATCGATGCCATTTAGTCGAGTTGTTCAAACATTACTCTTTGTTTTGAAAATCTTTAAGGAGATCAGCACCTGATTCAAATTTATTGAGCAGGTCATCATCGCTATTCTCAGTGACAGATTTCATGACATGTTCAAGATCGTCAGCTTCAGTAATGCCCAATTTGTCCATCAGTGTTTCGATTTGAGTGATCTGCTTTTCAAGCCACTTTTGATCATCTTGAGGTAATTCTTTACCTTCTTCAAGCATATCGAGTAGCTGATTTAATCTGGGATCATCTTCTAACTTTAGGAGTTTCTGCTCATCGTTGAGTTTAGGTCCTTTCTCTTTTTTAGGTGTGATAACCTGAGTCGGGAGCACCAATTTGACTGGTGTTTTACTGCCGTGTCGTGGATCTTTCTTCTTTGCGCCAGCGCCTTGTGGTTGTGCGACAATATTCTCATTGTGGCGACTTCCAGCCTGGTTGCCAGAATCTTTCTTTTTACCTGCTAAAACACGTTCTTTCTTCTTGGTTCTTGGGGCTAACTTAGGTGCATTTTCATTAGCTTTACGGGATTTTTTAGAGTGTGCCATGGGTTTTCTCAATAACTGGTAATACAAATTAGGTATAGAAGCGTTGATAACATATCAATAAGCTAGCTTTGGCTGCGTTTTATATCAGATCCTGATGGTTTTTGCACCAAAATGAGATCGTTTGGTGCGAATGATAGCTTAAAACCAGTCTGTTCGGCTAGGAACTCGAAGGTTGAGTGTTGATAAAAGCTGACATGAGTGGGATTATTTTTATGATGCCATCGATCGAAGGAGCTAAGATCGGTGAGTAATTTAGTGTTAATGGCAAGCCAGCCCCCAGGTTTAAGCATACTGCTCAAGAGTGCCCATTCTTTGAAGGGCGATCTAAAATGTTCAAAAACTTGATAACAACCAATATAGTCATAGTGTCGCTTTAACAACTCATGATCGGGAGCGAAAAAGGGGTCATATTGGACCATACTATGTTGCTGTGAGTTAATCTTCGACAGTGAACTTGTTTGTAATACTCTGCCAAAATTAAGCCCAGATAGAGGAGAGGTTGTTCCTTGTTGGCACTGCGCACTTAAATTGAACATAAATTGAGAGAGTGCGGATTGTTTTTTTTGGCAGCTTTGTTGATATCTCAGCTTCTCTACTTGGGGAGGAAGGTGAGCGCTCGCGTCGGAAAAGACTAAATTACAATGATTACAGGTGTACACGTCGCGTTTTTTATTGCGATGAAATAGCCATGTTTGAGTATTGTGGCAAAGGGGGCATCTGCGCATTTTCAACATTGACCAACTATCAATAAGGGTATGGTCAAAATATCATAAAAAAAGGCGACAGTATTACTGTCGCCTTCAAAAGGTGTAAAATACACCAATTCTTGTTTCAAGTATCCATACTTCTATGTGACTTTCCCGGTCTATATCCATCTATTTCAGCTGCTTTCCTTGCATAGTCTTTTAGTTATTGGTCATCTAGACACTTTATTAATATCCTAAATCATCCTGACTATAGCTTTCGTAGAGGGTCTTCATGACGCATCTTCATCCTAATTGTCATCTATGACATTCATTAAACCATCCATGTTAGTTTTTTTGTTGGTTTAGTGATTACAACTTAAAAACAGCAAGCTGCAAAGTCATTGTCACTGAACCTGTAAGGTAGTGCTACTAGAGCGGTTTGGTTCCTTACTAAATCTTGCTGACCTGGGTTTCATTTGAAATCACGACTCTTATTATTTTTATTTGAGTGGTCTTAATTATATTATTATTATTAAATATTTTTATTATTGTATCTTAAATGTAACGTAGTCGAGAACTGTAAATTATTATTAATATTGTTATATAAACAGATGGGTTCATCTCGGTACGGGCCCAATTAAACCTAAATCTGTTAACGGTGTCAAGCATGTTTTTTGGGTGAAGTTTACGTAAAGGTAAGGTGGAGGGTAAAAAAAAGGTGGCAAAACCACCTTTTTTAGATGACTAAAACTTACTTAAGGCTTGATATATATTTAGATAATGCTTCTATATCTTCAGCAGCCAATTTACTCGCTACATCTTGCATCATACCGTTTAAATCATTGTTACGACTTGTATCATGAAATTTATTTAACTGGATCTTTATATAGTTTGCATGTTGACCGCCGATAGTCGGAAAACCTGCTAATTCAGAACCTGCACCTTCGGGTCCATGACAAGCAATACAGGCAGTGATGCCACGAGCGACATCACCGCTCTTGTATAGTTGTTCTCCTAATTTTGGAATATCGGTTACTTCGACTTGAGTTTGAGCCTGTGAAGCGTAAAATGCCGCGACATCTTTAACATCTTGTTCGCTAAGCATCATAGCCATTCCACCCATGATGGGATCGTTACGGCCTTCTTTACCACCTGTTTGAGCTGCACTTTTAAAATCGTGTAACTGCTTTTCAAGATAAGTGGCGTGTTGTCCTGCAAGTTTAGGGTACATATCTATCATGCTGTTACCATCAACACCGTGACAGGCTGAACAAACTATGGCTTTAGTTTTTCCGGTTTCAGCATTACCTTCAGCCATAGTAGGTGAAGAAATAAAGGCTAAAACAGATAGCGTAAGAGCTAACTTTTTCATGGCGTTCCAACTTATTGTTAAAATTTTTGTCCTGAGCTTACTAGCATAGCTCGCAAGCGTGATAAAATGTACTTAATGTGATCGAAGTAATATTTTACACGAAATTGTAAAAATGTAAGCAACTCTTCGGTATTTAACGTGCAAAAAATTATATTTTTGGAGTCGGTAGTGACTGAATCTCGTATGGATTTTCGTAAAGCAAAGTTTTTAATTAGTGCTCCTGATATTGCACACCTTAACCAGTATTTACCCGGGGATGCAGGGGTTGAAATCGCGTTTGCAGGTCGCTCAAATGCGGGTAAATCGAGTGCTTTAAACATGTTAACAGACCAAAAAGGATTGGCTCGAACCAGTAAAACACCGGGAAGAACACAATTAATTAATGTGTTTGAGTTAGATGAGCATCGTCGATTGGTGGATCTACCTGGTTATGGTTTTGCTCAAGTACCTTTGGCATTAAAGAAAAAATGGCAACATGCATTAGGTGAGTATTTACAGGAGCGTCAATGTTTGGCTGGTGTCGTAGTATTGATGGATATTAGGCACCCGCTTAAAGATCTCGACATGCAGATGATAGAATGGGCCGTTGAAAGTGAAATTCCTGTCCTTGCTCTGCTAACTAAAGCAGATAAGATGAAGCAAAGTGAGCGAATGAAAATGATTAACGAGGTGAGAAAGCACCTAGGTGATTATGATGCTCGAGTTAAAGTTGAGGCTTTCTCATCGCTAAAAGGGTTAGGTAAACCTAAGGTTCTAAGTATTTTGAATGAATGGTGCCAACCGCAGTGGTTATTGGATGCGATTGTGGCAGCCGAAGAAGAGCAAGGTGAGAGTGAATAAACGTTAGAATTAAGTAGAGAAAGCCCTCGTTTCATAAAAATGAAATTGGGGCTTTTTTTTGCCTGACAGATCCAAGTCTTAAAAGTCCAAGTAAGAAAAAATGTAGTGAAAAAGGGTAACAGACTTAACTCATGGGGCGTAATTTGAGTCTTTTCGGTAAAAAAATAGCCGATGGGAAGACCATCGGCTCAATCAGCTTTATTGGGGAAAGCTAAATTTAACAAGACTTAATTTGTACCAAGCTAAGTTACTTGACACTCAATATTCATAACATACAGTGAAAGGAGCTCAATTTAAAGTAAAGACTCTAAAATAAAGCCTAGATGAAAAAAAGCCCCAGTAAACAATGTTACTGAGGCGCCATTATTTGGCTATTCACTATCATGAGTGAATGAAAAAGGTCTGAAAAATAGAACATCTTAACCTCTGTACCCTACGCAGAGAACAATACCCTATTGACCATAATATAGAAAACTGTTTTTCCATAAAGCTGTAATAATGTGACATAGATCTAGTCTTTTAAGGTTTTTTTGTTCATTAAAATGCTATTTTACTGTTTTTATCAATTTATTTTGTATAAATAATATATTTTGATCTTATTATTACATTTGTACTCAAGCTAACTTTCGACATGCAGCATGTGTATAAGCCCGTTATAGGATATTAATGAGCTTGCTCCCAGTTGTCTCCTATGCCAGCTTCTGCCAAGAGTTCAACATCCAAGCTGACTGCATCAGCCATCATTTGGCACACTTTCAGCTGCAATGCTTCAGCTTTATCACTGTCGACCTCAAATACTAATTCATCATGCACTTGCATGATCATGATGATTTCACCTTGGGTCTCAGATTCAATCCATTTGTCGATATTAATCATCGCTTTCTTGATGATATCTGCTGCAGTTCCCTGCATGGGGGCGTTGATGGCGGCGCGTTCAGCGGCTTGTCGTCGCATCGCGTTTCTATCTTTTATGGCGGGGAGATAGAGCCTGCGGCCGTAGAGAGTAGAGACGTAGCCAAGCTCTGCAGCTTCAGCTCGGGTGTCTTCCATATATTTGAGTACACCAGGGTAACGTGCAAAGTAGGTATCTATATATTTTTGTGCTTCAACGCGTGGAATATCGAGTTGACGTGCCAAGCCAAACGCAGACATACCATAAATTAAACCGAAATTGACGGCCTTAGCTCGACGTCTTTGCTCTGTTGTGACTTCGCTGAAATCGACATCGAATACTTCGGCAGCCGTCGCTTTATGGATATCTTTACCTTCAGCGAAAGCGGTTAATAGCCCGCTATCTTGTGATAGGTGTGCCATGATCCTTAATTCAATTTGAGAGTAATCAGCGGCGAGTATTTTTTTGCCCTCTTGGGCGATGAAAGCGTGACGAATACGCCGTCCTTCTTCGGTACGAATTGGGATGTTTTGTAGGTTAGGCTCACTAGAAGATAAACGACCGGTTGCGGCATTAGCTTGATGATAACTGGTATGCACCCGACCCGTTTTAGCATTGACCATGAGTGGTAGCTTGTCGGTGTATGTGCTTTTGAGTTTAGCTAAACTTCGATGCTGTAAGATTATCTTAGGTAGAGGATAATCCAGTGCGAGTTCGACGAGTACTTCTTCGGCAGTGGAGGGGGCTCCTTTAGGGGTTTTTTTAATAATGGGATAACCTAATTTTTCAAAAAAGAGTACTTGTAGTTGCTTTGGTGAGCTTAAGTTAAAAATCTCTCCTGCGATCTCAAACGCATCTTGTTCAAGTTTGTCAATGGATATGGCTATCTCTTCACTTTGTTGAGCTAGCATCATGCTATCAATCAGTACGCCTTGGCGTTCCACTTTTGAGAGTATTTGAATGAGAGGTAGCTCGATGTCTGAAAAAACAGCGGCTAAGCTCGGGTCTTTTTGTAATCTAGGCCAAAGGTGTTGATGTAATCTTAAGGTAATATCAGCGTCTTCAGCGGCATAGGGTGCAGCCGTTTCCAATGGGATCTGGTTGAAGGTTATTTGTTTTACTCCCTTACCAGCGATATCCTCGAAAGCAATATTTTTATGGCCTAAGTACTTCAGTGCTAAATCGTCCATGTTGTGTTTGGAGGCGACTGAGTTAAAGACATAGGATTCGAGCATAGTGTCAAAGGCAACGCCTTGTAACTTGATACCTACATTGGCAAAAATACTGATGTCATACTTCAGGTTTTGCCCGACTTTCTTTAGCTTTGGATTTTCAAGGAGGGGTTTAAGCTTGCTGATTGCTTCAGTGAAATCGAGTTGTTCAGGTGCATCAAGATAGTCGTGGGCTAATGGTAGGTAAGCCGCCTTACCGGGTTCAGTAGCAAATGATATACCGACTAAGTTTGCCACCATGTAATTGAGGCTAGTGGTTTCAGTGTCTATGGCTATCAGTTCAGCTTCAGATAGAATATTTATCCATTTGTCTAATGCTTCATGGGTCAAAATTGTTTCATATTCAGTGACGATGTCTGGTGTTGAAACTGACTCATCAGCTAGACCGTCAGAATCTGTTGTAGTCGCACCTTTGTTATCTAACACGTCAGCTAACCAACGTTTAAACTCCATCTCTGCATAATATTTGATGAGCTCATCTTTATTAGCAGGTGTGACGTCAAGTTTTCTCCAATCTTGTTCCATTTCAACATCAAGTTTGATCGTAGCAAGTTCATATGAGAGTTTCAGCATATCTCCATGTTCAGCGAGTTTAGCCGGCATGGTTTTCGAGCCTCTGAATCCTAGGGCTGGAATGTTATCGGGGTTGGCAAGAATGTGTTTGACGCTTCCGGCACCAGTTAGCATGGCAACCGCTGTTTTTTCACCGACACCCGGTAAACCGGGAATGTTATCTGCCTTATCACCTTGGAGTGCCAGCAGGTCAATAATCAATTCAGGTCCGACACCGAACTTTTCTGAGACTTCTTCTGGGCCCATGACTGTATTGGTCATGGTGTTAATTAATGTGACATTAGCGTCGACTAGCTGAGCCATGTCTTTATCGCCTGTACTGATTAATACTGCTCGTCCTGCTTGACTTGCTTGTGTCGCAATCGTCCCTATGACATCATCCGCTTCGACGCCCGAAATACAAATAAGAGGCAGGCCTAAAGCGCGTATAATATTATGTAATGGCTCTATTTGTGTCCGTAAATCATCAGGCATTGGCGGACGTTGTGCCTTGTATTCTTGGTACATATCATTACGGAAGGTTTTACCTTTTGCATCGAAAACCACCGCCATCTGGCTTGGTTTATATTGATTAAGTAAACTACGAAGCATGTTAATCACACCATATACTGCACCAGTGGCTTCGCCTTTCGAGTTTGTTAGGTGGGGAGGAGCGTAATAGGCTCGATAGAGGTATGAGGAACCATCCACAAGAATTAAGGGGTTTTCGGCAATTTTCGGCATAATGAGTATTCGACTTTGGCTTCGAGAGCGGTTTGGATAGTGGTGCTAGCATGCCATATAAGGTGGTTTTCGGCTATGGGTTTTTATGTAATAGCTTGTGGATAACTCTGTGAGTTAAAAAAATTTATGCAGGAGAGTGCAATGTATAAAAAATAATTGGACTAATGCTAAGTCATTGATTTAATTTTTTTTAAATTAATTTTGTGAGCTAAGTTTTAATTTCTTAATTTTATTTAATTTTGTGGACTTTATTATTTTTGACCTGACAAGAGTCTTTTCTTGTCTAAATAAACAACGCTTGATAGAGTCGATATACTAATCTAGCATGAAAAACAAACAGATCAAGCAATTTGTTGTTATTTTGTTAAAATAAAATCGCATATGGAGAAACTTCTTAATGAAAAAAATGGCAGTGTTGTTGAGTGGAGCAGGTGTTTACGATGGTAGCGAAATCCACGAATCTGTATTAGCGATGTTAGCTCTGTCTAAGTTAGGGGCACAATATCAGTGTTTTGCTCCAAACATTAACCAAATGCACGTGGTTAACCATCTGAGTGGTGAAGTCGCAGAAAATGAAAATCGTAATGTTTTAGTCGAGTCTGCGCGGATTGCTCGAGGAGAGATAAAAGTGACAGATGAGCTCGATATTTCTCTTTTTGATGGGCTTATTATTCCTGGTGGATTTGGTGCAGCAAAAAACCTGTGCAATTTTGCCACTAAAGGGAGTGATTGTGAGGTGTCACCTGAAGTGAGTAAGTTTATCACTCAATTTGTCGAGACGAAAAAGCCCATTGGCTTTATTTGTATTGCTCCAATCATGATCCCTAGACTGTATGACAAAGGTGCAAGTGGCACGATAGGGGCAGATGTTGAGACAGTCAAAGCATTTAACGCCATGGGCGGCCAACATCAAGAAGCTAATGCACAAGAGATTGTTGTTGATGAAGAGAGAAAATTGGTCAGCACGCCTGCCTATATGTTAGCTGGAAGTATTGCTGAGGCCAATATTGGTATTGAAAAATTAGTTAAAAAAGTGCTTGAAATGGCCTAACAGAAAAACTGATTTACGTCTGAACTAAGCCATGAGGGTTACCCCTCTTGGCTTTATAGCAATTTAAGCTACTCTTGTTCTCGCGTTTTACTGTCAATGAATCCTTGAGCAAGCCCGATAACTAATCCTCCTAGATGCGCACCATTGGCAATTGAAAGACCGAACATATCTGTAAAGCCAAAGACTAGCCATAATAGCATAAAGGCCATGTAAGCCGGTGGTAAGCCTAAGCCTAGTTCTGGGCGTCTAACTCCCATTACCCAAGTGTAAGCGACGACAGCGTACACTACGCCAGAAAGACCTCCAAAATTAGGTCCACCGATGTAATATTGCAATAGGTTTGGCAAAGTTCCAGCTACAATCAGTAAAATCAGTAAGGGAGTAATGCCCAATTTATTCTCTATTTTACCTCCTAAGTACCACCACCAGAGTAAATTAAAGATAATATGCAGCGCGGAAAAATGGAGCAAAGTGGGGGTGAAAATACGCCATATTTGAGTGATGCTTGAGTTAGGTACTGCATTAAAGAAGGAGAGGGCACTATAAATAGGATCGGCAAAACCTACGCTAAAGCCTGCAAATATTAAGACACAGGCAAAGAAGATCGCGAGAGTCAGCGGACCTGCACCTGAAAGAAATTGGGTCAAGAGCTGTAAAGATGGCGTGCCGTAATCTATGTCTGCTGTAGTATCACCATTGTCCCATGAGGCTTGTAAATATTTACTATCATGAGGATTTTGTATAAATTTTTCGAATTCCATAGCGGCTTTGATACTGTCTTGATCTCGGATGACAACCAGGCTGATCCCTTGTGCTGTAGGCACTAGTTTGGATTCGATGTTTTGGCCTTTGAGATAATCAGCCAAGGCTTGCGCTGCTCTTTTATTAGGCAGCTGACCTATCTCAATCATAAGGTATCCTTATATCTAGGGGGGGAGGTATGAGCTAGATTAGCATAGATAAAAACAAATATATTATTTTAATACAAGGGTTAAGCCTACCCCCTTGTATAAATTAATGACGAATAAATCGCTTATGTTTTAAGCCTCTGATTCACGCCAAGCCTGATAGCCGCCGTCTAAGCTATAGACATTATCAAACCCTTGTTCGACCAAATATTGTGCTGCGCCTTGGCTGCTAATACCATGGTAGCAGACAACAACGACGGGTTTGTCCATATCGGCATCGGCAATAAAACTGGCAAGATTATCGTTATTTAGATTGACCGAGCCGTTGATATGTGCAGATTCGAAGCTTGCAGCATCACGGATATCTGCGATTTGGAGATCAGGATCAGTGGCTGACAATTGAATTAGCTGATTAACGCTAAAGTGTTGGAAATTAGACATAATCTTATTCTGCTTAAATGTTTGAGTGAAAAATATAGCAAGCACCTAGCGGTGTAGGCCTTGCTATAATACATCGATTAATCCCAGCTAAGGATAACCTTACCTGATTGACCTGAGCGCATAGCATCAAAGCCTTGCTGGAAATCATCAATTCGATAATGATGAGTAATGATCGGTGAGATATCGAGCCCTGACTGAATAAGGCTGGCCATCTTATACCAGGTTTCAAACATCTCTCGACCGTAAATCCCTTTAATGATAAGACCCTTGAAAATAACTTTACTCCAATCGATGGCCATTTCACCACCGGGAATACCTAACATAGCTATTTTTCCACCATGGTTCATGCTATCTAACATAGAGTGGAATGCAGTAGGTACTCCTGACATTTCGAGACCGACATCGAAGCCTTCTGTCATGCCTAATTCAGTCATGACATCGTTAAGGTTTTCTTTCGCGACATTGACTGCACGTGTTGCGCCCATCTTTTGAGCCAGTTTAAGACGATATTCATTGACGTCAGTAATGACAACATGGCGAGCACCCACGTGACGACATACCGCTGCTGCCATAATACCAATAGGTCCTGCACCTGTTATTAAGACATCTTCACCGACAAGGTCGAAGGAAAGTGCTGTATGTACTGCGTTACCAAATGGATCGAAGATAGCAGCGAGATCGTCAGAAATATCATCTGGGATCTTAAAGGCATTAAATGCTGGGATCACTAAATATTCAGCAAAAGCACCATCACGATTAACCCCCACTCCAGAAGTATTACGACATAGATGAGTGCGGCCAGCTCGGCAGTTACGGCAGTGGCCACACGTGATGTGACCTTCGCCAGAGACTCTATCACCGATTGAAAAACCACGGACTTCCTGACCTATATCGATGACTTCACCGACATATTCATGTCCTACAATCATAGGGGCTGGAATGGTATCTTGTGCCCATTCGTCCCAGTTGTAGATATGTACATCGGTACCACAGATAGCCGTTTTATGGATTTTAATCAGTAGATCGTTATGGCCCATCTCCGGCTTTGGAGCATCGACCATCCAGATCCCTGCTTCTGGTTTAAGTTTACTAAGTGCTTTCATCGTAGAATTCCTAAATGATACTCATCTCTTTTGCGATTCGCGTAAATGCCTCGATAGCTTTATCTAGCTGATCTTTAGTATGAGCGGCTGACATTTGAGTTCTAATCCGTGCTTGCCCTTTAGGCACGACAGGGAATGAGAAGCCAACAACATAGATGTTTTCTTCAAGTAAGCGGCTAGCGAAGTCTCCTGCAAGTTTAGCATCGCCTATCATTACAGGGATAATAGCGTGGTTTGCACCACCTAATGTAAAACCTGCTGCTGTCATATTTTCCCGGAAATAACGGCTGTTTTCCCATACCGCTTCACGCAGAGCATGGCCTGATTTGAGCATTTCAAGCACATGAATGGATGCGGTTACTATAGACGGCGCTAAAGAGTTAGAAAATAAATATGGCCGTGAGCGTTGACGTAACCAGTCGACCACTTCTTTTTTGGCTGAAGTAAATCCACCTGATGCACCACCAAGTGCTTTCCCTAAGGTACCTGTGATGATATCGACACGTTCCATTACCTGACAATGTTCGTGTGTACCACGGCCGTTGTCACCCACAAAACCCACAGCGTGAGAATCATCGACCATGACGAGGGCGCCATACTGTTCGGCAAGATCACAAACGCCATTGAGATTGGCAATCACCCCGTCCATTGAAAATACACCGTCGGTAGCGATCATAATATTACGCGCCCCGGCTTCTTTGGCTGCTTTTAGTTGAGTTTCAAGTTCTGCCATGTCGTTATTGGCATAGCGAAAACGCTTAGCCTTACATAAACGCACACCATCAATAATAGACGCGTGATTAAGTGAATCAGAAATGATGGCATCTTCAGCTCCTAATAAGGTTTCAAAAAGTCCAGCATTAGCGTCGAAGCAAGAAGAGTAAAGAATCGTGTCCTCCATGCCTAAAAATTCGCTAAGACCAGCTTCGAGCTGCTTGTGAATATTTTGAGTACCACAAATAAAGCGAACTGAAGCCATGCCAAAACCATGATTGTTAAGCCCTGCTTGGGCAGCCTTAATGAGTTCAGGGTGATTGGCTAATCCTAGGTAGTTATTAGCACAGAAGTTGATAACTTCAGTGTCATTTACTTGGATTTTTGTTTGCTGAGGAGAGACGATAATACGCTCACTCTTGTATAAGCCTTCGGCTTTAACTTGGGTCAGTTGTTGATTAATTTGGTCGTAGAATGAGGTTTTTGCCACCAAAATTCTCCTTAAAATAGCATGAGTTTATTGATTATAGTGACGGCATTTTAACCTTAAATTGACCTGCTCTCACAGCTTTTTTACTGTAGTGAGATAGATTTTTTACTGTAGTGAGATAGATTTTTTAATTTAGGAGGTGGTATCAGTTAGCATTAAAAAAACTAATCATGATTAAATGAATCTGTCTAATGGAAAAATTAATTTTTAGGCATTGATTTTAGAGGTATTATACAAAATACTCATATTATTCTATGAGTGCGATTGCTCGCGCCCGGTAGTGTTGCTCCAGCCTCACAAATGTACTGTGTGAACGGGCTGTTGAATAGGCTTTAGATAGCATTAATATTCTAAGCAGCCCTTCATATAGAGATGATTTAGTGATTTCCATATTGCTTGAATGGGTTTGCTTATAACCTATCCAGAAGCAGATAATCATGCGTATTGTCTCTGCAAGAGGGGGGATGTCCTTCTCATCTATCGAGAGAAATTCATCTTGTTTGAGTTTAGACAATATATGGCAGCATCGCTTGAGTACTTGTTCTTGGGTGATGAGATACAGAGATTTAAGCTGGCTATCACGGTTTAGAATATCCGTTAGATTAGCGTACATAAAACGGAACTCCCACATGGCGTAAAACATGGCATCGAAGTAACTGATAAGCAAATCTATCGTCGCTGGCTCATTTTGATAAAGCTGGAAGCTTGTTTCCAAGTGATGTTGATACAAGCTAAAAATAGAACGAATAATGTCTTCTTTATTGCGAAAATGATAATAAAGATTACCAGGACTGATCCCTAAATGTGCGGCAACATGGTTAGTCGTGATATTTCGCTCACCTTGTTCATTAAACAGGGCGAGGCTGGCATAAATGATTTTATCGCGGGTTTTCATTTTGGTCCTAATTGCAGCTTCGTTAAGTGTTGTTCACTGTTGTGGTAGACTTATGTTGCTGAGTCAACTTTGTCAAACTGACATAATCTATCAGGCGATATTGATTTTAGCTAATTGAAAAATGAATGGGATCAAAGGCGCCTTAGTCTAGCTTTTATCAAAGTCATCAGTAAGTCAAATTATCTCAATGACAAGGCTTATGGTAGCATGAGTGTTTTTCCCTTTACCTTAAATTAGTATTAAATCGAATGAACCGTTTTTTATATTCAGTATTACTGTATTTACTGTTACCTGTATTGATTTTATATCTGGCATTTAGGGCTGCCAAAAGTCCAGGTTATCGGGCTCGATGGGGTGAGCGATTTGGGTTAACTAAGCTTAAGCCGAGTGAGATATTGATCCACTGCGTTTCTATGGGTGAGACCTTAGCGGCGATCCCTTTAATTAAACATATATTACAAGCCTATCCAAGCGTGTCGATAACGGTCACCACGACTAGTCCAACGGGTTCAGCAGAGGTCATTAAAGCCTTTGGTGATAGTGTGCAACATTGCTATTTACCATTTGATTTACCTATTTGTGTTAATCGTTTTATTAAACAGCTTGCTCCTAAGTGCTGTATTATTATGGAAACAGAGCTCTGGCCTAACTTTGTTCATCAAGCCACCAAGTCTGGTGTAAAGTTGATGTTAGCGAATGCAAGATTATCATCGCAGTCAGCATTGCAATATCAAAAGCGTATTAATCTAAGTCGACCTATGTTACAGAGCTTAGATATGATTGCTGCTCAGTCAGATCAAGCGGCAGAGCGTTTTATGGACTTAGGGGTTAGCCCGGACAGGATTGAAGTATGTGGCAGTGTAAAATTTGATCTCACTATTCCTGCGGGGCAAATGGCTCAAGCAAAACAATTACGTCAGCAGTGGCGGGATAAGAGCGTGCCAGTGTGGATTGCCGGTAGTGTTCATCTTGGTGAATTTGAGGCGATATTGTTGGCGCATAAGCGTCTATTAATTAGTAAGCCAGATGCCTTGTTAGTCATAGTTCCACGTCATCCTGAGCAATTTAACCTCGCTGCTGAGAAAATTATTGCATCAGGTTTGAGTCTGGCGCGCCGTAGTCAGCAAGATGAAGTGAATGCAAGCATCCAAGTGTTGCTTGGCGACACCATGGGGGAATTGTTGACTTTTTACGGTGCAGCCGATCAAGCTTTTGTTGGTGGTACCTTAATCGATAATGGTGGTCACAATCCACTAGAGCCTGCGGCATTTGGTGTACCGGTATATGTTGGCCCAAAGCATTGGGATTTTGCTGAGATAACGGGATTGCTTAATGAAGCGGGTGCCTTGACTATGATCTCATCTGCCGAAGAGTTAGCCGATGAGTTAATGGCTAAGTTTAATGATCCTTTAGCTTATCAAGCTGCAAGCCAGTCATGCTTACGAGTTGTTGATGCAAATAAAGGGGCGCTTAAGCAACAGTTTGAGCTTGCTTGTCAATTGATTGATGCAGTGTAGGGATGTGTTGGTTACCTTGGAATATGCTTTCACTACTTGACGGCATATGTTAGCTAATAATATTAAGGAAAGTTATGGTCACAGGGGAGTGTAATTGTGGAGAGGTGGCTTTCGAAATCGCTTCTAGTATTACAGATGTATTTATCTGCCATTGCTCTATTTGTCGACTAGCTACCGGTAGTAATGGTATTGCTGTCATCGTGATTAATAACAGTGATTTTCGTTGGATAAAAGGTCGTAAGTTGATTCATACCTGGGATAAACCAGGGCACAATTGGCAAACGAGTTTTTGTCAACATTGTGGCTCACCATTACCTGGTGCTGACGACAGTTCTCGGATGTATGTCCCAGTTGGATTGATTACGCAGGGTGGTGAAAATCTTAAAGTAGCCCATCATATATGGGTTGACTCGAAAGCTATTTGGGATCAAATTAGTGATAGTGGTAAACAACATCAAAAAGCGTTCGTCAAATAATAAGGGAGTGAGTCAACATACGGAATATGATACCAAGGGCATAAGTCTATTAACCTAAATAATAGGTCAGACATTTAATATCGCATCAATTCAAAATGCATATACCAAAAGTAAATTAACTGTTTTTTCAAGTTAGGTGGCACTTTTTTGCTTAAAATACCCAAGTAGATGCTCGGGTATTTTTTATTATGTGATTTTAGACTTACTCGCTACATTCTTTCCACTGTAACTGGTATTGAAATAATGTTTCGACACTAGAGTCGAGACTGTCTAAGATAACCATAGATGCTTCTTCATTAAAGCCTTTATAGGCAACAACGCTTGAATTGGCGCCTATGATGACATCAGCGCCACAGGCTGACCAAACTTGTGTTGATATGAGTAAGTCATCTTCGACAAAGTAATTACCAGAATCCCACTCATCTTCTTTACCCCACTGAGTTGAGTTTACTGGACCTCTTTGTCCCGCAAAAAAATATTCAGTATTTAATGCACCATAACCTCCAGGAGGTACGTCACGGTAACCGCGGAAGTCCATCTTAACTAAAGAGGCACTGTAACCAGTAGGTACATGCATGGTGAATCGCATATCGCAACTAGTACGTTTTCTGCCTCTTCTTTCATCATCCATAGAGTCGGCAATGAATTTATCAAATAAGATACTGATTTTACTTCCGTCAGCAGTCATAGTTGTGGAAAAGGTGTCTGGGGCACAGCCTTCCCCACTTGAAATAAAATCATATAAATAGCTGCCTTCCATGTTGAGAACATAGGCGTTAGCCGTAAATGAAGTTAGTGTGCTTAACGCTAAAATAGGGAGTAATTTTTTAAACATAATATATTCCATTGTTGTGTAAACTAGATAAATTTATGTGAGCAATTTTACTTATCTGAATATGTATTCAAGGAGTAGAAAACCTCGATACGAAATAAAGCACCAGTAAATTAACATTATCGCAACAAGTTGCAAGTGTCTTATTAAAAATAATAAATGATATTTTTTTAAAATTCGTACTGAAATATTTCCGTTTACTTGTTGAAATTATTTACAAAATATGTAAACCAATTCTTTATGACATCTTTACCGTTAATCCTCCCTAAGGTCGGCGCTGGTGAGTATCAAACATGTGGTAACAGCATGAACTTATGAATTAGAATATGGTCTACGTTATTAAATATTTTCAAAGGGTAGAGATGGACGAGCACATTGTGATTTTAATTATCGCCTTGGTGGTATTACTTTATGGGTATATCTCTAAAGCGTTAATTCGATTTAACATCTCAGGCCCTATGATGTTTACTGGTTTTGGTCTATTACTTTCTCCTTTCGGTTTTAATATTACGGAGGTTGAGGTTAATGCTGAGTTTGTTACCATCATTGTTGAAATAGCCTTGGTGCTGGTGTTGTTCGCTGATGCAGCGTTGTTGGATCTGAATCTACTAAAGCAATCTTGGAAAATCCCTGCTCGTTTGCTATTCATAGGTTTGCCTATTACAGTCGTTGTAGGGACGTTTGCCGCCAGTCTTATCTTTCCTGATGAGCCTATGACTTACATGATTTTATTAGCCTTGTTGCTGACGCCAACAGATGCTGCTTTGGGTAAGGCTGTGGTATCGGATCCTAAAGTGCCGCAAAAAATTCGCTCAAGCATCAATGTTGAAAGCGGTTTAAACGATGGTATCGTTTTCCCCATAGTGCTCACTGTGGTTGCCATGATAACCAGCGGATTAACGCATACTCAAGATAATGGTTGGATGGTGTATGTTGTTGAGCAGATAGTTTTTGGCGCGTTGATCGGCGGTGCACTTGGTTATATAGGCACTAAGCTTACGATGAAGGCTATCGAAAAGTGTTGGATGGAGTCGAATTATCAAAGCCTTATTCCTATCGCCTTAGCCATTCTTTCCTTTTATTTAGCCGAATCATGTGCTGGAAATGGCTTCATTGCTGCTTTTTTTGCGGGCCTTTATGCCGGTAATACCTGTGAGAAAGCACGACAACATATTGAAAATTTTGCAGAGGCGGAAGGTGAGTTATTTGTACTGGTCAGTTTTTTCTTATTTGGGTTAGCTTTTGTACCAATCACCTTAGCCCATATCAGTGTTGAAGTTGTTATATATGCATTATTAAGCCTTACAGTGTTGCGAATAATTCCTGTCATGATAAGTCTAATTGGCGCCAAATTGGATTTGGCTACCATGGCGTTTATTGCATGGTTTGGCCCGCGAGGTATTGCTTCAATTTTGTATGTACTGATTGTTGCTCATGAAATAGGAGAGATTAAAGGGTTTGAGACCATTTATGCAGTGGTCACTGTGACTGTGCTAATGAGTATTTTCGCCCACGGAATAACAGCACAGCCATTAGCAAACTGGTATGCTAAAAATCATAAGTAAGCTGATTTAGTCAGCATAACTATTGGACGGAATGATAACCAAGCACTAATTGTTGCCAGTTATTAGAGGTAAATTTGAGTGTGTCAAGTATGCCTTTTTCTTTATTGAAGGAGCGTAACAAGCGGTCTAAATTGGCATTTTGCCATTTAGTTCTAGGTTGGCGGATCTCACCTCTATCGAAGTCGATAAGATAGAATTCTTCATCTGTGATAAGAATATTCTTAGCGTTTAAGTCGGCATGATACACCCCGCGCTGGTGGAATTTGGCAATACAACGGCCGAGTTGTTGCCAGCGTACATTGGTTAGCGCAGTTTTACTCAGTTTTGCGACCATATCTTGGGCACCTTCAACACGCTCTATGATAATATCTGCGCGATAGTGTAGACCATATTTTTCTACGTTCGCTGCAATGGGTTTAGGCACATTAAAACCTTCGTTATAAAGTTGTACTAACAATGTCAGTTCGGCAATGGCTCTGGTTTGATTAAGACCAGTAAAGAAATAACGGTCTTTACTGATTTTTTCTATCAAGCCTCCACGATAGTAATGACGTAATACCCACTGGCTCTCATCTGCTTCATCAAGGTTAGGTTGTATGAACCACGTAATGTGACGTCCTTTCGATGAGCCGGTGATCACTGATTTTTGTTGCCAATACTCCATAGTAAACCAATCGCTGGAGATCGAATCTAGCCTAGGGTGGCAGAAAGCGATTGAGCCTTTTGGTGATTTTTTTATCTGCATGTGCGTGAGCTTTGTCTCTGCTAGAAGCGTTGGCATAAGAATTGGCTTATTGTTGGGTGTGTTTAGGTTAAAAGATAATGGTATTCTACAGTAACTTGTACGTGAACTTATACCTATCTTAATGATAAGTCATTAATGTAAAGGTTGAGCTTTGCCGATGATCTAACGGTTTAAGTTTGGAACCTCGCCTAATCTCCTTTAAACTATCAAGGTTTTCCATTTAAGATCAATTTTGAATCCTATGAACCTAAATCTGAATAGCATCAATTCTCTTTGTTTACTTCGATTATCTGCCATTGGTGATGTGTGTCATGCTGTCGCTATGGTGCAAGCGATTCAGAGGCAATATCCTAATCTTAGGATCACTTGGATCATAGGAAAAGTCGAATATCAGTTGCTTAAAAACTTACCCGATGTGGAGTTTGTTATTTTTGATAAATCACAGGGTTGGAAAAGCTATTTCAATTTAAAAAGAGCACTAGCAGGGCAGAGATTTGATGTGTTATTGCACATGCAGGTAGCGCTGCGAGCAACACTTGCCTCATTAGCTATATCGGCAAAAGTACGTGTTGGCTTTGACCGCGATCGAGCGAAAGAGGGCCAATGGCTAGTGACGAATCATAAAGTTGAAGCTTTAGAGGCTCCTCATGTACTTGAGGGCTTTATGGGTTTTGCCAAAGCGCTGGGTGTGAAGGACTTAACGCCCAAGTGGAATATTCCTGTGCCTACAGCCGATAGTGAGTTTGCTAAACGTATTATTCCTGATGGAGAGAAAACCTTAGTGATTTGCGCCGCTGCGAGTAAGCCTGAGCGTAATTGGCTACCCGAGCGCTACGCTGGCGTTGCGGAGCATGCAATAGCAAAAGGTTTTAGGGTAATACTTTGTGGTGGACCAACATCTCTTGAGAAAACCTTAGCACAAGATATTCAAGCTGCTTGCAGTCAAACACTCGACAATCAAGTGGGTAAAACCTCGTTAACTCAGTTGTTGGCGGTATTGAAACAAGCTTCCATCGTATTAGCGCCAGATACGGGGCCTGCCCATATGGCTGTAACTCAAGGGACGCCAGTTATTGGCCTTTATGCTCATTCGAATCCTGGACGAACAGGCCCTTATAGCTGTTTGGCTTCTGTGGTTAGCGTATACGATGAGGTGATTAACGCGCAGCATGGTGATAACGTGCCATGGGGAATACGCGCCAAGGGAGTGGGTCTTATGGAGATGATACAGCTTGAACCTGTGATCAATATGTTTGATGTACTCTCAAGCGATTATCTGTATCAAATACGTAAACTAATCACTTGAACTGATTAGAAAAAAAGATCTGTTGAGGTGTTATGATATTGAGGTATAGCATTATCTGCACCAGTGAATTTTTCTCGATATCATCAGCAGTTCCCTCAAATACGATATATTCTATTTTGTAGTTTTGGGGAAGAGAGAAGTATAGTGAGCTCTCCATTCCTCCAATTTTTTGAGGTAAGAGTTCAGCCATTATGAGAGTTTCAAATGGTATGCTGGAATTCATTGACTGCATTTTATGTGCATCAATAATCTTATCGTTGAAGTCAGCAAAAGGATGTCCTTTAAAAAGCAAGTTAGTTTTTCCTATGCTTGGAATCACACCTTGATCCGAGAGAGAGTCTGAAATTACGCGTATCTGTATATCGCTATTTGTAGTCGTTGAGTCTACACCAATAAACATGAAGCTATTTTTTTTGTGGTAATTGAAATTTTCAGATTTGAAGTTGATCATTCGATAAAATAGTGTTTTTTGTTCGTGTGTAAAAGAGTGGCTTGATATGTAGTCCCATCTAATCTGTTTTGTATTGCCTTGTAAGTGCTCTTTTAGCTGCCTAAGTTCAGGCTTTTCCATATAATCCATACGCAGCATATGATATGTTGTGGGGAAGAGTTTATGCCAATTGAAAATACTCCCTATGGAGCGAGGTAGCTTGTTTGACTTTCCAGTTAGGAATCTAATGACTTTATTTTCACTACCAGAAATATAGCTTTTTAGATTGTTTTCACCTTGGGTCAGACTTTTTATTTGATTGTTTAATCCTAGAGATTCCCAAGTATACATCTTTCGGTATTCAGACGAACCATCATCGATAAGTTCTAGTTTTTGAATATTAATCTTAGGTATGTTACTTATTTTTCGGATTAGCCTAGCTATATCTTTACTCCAATAAGTGTTCCCATAGATAGTGATATGGCAGGTATCGCGTGGAGATAATATTTCTATCAGCCTTTGATGAATATTATCTATAGAAGAGCATGACTCGCCGTTGATATTTTTTAAGATGTTTTGATCCGTGAGGGGGTGACGTGACCAGTAAATGAGTTTTTTATGGGAACTGTTATTCGCTATTATCATGGTCATTTGCTGTATTGTTGGCAAAGTTGCACGATCTATGTAGATTTCTAAGTTGGAATTTTCTTCTATATGGTTGGCTTGATGCATAAGTTATCAATATTGTTTTTTTGTTACATGGTATTGGAACAAACAGAAAAAGAGCAAGATGTAGGTATACCATAAAAACTTCTCCATTAGGATGATATAGCCGAATTAATTCTATAATATCAGCAGATAATGTTTTTCACCAGTGCTAGCTAGCTTCATGCCCAATATCATAGGGGTGATCATCAAAACTTTTTTTCCTCAATATGTTCACGATTAAGGGTTAACTTGTGGCAAAAAATACCAATAAAAGCAAGACGGCGCAGCTCCTGTAATGGAAGCCTTTAATAGAGCGCCCATGTGAGTCTCATCTAAAACCAAATTTGGTGAAGATTCGCTATACATTAAACCAGTGGCAAAAACTGATGTATTATATCGAAGATGAAGGGGCCCTATCGACAACAGCCGCGCTGAGCGGGTTGTAAAACCTTTTGTAATTTTAATACAGCCTCGGACGGTAAGGTTATCGCGATGTTCTACGATATTATAGAAACAGCCAAAGCTAACGGGTGTGTGTCCTTTGATTATATCACCATTGGCGGGCTCAGCTTGGCATAGACCCTAATGAAGTCGAGTGTTTACTCCCTTGGAGCATTAACCTCAACGTGTAGTTCCCCAAACTACTGTGTTTAGAGATCATATTTTATTCCTCCAGCAATTTAGTGATCTCATTAATACAAATCTCCAATCCATTCAAGCTAGGGATTGTATGCATATTTTTTGTTAACTTGGCAGTAAATTGGGGCTGTAACATCATATTTATTCCAGTAAGAATAGCGTCAATCTTGCAATCACTGTAATGAATCAAGTTTAAATCAGCACATGCTTTGATCCTAGCTGGTTGATCTTTAGAAACAGGAATAGCTAAGGTAGGTTTAGCAAGTGCAATAGCTTGTAATAAGGTATCTCCGCCACTTAATACTGCGAATTTTGCAGCGTCTAAAAGATTAATGAATTCCGGATTATCTAATTGTTTTATTACTACAACGCCTTCCATTTTAGGAAGAGAGTAGGGATAATTAGGTCCATATACCATTAATGAAATTATCCCAGTGCGGTGAAAATTTTCTTGTGCCGCTTCAGCGAAAATATCTGCTAATAAGCGTTCTGATGATTTATGGCCGCCGGAGCCGGAATTAAAAATAATAAACTCATGGCTTTTAAGTTGATGATGATCTAATAAAACACGCTGGCCCTCAGGGCTTGGCTGACTAAATATAGGGCCGATAAAAATAGGTTCTGGTTGCTGAATAAAAGACAACTTTTTCTTATCTAACCAACTAATATCACCTAAAACAAACTTAGGTTGTACTACCCAATGCCGATGAGTCACCTTTGCTCGAGCTAGCTTCATTCCCCTGCTTCGTTTGCGTTTATGTTGACTAATAAATACGACTTTTGCCCCTAGTTCGAAAGCATGTTTTAGTTGTGACTTACGCCCTGATGCATCAAATAACACAAGATTTGGACGATATGCAGACATTATGTTGTTAACTTCTTGTATTTTCTTAGTCGGTGTATCATCCAAAAGATGGGCAGGGAAGGGGCAATCATCTGCGTAAGGAGTATGTTTATTTAAAATAAACTCAATGATGGCATTGGGCCACTTTTCGCTGATTTTTTTAGCTATAATGACAGAACGCATATACTCGCCAATTCCCTTGGGTGAGGAGACAGGCACAAAAAGAAATTTTGGGAACTGAATTTTCATGAAGTTGATTTGCTCACTAAGTGCAATTATCCTAGGGTAACAGCGTATAATAACATCAAAAAAACCATGAGTACTATACTAGTGGTGGAGATAAGCAAAATTTCGCTAATACGTTAGCTTAGAGATTTTTTTGTTTTGCAATTTAGATGTTTTTGTTTTTTGTAGATTTATTGAGTTGTATGTTGCTAGTTGTGATGTTAAACACTTTAATTATCTAAATTTAAGAACAATTAAGGTCAATGTATGACCAGTAAATTTAGATGCTTTTGATGAGATACTTTCTCATCAGCAAGTGGATTATATTGGTGTACGATTACATGGTGGTATCCGGGTTCTTCATCATAAGTGTCGAAGTTTTATTATTTCAGTAGATAATCGCTCTATTGAAATGAAAAAAACTTAATATGCCTGTTATTAGCTATGATGAATTAGATTCAAAAATTGATGAGATGCAAGTTGTTGATATAAAATTTGATTATCAATCAATTGATATTTGGTCGAAACAATTTAAAAATTAGTCGTTATATTTTTATTTTTAAAATCAGGTGCATGGCTTTTGTTGAAGGCCATGCGTCTGGGATGACAAAAAGTTATCTGATATTTATATCGGAGAGGCTGAGTATGTTGAAGCTAAGGAGAGCAGTTTATAACCACTTCCTACCTAATGTAGGTTTACCTATAAAGTTTAGTATGCATTGAGGTATGCCACTTTTTCTTTTTAAGTTAGCTGTAAATAAGTTCCAAGCTGCAAGCTTCATTGCCTGTTTTTCGGTATCAGAAAATTTATCTTCGTACATTTTACAGTAGTCGTCTATGTAGCGAATTTCACGACTTGGGCATTTTATTCTATAGCCTCTACCAGCATAGTGTATAAAATTAGCTTTACGGTAGTCTTTCATACCGAGTAGTTCCATACGATTAAAGCTGGCATCCACACTTTGGTTTTTTATATTATGCTTTTGAATAATATAGTTAATATAAGTTTGGTCATAAAATTTCACTGTGTTGCAAATTTGCTGCATTCCCTCTATTGTCGCTAGATTAAACAAAGGACATTCTCTAGATACGAGAAACATGCCGAAATTATAATAACTATATGTACTATTAGGTTTAGACCAAGTTTCAGTAGCCTCTAAAGTTTCATTGATCTCACCAATAGGAAGTGATCTGTCAGTATGGAGGCCTTCGTCAAACATATAAATGGTTTCAAGATCTTGATACTCTTCAAATATATTTTTGGCCCAAGGGGTGACCATTATATCTGCATCTAAGTATAGGACTCTGTCATATTTTTTGAGAAGTTCTTTGGTATAGAGCTTTTCTGGCCAAGCGGGACTAGCTGAATATTTTGGATTTTGAATATCAATTTTATAGTGGAGTTGATCTGATACAATCAGATCAGCTTCTACTTTTTTTGCGTAAATACGAAAGCTTTCAAGTGCGGCTTTATACATAGGATTGTCGCCAATGGCGAGAGTAAAAATCGCTTTTTTCATTGAAGTACCTTAATTTTGTTATCTTGTGTCATTTTTTGATATTGATTATATACAGTATCAACAGAAATATTACTAATATGTCCTTTACCTTCTATCGCATATAATACATGTGATTGTTTCGTCATGGGTGGAGCCCAATAGGGCTTTTTTTGCCTCATCATTGCCAATAATGGGCGTTGAGTGGCAAATGCAAAATGTAACACGGCGGTGTCAACAGTGATAACAAAATTAGCTTTTGCAATGAGGGAAGGTAACTCAAAGAAATGTTTTTGTACGGTAAAAACCGCGATTTGGTAAGGCTTGTCTTTGGTAAAGTCTTTAGTTAGCTTCAAGACTTGTTGATATTTTTCTTGGGTTACATTGATAATAAATCTATATGGTATTAGATTCTGTGATATTTTATCAATCAATTCAAATAACTGTGTAATCATCCAATCTTTTTTTACATTGGTTGATAGATGGTTTAAGAATATTAATGGTCCTTGTTCATTACAATGATTAAATTGGGTCGATAACCATTTTTGAGTAATAGGCTGGATGTGATCGGGAATGATTAATGTAGGCATTAATTCAGTTTTCGCTAAAGTCAGGCCAGTAATATGACTAAAAATACTTTCATAGCGGTCAGTTATGTGGTGATCAGATTCAAGTTCTTGATTATTAAGAGTGAATGTTTTGTTTGAATGTCGGTAGGTAATAAAATTAAATACTCCCCACATTGTATTTTTAGGTAAACTTGAAACAATATACGCACTAGGGCTAATTATTCGTGCGATCCTAGAGTACTGTTTACTCCGACTCATCGAATGACAAATGATTAAATCATATTGATATATTTTTGCTTTTTCTATTTGTTGCTGGAAAGATTCCATTGAGTCTGTACAGCCATAACTACGAGTGAAGTATCCCTCAGCCTCAATCCATTGTTGTAAAATTTTACTGCGTGACAGGCGCCAGCTATCAGGATTACATCTACTATCATCTAGCCAAATATCTAGTTCTATATGAGTGTATTGCTGCTTCAAAGCAATAAGGAAAGTTTTGAGATATAGAAAGTCTCCGAGGGCTATAGGAGAGATAAAAAGTAGGCGTTTCGCTGTACACAGTTGTTCATGTGAGATAATTGACATTGACGATAACCAAAACATTGCGAAATTGCGTATAGAGGATACAGATGTTTAAGGTGTATGAAAACTCCGATTTATGTTTTCTTCTTTTAGAAGAGAGTATAACGAATTTTATATCGTTTTATAGTTAGGTGATGGTTACCATTGTTTTCACCATGTTTCATTTAATTTGTTATTTATTATGGTGTTGACACCTTGTTCGTTGCTTACTTGTGTTAACTCTGATTGCTTTTTAATGTGTGACTATTAATGCTTGTGCAGATCGCTATAAAAGCGTTATGGTTATCCTTGTATACCATGTTTGTTTCTAAAATCTCAATATTATTCGTTAGACATGTTAAAAGAAGGCGCCTTATGATTTTTTTTGATGTTTTACATCCTTATTATTTACCGCAATATTTACCTGTGATGAGGGAATTGATTTCTCGAGGCGGAGCGGCACACTTTATTGTTTATCGTAGTGAAGATCAACAAGCAACATTGAATGCCTTAGTGCTAGAGTATCAGTTAGAAGTGACTTGGGTGGATGATAGCGCACAAGCGTTGGAGTATTATTTAACCAATGAATCTAAATGGATCATATTTGGTAATAGCTTTGCGCATGCAATAAAACTTAAAGGCATCAGTCGTACGGCTTTAATGCAGCATGGTATAGGACCGAAGGCGTGTTATTATTCTGTATTGGAATCAGATATGGATGTCCGTTTTGTTGAAGGTGAACAAAGGCTTAATCGTCTTCAGGGTATGTTTCCTCACAAAACCTTTATTGATACAGGTTACGCTAAATTAGATCCTATCATTCAAGGTATTGAGTTGGGATTGGATATTGGTTCTTTAGGGTTAGATCCAAGTAAACCTACATTACTTTATGCGCCTACATTTTATCCTAGTAGCATTGAAAATATGGCTGAAGATTGGCCGCAACTATTTGCAGAATATAATATTTTACTTAAACCGCATTATTTTTCTTTGACAAAGAAAAAGTATAAAAAACAAAAGCAACTTCTTGAGCATTGGGGAAGTTTTGATAATACGTATTTAGCGCCAGTTGAACAAGTTAATCTTTTACCTTTTATGGTCACAGCAGATCTACTTATCAGTGATGCATCATCAGCACTTTTTGAATTTGCAGCACTTGATAAACCCATAGTGTGGTGTGATTTTTATTATCTTCGGTGGAGCTATCGCGGTATTTTCTCATTTCGATTTAATAATAGAATGGATGAGGATCTTTATAAGTATGCAGAAGTCGCTGCACATGCCAGTACGTATAACAAGTTAAAGTCTGTAGTAGATGACCAAATTGCTCATCCAGACTCCTTTGCAGCAGAGCGAGCAAAGTATACTTATGAATTAGCAGGCAAAGTCGATGGCTTGTGTAGTCAAAGGGTCGTTAATTACTTATTATCAGGGGAGGTTTCATGAGGGTGATAACATTTGGGACCTTCGATATGTTTCATATTGGTCATTTAAATATCATTGAGCGTGCAAGTCAAGTCGGTATTCACCTTACTGTTGGTGTGTCTTCAGATGAGCTAAATTTTTCTAAGAAGCAGCGTTTTCCAATTTGTAATGAAAGAGATAGGATGCGTATCGTTCATGCTTTGTCGTGTGTAAATGAGGTTTTTCTTGAGGAATCACTAGAATTAAAAGCACAATACATTAAAACACATAAAGCAGATTGCTTAGTGATGGGAGATGATTGGTTAGGAAAGTTTGATGAGTTCAAGCCATTGTGTGATGTCATTTATTTGCCTAGAACCCCAGCAATATCGACCACTCAATTGATAGAAATAGTTTATGAAGTAGGAAAAAATTCAGAGTGCTGAATATTTATTCAACACATTAATTCTAAAGTTATTGACCAATAAGATGCTGTTTTTTAAGCCAATTTAAGTATTCAGGTACAGCTTGTTCAACAGTTTTAAATGTTTGGTCATACCCCACAGCGCGTAGTTGAGTCAAATCTGCTTGTGTATAATGTTGATAGGCACCCTTGAGCTTGTCAGGGAATGGTATGTATTCTATTTTCCCTTTTCCGTGGTAATTGATGACTGCAGTTGCGACGTCATTGAAACTCTGTGCTTGGCCAGTGCCGCAATTATACACACCTGATATTTGAGCGTTTTTCCATAACCACAAATTGACTTTAACCACGTCTTCTACGTAAACGAAGTCACGTAGTTGTTGTCCATTCTCATAGCCCTCAACACCTTCAAAAAGTCGGCAGACATCATTAACTTTAATTTGATTATTGAAATGAAAAGCCACACTTGCCATCGCACCTTTATGCTGTTCGCGGGGGCCATACACATTAAAATAACGTAACCCCGCAACTTGAGTGGTTAATTTTTGTTGCCTGATATACTGATCGAAAAGAAATTTAGAGTATGCATAGGCATTGAGTGGTTTTTCGAACTCTCGTTGTTCAATAAATGTATCACTGCCACCATACACAGAAGCTGATGATGCGTAGATAAATTGGCTATGATTATCCTGACAATAATGGAATAATATTTTAGAATATTCATAATTATTCTTCATCATAAACTTGCCATCCCACTCAGTGGTTGATGAGCAAGCGCCTTGATGAAAAATGACCTCAAGTTTACCATCAAACTCGCCAGTGCTTATTTTGGTAAGAAAGTCATCTTTATCAAGATAGTCGACTATTTCGCAGTCGGCTAAATTGAACATTTGTGTGCCGTCACTCAGGTCGTCAACGGCGATAATATCATGACGTCCCATATTGTTGAGTGCTTTGACTAAGTTGCTGCCTATAAAGCCTGCTGCACCTGTAACTACAATCATATTTATTTTCCAATTTTTAAGTGAATTGTGTTCTTCTCAAGTCACGACAATTGTTAATTACTCGTTATTTTATATAATGAGCATTTAGAAAAGCTGATACTTCTGCCGCAACAGTATTGAAATCGATTAGTGACATTTTGCGACCTGTTTTCCTACCTACCGGAGGGGTAAATGCTAAGCGTTTATGGCTTTGAGTTAAGGTTTGCCACCGCACTTGTGGAGCAGAGCGTCTTCCTGCATAAAAGCCTACAGTAGGTATATTGTGTAGACCTGCAATATGCAGTGGTCCAGTCGAGCCTGCGATAAACATATCTGCTGCGACGATAGACTTTGCAAAATCGGCGAGACTTGACAATGGTTTTGCCATGCTAACGTTGATTGATTGAGTTTGTAAATTATCAAAAATTTCTTGGGCTAATTTTTCTTCATCTTCACCATAGGTTAAGATGAATCGGCAGTTAATTTGAGTTAATTCATTCACTTTTATTAATAAACTAGTGAAATCAGCAGGTGATAAACTACCTGATGAGCCGCCAGTTCCTGGATGTACAAAGATTAATCTTTCGTTGTCTTGCCGATTATAATAGTTTTGCCATTTCTCTCTCTCAGCAGTCATATTCCAATAAAGGTTAGGTAATTCAGGAATGGTATAATCATGATGAGTGAGGAAATGCTTAACTAGCATACAGCCACCGCGCCAACAACCTTCTCCTGTTTTGTATCGTGCGTCGGCTGTATATTTATATAAATATTGGTACCAATTGAGTTTTGGGGCCAGCATATAAGGTATGTTGAGGTGGCGTATAATTTTATAAATTCTAAATTGTGATAATGACACCAGTACAGCATCGTAGTGACGATCTGCAAATTCGGCATGAATGGCTTTATCGTCGCCAGTGTCTACAAGCACATGGTCGATATATGGACAAGCTTGTGCAAGGGACTCTAACGCAGGAGAGACAAATACCTCAATTTGGGCTTCTGGCATTGCATTTCTTAACAGAAATAATGCGGGCCAATAAAGAACAAAATCACCGATTTTATCGTGTCGAATGATTAGTAACCTTTTAATCATATAAAACAACCGTATATTAAATTGAATTCTTGTTGGTTATAAAGTAAGTGCATGAATAGAAATGTAAAATTTCTCATCGATGCAATATTGTGATGTGATTATAACAGTTTACTGTTGCTTAATCAGCATTTTGCTCAACAGCAATATTCATTTTTCCATTATGATTTATATATTTTAATTAGGATTTTTTGATTAGATTTTATACTGTTATTTTGTGGTCAATATCAATACTTTTCAATTGAGATGGGGACTTTAGGGTAACAGAGTTAGCAAAAATTAGGTACAATCAAGTTTTCATTTTATAAACGATAAAGAGTGTTATGAAGGTTTCTCTACCAGCATTTGAAAAAGCTAAGATTCTTGTGGTCGGTGACGTCATGCTAGATCGCTACTGGACAGGACCTACAGGACGTATATCACCCGAAGCTCCGGTACCTGTTGTGCGTATTAACCAGATAGAAGAGCGCCCTGGTGGAGCGGCAAACGTGGCGCTGAATATTGCAACTTTAGGTGGGCAAGTTTTTTTAGCTGGAATAGTAGGTCAAGATGAAACTGCGGATGCATTAACTGCTGGTGTACAAGCTCTGGGGATTGAGCCAAAATGGCATAGCGTTGCTGGCAAGCCAACCATCACGAAATTAAGGATCATGTCTCGGCAGCAACAGCTCATTCGTCTTGATTTTGAAGAAAAATACCCAGTGGAGGAGAGTCAAGCTTTACTCGATAGCGCACGTGAACACTTGTCTCATGTCGATGTGGTTGTCCTGTCAGATTATGCTAAGGGAGCATTGGCAGACCCCCAGTCTTTTATTAAACAGGCCAGAGCACAAGGGGTTAACGTTTTAGTTGATCCTAAAGGGAGTAATTTTGCTCGTTACCGTGGCGCGACATTACTGACGCCTAATATGAGTGAATTTGAACTCGTTGTTGGTGAAGTTACGAGTGAGGCAGATCTGGTAAAAAAAGCACATCAGGTACTTCAAGAGTTTGAACTAGATGCGCTACTCGTTACTCGCTCAGAAAAGGGAATGACGCTTATCACTAATACTGATGAGAAAGAGTTACATATTCCTACCGTTGCTCGTGAAGTTCACGATGTGACTGGTGCGGGAGATACGGTCATTTCTGCTGTTGCAGCCGCGCTTTCTGCTGGTAGCGATTTAACTGAAGCCTGTGTTATCGCCAATATCGCAGCGGGTATTGTGGTAGCGAAATTAGGTACCTCAACGGTTAGCCGTATTGAGTTACTTAACGCCTTATCTCTTAATCATGGTGACATGGGATTTGGTACCGTCTCTGAAGATCAACTTGTTGATGCACTTGAACAAGCTAGATTACGTGGCGAACGCGTAGTAATGACCAATGGCTGCTTTGATATTCTTCATGCTGGGCATGTGAGCTATTTGCAGGAGGCTAGAGCTCAAGGAGACAGACTTATCGTAGCGGTTAATGATGATGACTCTGTTAAGCGTTTGAAAGGTGATGGACGGCCTGTTAATCAGCTTGATAGGCGTATGGCTGTACTGGCAGGATTAGCCTCTGTCGATTGGGTGGTGCCTTTTAGTGAAGATACCCCGCAAAGAATTATTGCTCGTTTGCTACCTAATATGCTAGTTAAGGGGGGAGATTATAAAATTAGTGATATCGCAGGTGGTCAAGAGGTTATTGCGGCCGGCGGAACGGTAAAAACATTGTGTTTTGAAGATGGTGTGTCGACAACGAGGATTATTGAAAGGATTATGGCGAAACAGAATGGTTAAATATCCTTGGTCATAATATAATCATTTTGAATGTTCTTGATTGTTTTAAAAGCATGAATATATTGACAGGGTGTAGAGTGAATTTGGGTGTTTCATGTTGTCAGTGTGGTGTTTCAGCTGATGATAGGTATTATGTGCGATCAATTTTAGTTGGGTGATGAGTTATTATGCATACAAAAGCAATATATCCAGGGACCTTCGATCCTGTGACCAATGGCCATACAGATCTTATTGAAAGGGCGGCTAAACTATTTCGTCATGTGGTAATTGGGATAGCAGCGAATCCTTCTAAGCTACCTCGATTTACGTTAGCTGAACGAGTGCAATTACTTAAATTAGTCACAGCGCATTTGGATAATGTAGAAGTCGTAGGTTTTAGTGGTTTATTAGTGGATTTTGCTAAAGCTCAACAAGCAAGTGTTTTGGTGCGAGGGTTAAGGGCTGTGTCTGATTTTGAATATGAATTTCAGTTGGCTAACATGAATCGTCGTCTTAGTGCTGATCTTGAAAGCGTATTTTTAACCCCGTCGGAGGAAAATTCGTTTATCTCTTCAACTCTGGTTAAAGAAGTCGCATTTCACGGTGGCGATGTTAGTCAATTTGTTCATCCTGAAGTGACCAAAGCACTTCTTTACAAGGAATAGTTGTTAATTTGTATGTCAAAGTTTTCTATTGGTAAATGTATAAACGCGGTCTTTTTTTTCATTACCTGCTCTGTTGCTTCAGCCCCTTGGGTGGACGTTTCAGATATTTATTTGCGCGCAGATATTCAGGCCCTTGCTGATGCAGGGGTGATCACGGTTCCCGTTAATACCTATCCCTTGATGTGGTCAGGGATAGGCGTCGATCTAAATCAGACTGAACCTTCAAGTTTAACGCCAGCATTAGCGCAAGCATTTGCTCGAGTGAATTTTTATTATCGTAATGCGGTAGGAAATAAAGGTAATACTCGGATAAAAGCTGCTGCTGCGACTGATGCTGCACGTTTTCAACATTTTGGTTCCGATTATAGCGAAAAAGGTGAGCTGCAGGTTTCCCATGAATATATGGGCGAACGTTTTGCTTATAAGATTGCTGCATCAGCAAATTATGAGCCGGCTGATGATAAAGAGGTTCGTTTCGATGATTCTTATTTGGCGATAGCTTTGGATAATTGGATGGTGACTGTCGGTGCAATCGATCAGTGGTGGGGACCCGGTTTTGATTCGGCGATGCACAGATCCAATAATGCCCGTCCTTTACCTTCTGTTATGTTGACTCGCAATAATGCTGCAGCATTTGAAACACCTTGGCTCTCTTGGATAGGCCCCTGGACATTCACTGCTGGCATTAGTCGTTTAGAGGAGGAGCGAGCTATCGCGAATCCTTTATTGTGGAGCTTACGTAGTTCATTACGTCCCTTTAGACAATTAGAGATAGGCTTTTCTTGGTCAACACAGCTTTGTGGAGAAGGGCAAGAGTGTACTGCTGAAAGTGTATTTAACTCGATAACGGGCCAGAAAGATTGCCGTAATGATACCGGTGGTGGCTGTACTAACTACGGTAATCAGATGGCGGGTTATGATCTCCGTTTTAGTGATACTTGGTTCAATATCCCTTTTGGTCTTTATTATGAAAAAACCTGTGAAGATGCTAAAAGTGCTGCGCCATGGGATATAGTCGATTGTGGTCATGCAGCGGGTATCGATACTCGTTTTAATTTTGATAGTGCTCAATATAAGCTCTTTTTTGAGTACACAGATACCATGGTCGCTTGCGGTGTAGATGATAACGTCTACAACTGTATGTATGAGCACAGTGATTATCAAAGCGGCTCACGCTACTATGGTAAGACCTATGGCAGCACCTATGGAAGTGATGCCATTGTTTATGCATTAGGCTTGATTGGCCAGTTTGCGAATAGTCATGGTATCACGTCAATTCTTCGTTATGCTCAGCTTAATAAAGATGGTAAAAATCCAAGTAGTGTATGGGCTCCTCAGCCACTTAAAGAAGACTTGTTGATGCTGGAACTCAGTTATCGCATGCCTATCTGGCAAGGGATGATGAGTGTGGGTGGTACAGTGTCTCAATCAGAATTTGAGCTTGAAGATAATGCAACGGAAGCGACACTCTTTGGTACTTACGAATATCGTTTTTAATTGATTGAGCGACCCACAAGCTAAGGATTGTGCATCTTTAGTTTGTGGGGCTTTCTTGAGCGGTCGTGTTGTTAACGATTGCTACCTTGTCTGGCATAAGCCACAAAACACCGTGGTTCGCTGTCCTAGTTTTATTTCGCTAAGCAGATTACCGCATTGGGTGCAGGTTTCACCTCCACGACCGTATACATGGAGCATTTGAGCAAAATACCCTGGTTTTCCTTCGGCGTCAGTAAAATCCTTCAGTGTGGTTCCACCCTGCTTAATGGCATCAGCTAAGATTTGCTTTACAGTATTGACTAAGATGAGTAAACGCTTGGGATCTACTTTGCCTGCTTCAGTTTGTGGGTGTATACCTGCAGCAAATAATGCTTCATTGGCGTAAATGTTACCTACTCCCACAACGATGTGGTTGTCCATTAAGCAAAGTTTAATTGCTTTCTTCTTATTTTTTAGTGATTCAAGTAAATAGCTAGGGTTAAACTCCTCTGTTAATGGTTCTGGTCCCAATTTAGATAATAAAGGATGGGCTTCAATGGGAAGCTCATACCATAACCAAGCACCAAATCTACGTGGATCGTTAAACCTTAATATTTTCCCACTGGCTAAAGATAAGTCGATATGATCATGTTTCTCAACTGGGGTTAATGGTGTCACAATTCTTAAACTGCCAGACATGCCTAGATGTACTATTGTCGTCCCAGCATCGGAGTCGATAAGTAAATATTTAGCTCGGCGATGCACACTACGTATGGTTTGTCCCACAATTTGTTGAGCAAGTTGAGGCACGGGCCAGCGTAAACTTGCATTTCGTATGATAAGACCTGTGACCTCTTGGTCAATCAGGTACGGTGAAACTCCCTGACGGGTGACTTCTACTTCTGGAAGTTCGGGCATATTAATTCTCTTATATTACTATTGGCCGTTAGTGTATTGATCTGTTTCAGAACTTGACTGGGTTGTTATTACAGTGATGGGTGTGAGTGATTCTCTTAAGCTTGGTGGGATCAGGTACAGGTTGCTAGATGGAGACAGTAATAATCCTTGCTTTTGATACCAGATCCAAGTTTGTGGTTGATCATTATTCGCGATTAAGATTGTCAGTTTTATCGGTTGATTTATGTCGTTATGCTTAGGTAATGTTTGTTGCTCTGGTACCGGTGAGACGCGTATTTCGCTCCAGGCTTTAGCCCAAATTTGGCAATTGAGTATTTTTTCATGGCATTGCCACTGGCTGCCTTTATTTAGCCAAAGTTCATTCATCTGCAATTGAGCTAAAGGCGATTGCTGGTCAAATAGAGGAGGTACATCCGAAGGTGTTTTGGAGGTTTTTTCACTCACTAAGGTCAGTATGGCTATCATCAATACAGAGGCTAAGATAATGATATTGTTCCATTCTTTACGAGATAAGGCCATG
This sequence comes from Shewanella sp. VB17, assembly GCF_013248905.1. Lineage (NCBI taxonomy): Bacteria > Pseudomonadati > Pseudomonadota > Gammaproteobacteria > Alteromonadales > Shewanellaceae > Shewanella > Shewanella sp. VB17. The sequence goes on from NZ_JABRVS010000001.1 coordinate 491,108, forward strand.
ACATCCAGTTAATGTGAGACGAATGATAATGAATATTATCAGCTTATGATGCCAAAAGCTGCTCAGTTATGTTTATCGATAACGATGAGACAGTTTACCGTTATGATTGAACGTGCCAGTTTTGTATATATTCGATAATAAAGCCGGCTATCTGAGGCACATTGTTAATATCTAAACGGTGTAGTTTAGTGGGCAGTTGCGTATCATTACAACATGCTATGGCTTGAATGTTTACGTCATGAGTGTGAATGAATGGTTTGTGGTGGGCTGCACGGTGAAGTTCTATTTTAGGTAACTCAAGTGCTTTAAATCCCTCAACTAAGACGATGTCGATACTATCTTGCTCAATCTGCTGCAGCAAGTGGGGTAGATTAGGGGCTTCATTAACTTCATCTTCAGTGATTAATGCCCAACGAATATGTGAGGCAACTAAGATCTGACGGGCACCAGCTTTACGTATCTCATAACTGTCTTTACCAGGAATATCTACATCGAAATTATGATGAGCGTGTTTAATGACGGCGAGCTGTATTCCACGACGATTGAGCTCTGGGATGAGTTTTTTAAGTAGTGTGGTTTTCCCTGTACCACTATAGGCACAAAATCCGAGAACAGGGATTGATAATGGATTGGTAAAGGAAGTTGGCATTGAGACCTCGAGTATTATTTGATGATTTCTTTAGCAACCTGTTGTTTTTGCTCAGGTGTGTTCACGTTCATAAAGGCATTGGGTTGTTCGGTAAATTGGGTAACAACATAGTGATGATTGTCGTACCATAAACTCACTTTTCGCCCACCAGAGTCTAGATATTCCTTCATCGATTCTCGTAAGCTGGGTTTAAGTAGCATGATGGTAGGCTGCTCACGTTGACCATCGCTAGCCACTGCAAGTTCTGCATTTTGGTTTTTGATTTGGGTTAACATACGTTCGACGAGATCTAAAGGTAAGAGCGGGCAATCGCACGGAACCACTAACAAATAAGCAGCTTTAGTTTTTCCCATCGCGGTGATCATTCCCGCTAACGGGCCTAAATAACCCAAATGGTCATCCTTAAAAACGCAATAGCCTAAATCAGTATAGCGAGGTAGATTACGGTTTGCGCTTATCATTATCCTGTTAACTTGAGGTGCTATTCGATCTATGATGTGTGTTATCATGGGTTTGCTTGATAGTTCGATTAACCCTTTATCATCTCCTCCCATACGTCTTGACATGCCACCTGCTAAAATCACTGCATCAACGTGTAACTGCATTTTTTAGTTCCTGCAAAGTGATGGTATGACTATTCACGCTTGCTTTAGAAAAAGGTTATAAGGTTTATCATACCTAAAACAAGATATTGATCATAGATGTAGATCTTGGTTCTAGATTGATTCAATGTAGAACCGATTTCAGTGCTATTGCCAATTGAGGTAGGATATTATGTTGTCGCAGATAAAAAAATACCGAGAAAAATAAAATTCTCGGCAATAAGAGTGTGTGAGCAATGTCTTACATAAAAACTAACTCAAAAGCTATATTGAAACAATTTATCAGTGATGAAGTGTTAAATTGTTTCTTTTTCAAGAAGTTTTTAGAACGCACCTAAATAGTAATCATTATCATTCGCTTTTGCAAGTACTTTATTTATTTTTAGTTATCATTAGGAATTTTCACTGCTTTCCTGAGATCGAGCAGTGCTTCGATAGCTTAATTTGTTAATATTGAATTTGAAGATAAGTCTGCAAAAATGTCGAAAATAAGATAAAAAAATACCGGGAAAATGAAATCCCGGCTATAAGAGTGTGTGAGCAATGTCGTGCTTAACAAACTCCCTATACTTACCCTACAAGCTTCTAAAGGGTTGAACAATAAACAGAGATGAAGTGTTTATTTGTTCAAGGGTGTATTTGGAGTTGTGGAACACATCTAAATGGTAATCATTATTATTTAGATTTACAAGTTTTTATTTCAAATATAATGCTTTTTTGTATTATTCCATGAGTGATTTTTGTAAATGTATTTTATTTAGCTCTATTTTGTCGGTATTTTGATTAAGCTTAATAATATTATATTTGTTTAGTAATCAATGTGTTAAGGATGATGCGGGGCGGTTTAATGTGTTAACTCCAATATGCTGGTATCCTTGTTGCTTAGCCCAATTCTCTTGCGCTTGTAGTAGCTGTCTCGCCAACCCTAATCCCCTGAATTCAGATAAAATACCTCGTTGGCTATTCTAGTTGAATACAAAATAAAAACAGCTAGTCTGTCTAGCTAGTGGGTAAGTAAAATTTTTTATTTGAATTATTGATAATGAGATAACTTATAGTTACCGCTCTAAGTTTTTTTACTCATTTGTGCCTGAGAGGGGTTGATTATCTTATGTTCGAGCACTCTTAATAATACACCGTAGGCGGGCAGAAATAAGCCTAAACTGACGATCAGTTTAAAGCCATAGTCGACACTAGCGATTTCTTGCCAATGTTGCGCCATAAAGTGGTCTGTAGAGGCATAAAATGCCAGAGCGAAGAAAACAAGAGTGTCAACTAGATTACCGATAAGTGTCGATGTAGCTGGGGCCACCCACCAAGATTGTGTGCCTCTAAGTTGCGCAAAAACCGTAATATCCATTAACTGACCGATAATATAAGCTGCAAAACTAGCAAAGGCGATACGAAATACAAAAATGTTGAATTCAGATAATGAGGCGAATCCTTGAAAACTGCCTTGGTTGAACAAAACCCCTATGAGGTAGGATATAAGTAGTGCTGGTAACATAGCGTTAAGAATAATACGTCTTGCAGAGCTTTGACCAAATATCCGTACGGTAAGATCGGTGGCTAAATAGACAAATGGAAAACTAAAGGCTCCCCAAGTCGTATGAAAACTCAAGATCTGAAAAGGAAGCTGCACTAGATAATTACTGGCGCAAATGATTGAAATATGGAAACCAACGAGCAGCAGTAGCGCCCGATGAATTTGTGTCGCTGTTAACGTTAACATGTGTTGCCTTTTTAATTACGTTTCACTGTTACGGGGTGAGGGAACCCGTTATTGTTTACTAACAGAGCATATCATTCTGTAAGGGCGATGGATTATAGACATCTTTTTGTGGCGAGCAAGATCATTTATTAGATCTTCATCAAAAAAGAATAAATTGTTCTAAAATTAAAGGATGATATTTTTTATTTATGTGTTGGTCATCAAAAAGGGGTGGGGCATTGCTTGTACTAACTTATGATCGCATGATAAGTAGGGTAAAAAAATGTTTTTTAACTCTTTGCTTAAGCTGTTGTTCGATTCCATTAATATGTGCTCCACAAACAATAGATGTGGTAACCGAATCTTGGATTGGATATACCAACGAAGATGGTTCAGGATTTTACTTTGATATTTTAAACATCATTTTCCCCGAAGAAGATTGGACAGTTAACACAAAAATTGTGCCTTTTTCCAGAGTGAGATATTTACTTAATCATGATCGAGCGGATATAGCGTTAGGCTTTTATGATGGTGACACAACTAAAGCATTATTTAGTGAACAGCCAGTAGAAGTCGATAGTATCGATATTGCTTTGACACCGGAGATGGCTGAAATTTGGCAGGGACTTGGGAGTCTATCTTTTAAAAAAGTCCAAGCACTATTAGAGTATCGTTACGATGAGTTTATCGATTTCCCTATGTATTATGAGGAAAGTAGCAGTTTGTTAGAAATGCTGGATCGTGTCAATAGGGGTAAAATCGATGCGGTATTTGACTATAAGGCTGATATGTTAGTTAAGGCAGCTCAATTAACTCAACCTATACAATTTATCATCAAAGAAAATGTGTTGAGACTAAAGGTTTTTTTTGCATTTAGTGATAATAAAAAAGGTAAAAAAATCAAGATTCATTTTGATATGGAATTGCAGAAAATGATCGATAGTGGTGAGCTAGACGAGCTTTTTCGTAAACATATGGGTGCCGATGAAAATAGGTTGTAAATTAACTGTTTATCAACCTATTTTATTTTTTGATGATAGTTAGCAAGTGTCTCTCCGACTTTGGCCATTCGTATATGAGGCAGATACTGAATCAGCTCCCATAAATAAATCGATGTATTAAGGTTTACAATAGCACTTAGCATCGCGACAACAAAAGCACTTCGACTAGTGGTTATTATACGACTTAACATTTACTGAGATCCGTGCCCTTAGGTGTTATGGCTATTTGTTAGTAAAAATGGGTATTTGGAAAATAACGAGAACATAAGAAATAATGATGATGGATACTTTTATGTAGTACCGCTATGCAAGTCGTTGTGCGGTGTTATTGATTGTGTAATCAAAATTGACTGGAGTCTTATATGAGAAAATGGCTAATTATTTTATCTTGTTCTGTGTTTGTAGCATCGTCTTTACTGACCAGTGGATTGACGCGTGCGCTGATTGATTTCAGCGCATTTATCTGTCTTGTTTACATCGTGCTTGGCTTCAAATCTGAATCTGCTTAACCACTCGGTATTTGAGATAAGTAACAGGATAAAATACCCTATTGTTGAGCTGCCATTTCTCACTTTGATATTGGTGTGATACCCCTTTTTTACACATATAAAATATAAAGCAGTGAACTAACTCCAATTGCAAGCCACAATGTGACGCCGAGTATGAGTGGCTTCGTACCCGCAGCGCGCATTTTTTTAACTGTGATCCCAGCTCCAATTAAAAACAGGCAGAGTACTAAAACGCGTTTGGATAAGCTGAATATGACTTCATAGCCTGCATGTCCTTGAGGCAGAAAATACGTTATGGCAATTGCGAGGCAGTAAAAAACGATGAAATAGGGAATAGTGATGCGCTTTTTATCTCCGCCAAATGCCATAGCACTGATGAGGGCAAGAGGAATAATCCACAGTGCTCTAGCCAATTTGATGGTAGTCGCTGTGATTAATGCCTCTTCGCCGTAGGCCGATGCGGCACCGACTACTGAAGAGGTATCATGAATGGCTATAGCACTCCAGACGCCAAAATCGTACTGACTCATAGAGAGCAGGTGTCCCAAGGCTGGAAATAGGAATAGGGCAATAGAATTAAGAATAAATATGGTTGCTAGCGCGACGGCTGTTTGATCGCTTTTTGCATTAATGGCTGGTGCAACTGCAGCGATAGCACTGCCACCACAAATTGCTGTACCTGCTGAAATAAGGTGACCTGTTTTCGCATCGAACTTTAGGACTTTAGTCAGTAAAAGCCCTAGTAGCAAGGTGAAGATAATAGAGCCTAAGATGAGTGGAAGATTATCGATACTGACCGATATTGCGGTTTGTAGATTAATCCCAAAGCCAAGTCCGATAATAGAGTAAGACAGCAACTTTTTAGTTAGGCTGCCAAGATCAACATTCGTGGGTACTAAGCCTAAACTTGCCAAAGTAAAGCCAAGTACTAAGGCAATAGGCGAGGAGACCTGTGGTAGCAAGCAGAGTGTGCCGATAGCAGCAAAGAGTAGCATATGGTTTCTTTGTCTATTGTTGGATCGTGAAGTCATTTGATATTGGCTGCTATAGGCTAAGTAATAATGGACTTATTATAATGAGTGAATAGATTTGTTAAATTCAATTTGTTTTAGTCAGTTATTCATTTTTATTTAATCTCAATGAACACGAAATGCAGTGTGTCATAACATAGAGGCATAATGTTATTTTGCGACCAAACTGTCAGTTTGGGTTCTCTGTGACATTTTTATATCGTAAAACTAAATCGTGAACAATAATTAAACCATAGTTAAGTGAAGTAATGAATACCGTCACAAATCTCAGGATGAAGTAAGTGACGGTTTATTTCGTTCACGCAACTTAAGTCACGTCGTGGAAAGTGAGATCGATGAGTTTGCCCTGTTACTGATATTCGTATGACTGACGAGCATGCTGAGCACATTTGCCCTAACTAACGTTAAATGCGTTACAATAGCGGTTTTAGATTTGAAGTGATAATCCTATGTCCGCTGAGAAATTACTTTCCTTGAAGGCCTACAATACTTTTGGTATTGAGCATACCTGTGTCTCGATAATCAATGCGGACTCTAAGGGCAGTTTAATCCAGTCTTGTTGCGACTTACATCAAAAAAACAAACCATTTCTTGTGCTTGGAGGTGGAAGCAATATTTTATTAACAGAAGACTACTTAGGCACCATTGTTCGTGTGTTGACTAAAGGTATTAGTGTCACCGATGATGAAGGACATTATTTTGTGACTGTTGAAGCGGGCGAAAATTGGCATGGTCTTGTTAAGCATTGTCTAGATTTGGGGATTGCAGGTTTAGAAAATCTAGCGTTGATCCCTGGTTCGGTTGGGGCTGCCCCCATTCAAAATATTGGGGCTTACGGCGTTGAATTTATCGATGTTTGTGATTGGGTTGAGTATGTAGATTTAACCGATGGGCAGTTAAAGCGATTGACATCAGCTGAGTGCCGATTTGGCTATCGAGATTCTATTTTTAAGATGGAGTTAAAGGGACTGGCAATTATCACCTCAGTTGGACTTAAATTGCTTAAAAATTGGCAGCCTCAACTGAATTATGGCCCGCTACAGCAATTCGATATCAAAAACGTGACTCCTTTACAGGTTTTCAATTGTATTTGTGCAACAAGAATGACAAAACTTCCAGATCCTATGGTATTAGGTAATGCAGGGAGTTTTTTTAAAAATCCTATGGTCACTGCTGCACACTTTTTAGTATTACAGAAAACGTATCCTAACATTGTGGGTTACCCATCGAATGATAGTATTAAGCTGGCTGCAGCTTGGTTAATCGATAGTGCGGGCTTAAAAGGTTTTGCTATTGGTAAGGCGGCAGTACATGAGCAACAGGCGTTAGTGTTAATCAATAAAGGGGGGGCGACAGGTAATGATGTTGCTCACTTAGCAAGGCATATTATTGAAAAAATTTACACTCAGTTTTCTGTTAATTTAGAAGTTGAGCCGAGAATTATTGGTGCATATGGTGAAAGGGAGTTAAATGATGGTCGAACAATGGCAACGTAAGCGAGATATTTTAATCGCACTTGATTCTGAAAAATTTGTTTCGGGCGAAACTTTAGCCTCTCAGTTAGGCATATCAAGAATGGCCATTAGTAAGCATATAAGCGCACTAGAAGAGTATGGTGTCGATGTATTTAGTGTGAAAGGTAAAGGTTATAAGTTGGCTAATTCTCTTTCCTTGATTGACGAAATACGGTTAAAAAATGCCTTTGCACAGCGATGTTTTTATTATGATGAGATCCCTAGCACTAACGCCTTTTTACTTAAGCATTGTGAGGATTTATCCTCAGGTGATATCTGCGTTGCTGAATATCAATCAGCAGGTCGTGGTCGTCGAGGGCGCACTTGGGTATCTCCCTACGGTTGTCATTTATACAGTTCTATGTACTGGAATTTATCACAAGGAATGGCTCAAGCGACAGGGTTGAGTTTAGTGGTAGCGTGCTCACTTGTGAGTGCATTAAATGATTTAAGCATACAAGGGTTAGGCGTTAAGTGGCCTAACGATATTTATTTAGACAATAAAAAGTTAGCGGGTGTATTAGTCGAGATGAATGGTCAGGCAGATACCGAATGTCATTTAGTGATAGGTATCGGGATCAATATGTCGATGTCGAAAACCCAAGGCGATAAGATAGAACAACCTTGGAGCGATTTGTCCCAAAGCGACTCAGTCCCAAACAAGACAGATCTAGCTATTAGGCTACAAGCACAGCTCTATGCAGATTTAACTTTGTTTGAAGAACAAGGCTTATCTGCATTTTTAACTCGCTGGAAGCAGGCTGATATTTTTGATGGCAAAAATGTCAGGTTAATGATAGGCGAGACGTGTATCGATGGCGTTTGTCAGGGAATAAATAAAACCGGTGCTATTTTATTGAAGACAGATAAAGGTGTTGAGTCTTATGTTGGTGGTGAGATTAGTTTAAGAAGTGCCAAGTAGAGGCACTGCTTAGATTATTTACGCAGGAGTACTTGGTTCATTAGGTGATCGTCACCTTTTTGTAAGATCAAATGAGCACGATCTCGGGTAGGTTCGATGTTAAGTTTAAGGTTTGGACCGTTGATTGTGTCCCAAATATTTGCGGCTGTCATTGTTGCTTGGGCATCATCGAGTTTTGAATAGTGATGAAAGTAGGAATTTTCATCACTAAATGCCCCACCTCTAAATTGTAGAAATCGGTCAATGTACCAGCTTTTTAATAATGGTTCTTGGGCGTCGACATAAATTGAAAAATCGACAAAGTCGGATACAAAAGGCTGCTGAATACCGGCGATGGTATCTTGGCTTGTTTGGAGAACATTTAAGCCTTCAATGATTAAAATATCCGGCTGTTCGATCGGCTGGTAATTATCAGTGATCCTGTCATAGATCACATGAGAGTACAGTGGGGCTTTCACATGAGGGTTTCCAGCTTTGATATTTGAGATGAATTCAACCAGCATTTTCATGTCATAACTTTCAGGGAAGCCTTTACGTTGCAAAAGTCCTTTCTGTTTTAACTCTGCCAGTGGGAATAAAAAGCCATCGGTTGTGACAAGATCGACTCTTGGATGTTCTGCCCATTGGCTTAATAATGCCTGCAATATACGTGCAGTCGTGCTTTTACCTACAGCGACGCTGCCAGCAATACTAATAATATAAGGGCGTTTAGGGGGTTGCCTTCCTAGAAATTCATTAAGTACCAAACCCCGCTGCTGTCTCGCGCCGACGATAAGGTTAAGTAGGCGGCTAAGAGGCAAGTAGATGTCGGTGACCTCTGTAAGGGATAATTTCTCATTTATACCTCTAAGATCAGCGAGCTCAGGCTCGTTTAGTGTTAAAGGTACCGATTCTCTTAATTCGGCCCACTGGGTTCTTTGAAATGCAAGATAAAGAGCGGTGTGAATTTGATTTTCGGATGTCATTGGCTTTCTCTCCTTTGAGGAGGCACAGTACACTAACAAATAATCATGAACAATAATAAAGGTTCGTTTACAGCCTATGTTTCTTTTAATGCGCTACAAGTGTTGAAATTATAAACGTAAAGCTGTTTTTGTAACCGTAAAACTCATTAAAAGCATTTTTTTTGATTTTATTTCTATTTTGCTATTGCACTTGTGCCGACATTTCCATAATATCCGCTACCGAAATGACACGCCGGCATAGCTCAGTTGGTAGAGCAACTGACTTGTAATCAGTAGGTCCCGAGTTCGACTCTTGGTGCCGGCACCATTTCTCTGGAGGGGTTCCCGAGTGGCCAAAGGGATCAGACTGTAAATCTGACGGCTCAGCCTTCGAAGGTTCGAATCCTTCTCCCTCCACCAATTTCTAAAGAGTTAGGTAACCTAGTAGGTTGCGCGGATGTCGTATAATGGTATTACTCCAGCCTTCCAAGCTGATAACGCGGGTTCGATTCCCGCCATCCGCTCCAATATTCGCTGAAAGCACTTATCTAAAGTGCGCCCTTAAAAGGGGTTAGGTTATTAAATACTACCCTTTCAGCGCCAACCTGTTAACATATCTAACTAAAAAAATAAATCGATTCGATGCTTTTCTAAATGCATCGGATTTTTTGTTATACGCGGTTTAATCACCAAGATATCTGATTGGGGCAATACCATGGCTAAAGAAAAATTTGAACGTAATAAACCACATGTAAACGTTGGTACTATCGGTCACGTTGACCATGGTAAAACAACGCTTACAGCTGCTATCTCTGCAGTATTGTCAAAAGTTTATGGTGGTGAAGTTAAAGACTTCGCTCAAATCGATAACGCTCCAGAAGAGCGTGAGCGTGGTATTACAATTAATACTTCTCACATCGAATATGACACACCAGCTCGTCACTACGCACACGTAGATTGCCCAGGTCACGCCGATTATGTTAAAAACATGATCACAGGTGCTGCTCAAATGGATGGTGCAATTTTAGTGGTTGCAGCAACAGACGGCCCAATGCCACAGACTCGTGAGCACATCCTGCTTTCTCGTCAGGTTGGTGTTCCTTTCATCATCGTATTCATGAACAAATGTGACATGGTTGATGATGAAGAGCTGCTTGAGCTAGTTGAAATGGAAGTACGTGAATTGCTTTCTGAATATGACTTCCCAGGTGATGACCTTCCGGTTATCCAGGGTTCAGCGCTTAAAGCCCTTGAAGGCGAAAAAGCTTATGAAGATAAAATTGTTGAGCTTGCAGAAGCACTCGATACTTATATCCCAGAGCCAGAGCGTGCTATTGACGGCGCATTTTTGCTGCCAATCGAAGATGTATTCTCAATCTCAGGACGTGGTACCGTTGTAACTGGTCGTGTAGAGCGCGGTATCATCAAAGTGGGTGAAGCAGTAGAAATCGTTGGTATCAAAGATACAACAACGACAACGTGTACTGGTGTCGAAATGTTCCGTAAACTGCTTGACGAAGGTCGTGCAGGCGAGAACTGTGGTGTACTTTTACGTGGTACTAAGCGTGAAGATGTAGAACGTGGTCAAGTACTTGCTAAGCCTGGTTCAATTAACCCACATACGACTTTCCAATCGGAAATTTATGTGTTGTCAAAAGAAGAAGGTGGACGTCATACTCCATTCTTTAAAGGTTACCGCCCACAGTTTTACTTCCGTACAACGGACGTGACTGGTACTATCGAATTGCCAGAAGGCGTAGAGATGGTAATGCCTGGTGATAATGTACAAATGACGGTTACATTAATCAACCCAATCGCGATGGATGAAGGTTTACGCTTCGCTATCCGTGAAGGTGGCCGTACAGTTGGTGCTGGTGTTGTAGCTAAAATCATCGCTTAATTGTGATTTTATCTAAACATCAAAAGGAAGCTTAGGCTTCCTTTTTGTTTTTTTACATATATTCTGGCTAAGTTGATGGTTGTAATCTTGCTTAGTCGATAGAATAAGCATACAATCCATGGCCGATTTTTGACCCTTTGTGCTTACATTTGGCTCTTAATAGTGTAGGTTGAAAAATATGGTGGCCCGATGTGTTTGCGTGTAACCATAAGCTAAATGAAGCGCAGGTCGTAGTGAGTAACGGAACTAACCGATGACAACAAATACTGAAAACCAGAGTAATTCTCTGGATATTGTAAAGTGGGCTTTTGTCGCTATTTTAGTGGCTGTCGCTATTGTGTGCAACCAGATATATAGCGAAGCGAGTGTGTTGATCCGTGCGATCAGTGTCGTCGTCGCTTTTGTTATTGCTGGGTTTATTGCATTGCAAACTGAAAAGGGCAAACAGGCGCTAACGTTTGCTCGAGAAGCACAGATAGAAGTGCGTAAGGTTGTTTGGCCTACGCGTCAAGAAGCGTTAAATACAACATTTATTGTATTAGCGGCGACCGGTGTACTGGCGTTAATCCTTTGGGGCATGGACGCTGTATTACTGAGAATTGTTAATTTTATCACAGGCGTATAGGCATTTCGAATGACTGAAGCAACTGAAGCTAAAAAAAGATGGTACGTAGTCCAGGCATTTTCTGGTTATGAGGGCCGTGTAAGTAAGACTTTGCATGAATATATTCAGATGCACAGTATGGAGCAGTATTTCGGTGAAATACTTGTTCCTACAGAAGAAGTTGTAGAAATGCGTGCTGGCCAACGCCGTAAAAGTGAGCGTAAATTCTTTCCAGGCTATGTGTTAGTGCAAATGGAAATGAATGATGACAGCTGGCATTTAGTGAAAAGTATTCCACGCGTAATGGGCTTTATTGGCGGCACGTCAGATCGTCCAGCTCCGATATCTGATAAAGAAGCTGATGCGATTCTTCAGCGCTTACAAGAGACGACAGAGACGCCAACTCATCGTATTATCTTTGAGCCTGGTGAGCTTGTTCGTGTTACTGATGGACCGTTCGCTGACTTTAACGGTACCGTTGAAGAAGTTGATTACGAGAAAAATCGTGTAAAAGTTTCGGTTATGATCTTTGGTCGTTCTACCCCTGTAGAGCTTGATTTCGGTCAGATCGAAAAAAGCTGATTAAAATAAACACAAAAAATATTTGGACTCGGTGCTGATTTATTGTAGAATCTGCACCCACTATTTTCGGGGAGCTCGTTAGCATTATGCTAATGGCGTTTGAACCCATACTGAGGAAATCTCATGGCTAAGAAAGTTGATGGTTACATCAAGCTACAAGTAGCAGCCGGTGCTGCAAACCCGTCGCCACCAGTCGGTCCTGCATTGGGTCAGAAAGGTGTTAATATCATGGAATTTTGTAAAGCATTCAATGCTCGTACTGAAAAGTTCGAGAAAGGTATGCCGATCCCTGTCGTTATCACTGTCTATACTGACCGTTCTTTTACTTTTGAAACAAAGACACCGCCTGCATCTTTCCTACTGCTTAAAGCAGCAGGTTTGAAATCTGGTTCTGGTCGTCCTAACACTGAAAAAGTGGGAACTATCAAGCGTAGCGCTGTTCAGGAAATTGCTGAAACAAAAGCAGCGGATATGACTGGTGCTGATATTGAAGCGATGACTCGTTCAATTGAAGGCACTGCGATTTCAATGGGTTTGGTAGTAGAGGATTAATATAATGGCAAAGCTAACTAAACGCGCTCGTTTGATACGCGAAAAAGTAGAAGTAACTAAAAACTACGATATCAATGAAGCGATTACACTTCTTAAAGAACTTGCGACAGCTAAGTTTGTTGAAAGTGTTGATGTCGCTGTGAATTTGGGTGTTGATCCGCGCAAATCTGATCAAAACGTTCGTGGTGCTACAGTACTTCCACACGGCACTGGTCGTGATGTTCGTGTTGCAGTATTCACTCAAGGTGCTAATGCTGAAGCGGCAACCGCTGCTGGTGCAGAGCTAGTTGGTATGGATGATCTTGCTGCACAAGTTAAAGCGGGCGAAATGAACTTTGATGTTGTCATTGCTTCTCCTGATGCGATGCGTGTTGTTGGTCAGTTGGGTCAAATTTTAGGCCCACGTGGTTTAATGCCTAATCCAAAGACTGGCACTGTCACACCTAATGTTGCTGAAGCTGTTAAAAATGCTAAAGCGGGTCAAGTTCGTTATCGTACAGACAAAAATGGTATTATTCACACTACTATCGGTAAAGTAGATTTTGAAAATGCCAAACTTCAAGAAAACCTAGAGGCACTTATTGGTGCACTAGTAAAAGCTAAGCCAGCTTCTGCTAAAGGCGTTTTCCTTAAGAAAGTAAGCATCTCTACCACTATGGGTGCGGGTGTAGCAGTTGATCAGGCTACACTAGCTAAAGCGGTATAAGTTTTACAAAGTGTGTGCATTCAACTATACTGCGCGCACTTTGTGGGTTGAGGCTTGTTTTATCATTAGTGATAAAATGTAGGCTTCCGTCCAAGACCGTAGGTGTTAGCCTAAAAGCTGACTTAATTTCCTACGTAGACGGTGTCGAACCCCAGAATTTTTTTACTGGATAAGCACCGTAAGTCGCTAAACATTTAGGTGTTTAGCATGGTAATTACTAGGGAATTCCCTAGATAGAATCCAGGAGTAAAGCCAATGGCATTAGGACTCGAAGACAAAAAAGCAATTGTTGCTGAAGTCAACGAAGCTGCCAAAGGTGCTTTATCTGCAGTTGTAGCCGATTCACGCGGTGTAACTGTAGGTGAAATGACCGGTCTGCGTAAAGCAGCTCGCGAAGCAGGAGTGTACATTAGAGTTGTACGTAACACTCTTGTTAAACGCGCTGTTGAAGGTACTGATTTTGAGTGCCTTAACGATACGTTTACTGGTCCTACTTTAATTGCATTTTCTCATGAGCACCCAGGTGCTGCAGCGCGTCTTCTTAAAGATTTCGCGGTTGCACAACAGAAGTTTGAAATTAAAGCAGCAGCCTTTGAAGGGGAAATAATCCCTGCAGCAGATATTGATCGTTTAGCGAAATTGCCAACGTACGACGAAGCACTAGCTCAGTTGATGATGACAATGAAAGAAGCATCTGCTGGCAAATTTGTACGTACTCTGGCCGCACTTCGCGATCAAAAAGAAGAAGCAGCTTAAGTTTACACTTACTGCTTAAATTCAGAACATTAGGAATTTTTTGTTATGTCTATCACTAAAGACCAAATCTTAGAAGCCTTTGCAGAAATGTCTGTAATGGAAGTTGTTGAACTCATCGAAGCAATGGAAGAGAAGTTCGGCGTATCTGCTGCAGCTGCTGTTGTTGCTGGCGGCGCTGATGCAGCTGCTGCTGTTGAGCAAACTGAATTTGACGTTATGATGACTTCATTCGGTGAAAACAAAGTTAAAGTAATTAAAGCACTACGTGGTGCTACAGGTCTTGGCCTGAAAGAAGCTAAAGCAATGGCTGAAGCTGCTCCTGTAGCAGTGAAAGAAGCTATCAGCAAAGAAGAAGCTGAAACACTTAAAGCTGAACTTGAAGAAGCTGGTGCTTCTGTAGAGATCAAGTAAGTTATCACTTAACTTACTCACCTGAGTCATCAGGTGTGGGCTGACGGTTTTTTAACCGTCGGCCTTTTTTGCGCTATATGCGTAGGCGATTTTTTTCTTCACCGTTTGTCGCCAGATAATGCAGTTCCTAGCAGAGATTACTGGTTAGGTTCTTGCCATCAACGGTGATGGGCAAACGTGCTGTTTCAATCAAATGATTGTTTCAGTCTTGGTCACATCTCGTAATCAGAGGAAACCCATGGTTTACTCCTATTCTGAAAAGAAGCGTATCCGCAAAGATTTTGGTAAACGTCCACAAGTTTTGGATATCCCTTATCTTTTGTCTATACAGTTGGACTCATTTAAGAAGTTCACCGATCAAGATCCTACCGGTGAGCGTGGTTTTGAAGCCGCTTTCCGTAGCGTTTTTCCCATCAAAAGTTTTTCTGGTAACTCAGAATTACAGTATGTTAGCTATAAGCTAGGCGAACCTGTTTTTGATGTGAAAGAGTGTCAAATTCGCGGTGTCACATACTGTGGACCTTTACGCGTTAAATTGCGTATGGTTTTGTATGATCGCGAAGCAGCGCCTGGTACGGTCAAAGATATTAAAGAACAAGAAGTGTATATGGGGGATATCCCTCTTATGACTGACAACGGTACTTTTGTTATCAATGGTACCGAGCGTGTTATTGTTTCTCAGTTACACCGCTCTCCTGGTGTATTCTTTGATCATGACCGTGGCAAGACCCACTCATCAGGTAAGGTGCTTTATAATGCACGCATTATTCCATACCGTGGTTCTTGGTTAGATTTTGAATTTGATCCTAAAGATGCGTTATTTGTCCGTATTGACCGTCGCCGTAAACTTGCAGCGTCGATCATTTTACGTGCATTAGACTATTCTACTCAGGATATTTTGGATCTGTTCTTCGATCGGGTTAACTTTAAGATCAAGAAAGATTCATTAGTCATGAATTTAGTCGCAGAGCGCCTTCGTGGTGAAACTGCTGGCTATGATATAAAAGATGGCGACGGTAATATTGTGGTTGATAAAGGGCGTCGTATTACAGCGCGTCATATTCGTCAACTAGAAAAAACCGACACGAGTGAACTCGAAGTCCCTGTCGATTACATTATCGGTAAAATAGCAGGTCAAGATTATATTGATCCCGATACGGGTGAAGTACTGGTGTCTGCCAATGCAGAGATGAGTCTTGAAGATCTCGCTAAGCTGTCTCTGGCTGGCATTAAAGAAATAAGCACACTATATATCAATGAACTTGATAACGGTGCTTATATGTCAGACACCTTACGTATCGATTCAACTACAAACCGTTTAGAGGCGTTAGTTGAAATTTATCGTATGATGCGTCCTGGCGAGCCACCAACCAAAGATGCTGCTGAAGCCTTATTCAATAATTTATTCTTCAGTGAAGAACGTTATGACCTCTCTAAAGTCGGTCGTATGAAGTTCAATCGTCGTTTAAGCATTGATGATGACGAAGGCACAGGTATTCTTTCTAAAGAAGATATCGTGGCCGTCATGAAAAACATCATCACTATCCGTAACGGTAATGATGAAGTTGATGATATCGATCACTTGGGTAACCGTCGTATTCGTAGTGTTGGTGAAATGGCTGAAAACCAGTTCCGTGTTGGTCTCGTTCGTGTAGAACGTGCCGTACGTGAACGTCTCAGTCTTGGCGATCTTAATGAGCTTATGCCACAAGATTTGATCAATGCCAAACCTATTTCAGCAGCGGTTAAAGAGTTCTTCGGTTCTTCTCAGCTGTCTCAGTTTATGGATCAAAACAACCCACTTTCAGAAGTGACTCATAAGCGTCGTATTTCGGCTCTTGGTCCTGGTGGTTTGACTCGTGAACGTGCTGGTTTTGAAGTGCGAGATGTACACCCTACTCACTATGGTCGTTTGTGCCCAATTGAGACCCCTGAAGGTCCAAACATTGGTCTAATCAACTCATTAGCGAGTTTTGCTCGTACCAACTCTTACGGTTTCCTTGAAACACCTTACCGCAAAGTACTTGATGGTGTGGTGACAGATCAGATTGATTATCTATCTGCAATCGAAGAAGGCCGTTATGTCATTGCACAGGCAATCGTCGATTTAGATGCCAATGGTCGTATGCTCGATGAGCTCATTGCTTGTCGTCACAAAGGTGATTCAACCTTTATGACCCCGGCAGACATCCAATATATGGATGTATCGCCACAGCAAATCATTTCAGTGGCTGCATCTCTTATTCCATTCTTGGAACATGATGATGCTAACCGTGCATTGATGGGTGCGAACATGCAACGTCAAGCAGTACCTACATTACGTGCTGATAAGCCGCTTGTTGGTACGGGTATCGAGCGTACACTGGCTGTTGATTCTGGTGTGGTTGTGGTTGCTAAGCGTGGCGGTTATATCGATTATGTCGATGCGAGTCGTATCGTTGTTAAGGTGAATGAATCTGAGCTACGTCCAGGCGAAGCCGGTATTGATATCTATAACCTGACAAAGTACACCCGTTCTAACCAAAACACATGTATTAACCAGCGTCCTTGTTGTGCGATGGGCGATCCAGTGGTGACTGGTGATGTTCTTGCTGATGGTCCATCTACCGATTTAGGTGATTTGGCTCTTGGACAGAACATGCGTATCGCGTTCATGCCTTGGAACGGTTACAACTTCGAAGATTCGATCCTTATCTCTGAGCGCGTTGCTCAAGAAGATCGCTTTACCACTATCCACATTCAGGAGCTTTCTTGTATCGCTCGTGATACTAAGTTGGGCAGTGAAGAAATTACGGCTGATATTCCAAACGTGGGTGAGTCTGCGCTTTCTAAGCTAGATGAATCAGGTATCGTTTATATTGGTGCTGAAGTGAAGGGCGGCGACATTCTGGTTGGTAAAGTGACACCTAAAGGTGAAACGCAACTGACACCAGAAGAGAAACTCCTCCGGGCTATTTTCGGTGAAAAAGCCTCTGACGTTAAAGACAGCTCATTACGCGTACCTAACTCTGTTAAAGGGACTATCATCGACGTACAGGTATTTACCCGTGATGGCGTTGAAAAAGACAAGCGTGCTGTTGAAATCGAAGAGATGCATGTTGGTCAAGCTAAGAAAGATTTGACTGAAGAGTTTCAAATCCTCGAAGAGGGTGTTTATGGCCGTGCACGTAATGTGCTACTCAGTGCAGGCATGGATCAGGCTCAACTTGATACTATTCCACGTTCACGACTACTTGAACAAAGTGTTGATGACGAAGATAAGCAAACTGAGCTAGAGCAACTTGCCGAGCAACATGACGAACTGAGAGCAGATTTCGATAAGAAGTTTGAAGTTAAACGTCGTAAAATTACCCAAGGTGATGATTTAGCCCCTGGCGTACTTAAGATAGTTAAGGTTTACCTTGCTGTTAAACGTACAATTCAGCCTGGTGATAAAATGGCGGGGCGTCATGGTAACAAGGGTGTGATCTCTAAGATTAATCCTGTTGAAGACATGCCTTACGATGAAAATGGTAACCCTATTGACATCGTGTTAAACCCGCTTGGTGTACCATCACGTATGAACATCGGTCAGGTTCTTGAAGTGCACATGGGTGCTGCAGCGAAAGGTATCGGTGATAAAATCACTGCAATGCTTGAAGAGCAGCGTGAATTAGCAGAACTTCGTGGCTACATTAAAAATGTGTATGAGTTAGGTGATGAAGTGCAACAGCGCGTCGACATTAATTCATTTACAGATGATGAAGTTGTTCGTCTTGCTAAAAACCTAAAAGGTGGGATCCCTATTGCGACTCCAGCATTCGATGGCGCCAAAGAGAAAGAAATTAAGGAAATGCTAGCGCTTGCTGGTCTTCCTACTTCTGGACAGCGTAAATTGTTTGATGGCCGTACTGGTGATGAATTTGAGCGTGAAGTAACCGTAGGTTACATGTACATGCTTAAACTTAACCACTTGGTTGACGATAAGATGCATGCTCGTTCTACGGGTTCATACAGTCTTGTTACTCAACAGCCATTAGGCGGTAAAGCGCAGTTTGGTGGTCAGCGTTTTGGTGAGATGGAAGTGTGGGCACTAGAAGCATACGGTGCCGCTTATACGCTTCAAGAAATGCTCACTGTGAAATCTGATGATGTCAACGGTCGTACCAATATGTATAAAAATATTGTCGACGGTAATCACCAGATGCAACCAGGCATGCCAGAGTCTTTCAACGTATTGTTGAAGGAGATCCGTTCACTCGGTATTAATATCGAGTTGGATCAAGACTAAAACTAACTGAGGTTAGTTTGGCAATAAATAGGTGTCCTACAATTGTGGGGCACCCGGTTTAACTCCTTCAGGAGAGAAACGTGAAAGACTTATTAAAGTTTCTGAAACAGCAAAGCAAGACCGAAGAATTTAACGGTATTAAGATCGGACTCGCGTCGCCAGATCTTATCCGTTCTTGGTCATTTGGTGAAGTTAAGAAGCCAGAAACCATTAACTACCGTACCTTTAAACCTGAGCGTGAAGGCTTATTTTGTGCGCGTATTTTTGGTCCAGTAAAAGATTATGAATGTTTATGCGGTAAGTATAAACGTCTTAAGCACCGTGGTGTGATCTGTGAGAAGTGTGGCGTTGAAGTGACACAGACTAAAGTACGCCGTGAGCGTATGGGTCACATCGATCTTGCTAGCCCAGTGGCGCATATCTGGTTTCTAAAATCACTGCCATCTCGTATCGGCTTAATGCTGGATATGACTCTGCGTGACATCGAACGTGTACTTTACTTCGAATCTTTCGTGGTGATAGAGCCTGGCATGACCAGTCTTGAACGTGGTCAGATGTTGACAGAAGAAAGCTATCTGGATGCATTAGAAGAATACGGCGATGAATTTGAAGCTAAGATGGGTGCTGAAGCAGTTTTAGAATTGCTACGTGCTATCGAGCTTGAAAAAGAGATTGAGATGATGCGCGAAGAGTTGCCATCAATTAACTCTGAAACTCGTCGTAAAAAGATCACCAAGCGCCTTAAGCTTATTGAAGCTTTTTTCACTTCAGGCAACAAGCCTGAGTGGATGATCCTTAAAGTGCTACCTGTTCTGCCACCCGATCTACGTCCTCTAGTACCACTCGATGGCGGACGTTTTGCTACCTCTGATCTTAACGACCTTTACCGTCGTGTGATCAACCGTAACAATCGTTTAAAGCGTCTGCTAGATCTTGCCGCTCCTGATATCATCGTACGTAACGAAAAGCGTATGTTGCAAGAGTCTGTCGATGCCTTGCTAGATAACGGTCGTCGTGGACGTGCTATCACAGGTTCTAACAAGCGTCCGCTTAAATCTTTGGCCGATATGATCAAAGGTAAGCAAGGTCGTTTCCGTCAGAACTTGCTCGGTAAGCGTGTGGATTATTCAGGTCGTTCGGTTATTACCGTAGGGCCAACTCTACGCTTACATCAGTGTGGTCTTCCTAAGAAGATGGCACTTGAGCTATTTAAGCCTTTCATCTATGGCAAGCTAGAAGGTCGTGGTTTAGCGACAACGATTAAAGCTGCTAAAAAGATGGTTGAGCGTGAAGTGCCTGAAGTTTGGGATGTGCTCGACGATGTGATCCGCGAACATCCAGTGATGCTTAACCGTGCACCAACATTGCACAGACTAGGTATCCAGGCATTTGAGCCAGTACTTATTGAAGGTAAAGCGATTCAGCTTCATCCATTGGTTTGTGCGGCATACAACGCCGATTTCGATGGTGACCAAATGGCTGTTCACGTGCCGCTAACGCTGGAAGCTCAGCTAGAAGCACGTTCACTCATGATGTCTACCAATAACATCCTTTCACCTGCAAACGGTGAGCCTGTGATCACACCATCACAGGATGTTGTATTGGGTCTTTACTACACCAGCCGTTCGTGTGTTAACGGTAAAGGTGAAGGTATGGCATTTGAGTCTATTGATGAAGTCGAAAAGGCTTATCGTACTAAATTCGCCGCTATCCATGCTCGCGTTAAAGTACGGATCACTGAGACGCAAATTAGTGAAAATGGTGAGCGCACTGAAACTCGTCGTATCGTTGATACTACCGTTGGGCGTGCATTACTTTCGCGTATATTACCGAAAGGCTTATCTTATGATCTAGTTAACCAGAACATGGGTAAAAAGCAGATCTCCAAGCTACTGAACACCTGTTATCGCCAATTAGGTCTTAAAGATACCGTTATCTTTGCTGATCAATTGATGTATGCAGGTTTCCATTATGCGACGGTATCAGGTGCCTCAGTGGGCATTAATGATATGGTTATTCCAGATGAAAAGTACACGCTAGTTCGTGATGCTGAAGCGGAAGTTCTTGAAATTCAAGAGCAGTTCCAATCAGGTCTAGTAACAGCCGGTGAGCGTTACAATAAGGTCATCGATATCTGGGCAAGTGCGAACGAGAAAGTGTCTAAAGCCATGATGGAAAACTTGTCTACAGAGACAGTGATTAATCGTGATGGTGAACCTGAAGAGCAAGAATCGTTTAACAGTATCTATATGATGGCTGACTCGGGTGCTCGTGGTAGTGCTGCACAAATCCGTCAGTTAGCGGGTATGCGTGGTTTGATGGCTAAGCCTGATGGCTCAATTATCGAAACGCCTATTACCGCTAACTTCCGTGAAGGTCTTAACGTATCTCAATACTTTATTTCTACTCACGGTGCGCGTAAAGGTTTGGCAGATACGGCGCTTAAAACAGCAAACTCAGGTTATCTAACTCGTCGTCTGGTTGATGTTGCTCAAGATCTTGTTGTCATCGAAGATGATTGTGGCACGTTCGAAGGTCTGACAATGAAACCATTGATTGAAGGTGGTGATGTTGTTGAGCCGTTACGCGAACGCGTACTAGGTCGTGTTGTTGCGCTAGATGTATTCAAGCCAGGCACTGAAGAAGTGCTTGTGCCTCGTAATACACTGCTTGATGAAGCATGGTGTGACATCATTGAAGAGAATTCTATCGATGAGATGATTGTTCGCTCAGTGATTAGTTGTGATACCGATTTTGGTGTCTGTGCAGCGTGTTATGGTCGTGATTTGGCTCGTGGTCATATCATTAACCAAGGTGAGGCTATCGGCGTTGTTGCTGCTCAGTCTATCGGTGAGCCAGGTACACAGCTTACGATGCGTACCTTCCACATTGGTGGTGCAGCATCTCGAGCTTCAGCTGATAACAATGTTCAAGTTAAAAACTTGGGTTCACTGAAGCTACATAATGCTAAGCATGTGACCAACAGTGAAGGCAAGTTAGTTATTGTCTCTCGTTCATCTGAACTTGCTATTATTGATGAGCTTGGGCGCGAGAAAGAGCGCTACAGAGTTCCGTATGGTACAGTGCTTGAGAAGTTGGAAGATGGTGCCGTTGCACCTGGCGATATCATCGCTAACTGGGATCCGCATACTCATCCTATTGTCTCTGAAGTTGCCGGTATTATTAAGTTTGTTGATATGATTGACGGTGTCACTATGACACGTCAAACAGATGAACTGACAGGTCTGTCTTCTATTGTCGTGATGGAAGTAGGTCAGCGTCCTACTGCGGGTAAAGAGATGCGTCCAGCTATCTGTTTGCTTGGTAGTGATGGTAATGACTTGATGATCCCCGGAACTGAAGTTCCTGCGCAATATTTCTTGCCTGGTAATGCGATTGTTAACCAAGACGATAATGCGTCAATTAACGTCGGTGATGCGCTAGCGCGTATTCCACAAGAGTCATCAAAAACTCGTGATATTACCGGTGGTCTACCTCGCGTAGCCGATTTATTTGAAGCGCGTAAGCCGAAAGAGCCAGCCATTCTTGCTGAGCACTCAGGTACTATCTCGTTCGGTAAAGAGACTAAGGGTAAGCGTCGCTTGGTTATTACCCCAGCTGATGGCGGTGAGCACTATGAAGAGATGATCCCTAAGTGGCGTAACTTGAACGTGTTCGAAGGTGAAAAAGTCGAACGTGGTGAGGTTATTGCTGATGGTGCAGAAGCTGCGCATGATATTCTACGTTTACGTGGGATCCATAAAGTGGCTAACTACATTGTTAATGAAGTCCAAGAAGTCTACCGTCTTCAGGGCGTAAAAATTAACGATAAGCACATTGAAGTCATTATTCGCCAAATGCTACGTAAGTGTGAAATCACTAACGCAGGTGATAGTGATTTCTTAGCTGGAGAGCAGGCTGAAGTTTCTCGTGTTAAAATAGCGAACCGTGAACTTGTTGAACAAGGTAAGCAGCCTGCTACGTTTAGCCGTGAACTACTTGGTATTACTAAGGCATCACTAGCGACTGAGTCATTTATCTCAGCAGCATCGTTCCAGGAGACCACTCGTGTTCTTACTGAAGCCGCTGTTGGTGGTAAGAAAGACAAACTTCGTGGTCTTAAAGAGAACGTGATCGTGGGTCGTTTGATCCCTGCAGGTACGGGGTACTCGTATCATCAGAAGCGTAATCTTGCCGCTCTTGGTAAACCAACAGAAGTTACACCAGTGATTAGTGCGAGTGAAGCAGAGCAGAACCTTGCTGATTTACTTAATCTTGCTGGAAGTGCCGATTAATTTCGGACTTGAAAAGTAAATAAATGGCAAAAAAGGCGCAAAAAGCGCCTTTTTTTACTTTATATTGGTTAAAACTTGTCTATTTCTTGACAGATGAGCATTACCTTTCTAAAATTTCGCGTCCCACACCTGTGGGATATAGATTTTTCACACCTTACTGTTGAGTTTATCAACTGATTCGGAGCAATACATGGCAACTGTAAACCAGTTGGTACGTAAGCCTCGTGCGCCAAAAGTCGACAAGACTAATGTGCCTGCGTTGAATGCGTGTCCACAAAAACGTGGTGTTTGTACTCGTGTATACACAACCACACCAAAAAAACCTAACTCTGCACTACGTAAAGTAGCTCGTGTGCGTCTTACTAACGGTTTCGAAGTGACTTCGTACATCGGCGGTGAAGGCCACAACTTGCAGGAACACAGTGTAATTCTAATCCGTGGTGGTCGTGTTAAAGATCTACCAGGTGTGCGTTATCACACTGTTCGTGGCGCTTTAGATTGTGCTGGCGTAAGTGAACGTCGTCAAGGACGTTCAAAGTACGGTGCTAAGCGTCCTAAGTCTTAACGTTTTCCGTTAAGTAAGGCCAAGCTAGATTATATTGAGATTCCAGTTTTGGGGTCCCTGAAGCATACGGAGAAATTGTTATGCCAAGACGTCGCGTTGTAGGACAACGTAAAATCCTACCAGATCCAAAGTTTAATAGTGAGTTGTTGGCTAAGTTCATCAACGTCATTATGCAGGACGGCAAAAAGTCGACTGCAGAAAAAATTATTTACAAGGCACTAGACACTGCATCTGAAAAGAAAAGTGAAGAACACTTAGTGATCCTTGAAGCAGCCCTGGAAAATGTTCGCCCTTCAGTCGAAGTTAAGTCTCGTCGTGTTGGTGGTTCTACTTACCAGGTACCATGTGAAGTACGCCCAGTTCGTCGTAATGCATTGGGTATGCGTTGGTTAGTTGAAGCTGCTCGTAAGCGTGGTGAAAAATCTATGGCTCTACGTCTAGCCGGTGAATTGCTAGACGCTTCAGATAACAAAGGTACTGCTGTTAAGAAGCGCGAAGATGTGCATCGTATGGCAGAAGCAAACAAAGCGTTTGCTCATTACCGCTGGTAATCTGATGGAGCTGGCATTTGCCAGCTCCATATTCTACATCTCTAAGACACTTGTCTTAGTTAAGAGGGTTTAAACGTGGCTCGTACAACTCCTATTGAGCATTATCGTAATATTGGTATTTGTGCTCATGTTGACGCAGGAAAAACCACAACGACAGAACGCGTTCTGTTCTATACCGGTGTTTCTCATAAGATCGGTGAGGTTCATAATGGCGCAGCCACGATGGACTGGATGGAACAGGAGCAGGAGCGTGGCATTACCATTACTTCTGCTGCAACTACTGCGTTTTGGAGTGGTATGGAGGCTCAGTATTCTGAGCACCGTATTAACATTATCGATACCCCTGGGCATGTGGACTTCACGATTGAAGTTGAACGTTCATTACGGGTGCTTGATGGTGCTGTGGTTGTTTTCTGTGGCTCATCAGGTGTTGAACCACAATCTGAAACTGTTTGGCGTCAAGCTGATAAGTATCATGTACCGCGTATAGTGTTCGTCAATAAGATGGATCGTGCTGGTGCAGACTTTGATAGTGTGATTGAACAGATCCGCAACCGTCTGGGAGCAACTTGTGTACCGGTTCAAATGAACATTGGTGCAGAAGAAGAGTTTAAAGGCGTGATTGACTTGATTAAAATGAAGGCCATTAACTGGTCTGAAAGCGATCAAGGGACATCATTCTCCTATGAGGATATTCCTGCTGAGTTGGCTGATAAAGCTGCCGATATGCGTGAATACTTAGTTGAAACAGCCGCTGAGGCATCTGATGAACTGATGGAGAAATACCTTGAAGAAGGTGAGCTATCAGAACAAGAGATTAAAGCTGCTCTGCGTCAACGTACTCTTGCTAATGAGATCATACTCGCGACCTGTGGTTCTGCATTTAAGAACAAGGGTGTGCAAGCGGTTCTCGATGCTGTTATTGATTATTTGCCATCTCCGGTTGAGGTCCATGCAATAAAGGGCCTTGGTGAGAAAGAAGAAGAAGTTTTGTGTCCTGCGGACGACGAAGCCCCTTTTGCTGCTTTGGCATTTAAAATTGCAACAGACCCATTTGTCGGTACATTAACTTTTATACGCGTTTATTCGGGTGTATTAGAGACGGGTGCTGCGGTCTATAATTCAGTGAAAGAAAAGCGGGAACGCATCGGTCGTATGGTGCAAATGCACGCAAACGATCGCCAAGAGATTAAAGAAGTTCGCGCTGGTGACATCGCAGCTGCTATTGGTCTTAAGGACGTCACTACAGGTGATACACTTTGTGATATTAGTCGCAAAGTCATCTTAGAGCGTATGGATTTTCCTGAGCCAGTTATTACGATAGCGGTGGAGCCAAGATCCCAAGCAGATGAGCAAAAGATGGGAATTGCTTTGCAAAAGCTTGCAGCTGAAGATCCCTCTTTTCGTGTTGAAACCGATCCTGAATCTGGTCAAACACTGATATCTGGTATGGGAGAGTTACATTTAGACATCATCGTTGACCGTATGCGTCGCGAATTCAGTGTTAATTGTAATGTAGGTAAACCACAAGTCGCTTATCGTGAAACGATTCGCTCGAGTGTAGAAGTCGAAGGTAAATTTGTACGTCAATCAGGTGGCCGAGGTCAATTTGGTCACGTGTGGTTGAAGCTAGAGCCTCAAGAAGAAGGTTTTGGTTACGAATTTGTCAACGAGATTGTTGGTGGTGCTGTTCCAAAAGAATACATCCCATCAGTAGATAAAGGTATTCAAGAGCAGATGAAGAGCGGTGTTATCGCAGGCTTCCCTCTTTTGGATGTCAAGGTTAGTTTGTTTGACGGTTCATATCATGATGTGGACTCAAATGAAATGGCCTTTAAGGTTGCAGGATCTATGGGTTTTAAAAAGGGCGCTTTAGAAGCTGACCCCGTACTTTTAGAACCTTGCATGAAAGTCGAAGTAACAACTCCTGAGGATTATATGGGAGATGTTGTTGGGGACCTCAACCGACGTCGTGGTTTGATCGAAGGTATGGATGACGGCATTGCCGGCGTCAAACTCGTTCATGCTACTGTACCGTTATCGGAAATGTTTGGATATGCAACTGATTTGCGCTCAGCGACTCAGGGTCGTGCTTCTTACTCTATGGAGTTTTTGAAGTACTCTGATGCGCCGCCAAACATTGCTAAAGCGGTTATGGATGCACGAGGCTAATCGCCCGTTATCGTAACTGTCAATTTAATTGCTATTGCTCGGTTTAAGCCGAGCATTTCTGAAAAGAAAGGAATATATCGTGGCTAAAGAAAAATTTGAACGTAATAAACCGCATGTAAACGTTGGTACAATTGGTCACGTCGATCATGGTAAAACAACGCTTACAGCTGCTATTTCTGCAGTATTGTCAAAAGTTTATGGTGGTGAAGTTAAAGACTTCGCTCAAATCGATAACGCTCCAGAAGAGCGTGAGCGTGGTATTACAATTAATACTTCTCACATCGAATATGACACACCAGCTCGTCACTACGCACACGTAGATTGCCCAGGTCACGCCGATTATGTTAAAAACATGATCACAGGTGCTGCTCAAATGGATGGTGCAATTTTAGTGGTTGCAGCAACAGACGGCCCAATGCCACAGACTCGTGAGCACATCCTGCTTTCTCGTCAAGTTGGTGTTCCTTTCATCATCGTATTCATGAACAAATGTGACATGGTTGATGATGAAGAGCTGCTTGAGCTAGTTGAAATGGAAGTACGTGAATTGCTTTCTGAATATGACTTCCCAGGTGATGACCTTCCGGTTATTCAAGGTTCAGCGCTTAAAGCCCTTGAAGGCGAAAAAGCTTATGAAGATAAAATTGTTGAGCTTGCAGAAGCACTCGATACTTATATCCCAGAGCCAGAGCGTGCTATTGATGGCGCATTCTTGCTGCCAATCGAAGATGTATTCTCAATCTCAGGACGTGGTACAGTTGTAACTGGTCGTGTAGAGCGCGGTATCATCAAAGTGGGTGAAGCAGTAGAAATCGTTGGTATCAAAGATACAACAACGACAACGTGTACTGGTGTCGAAATGTTCCGTAAACTGCTTGACGAAGGTCGTGCAGGCGAGAACTGTGGTGTACTTTTACGTGGTACTAAGCGTGAAGATGTAGAACGTGGTCAAGTACTTGCTAAGCCAGGTTCAATTAATCCACATACGACTTTCCAATCGGAAATTTATGTGTTGTCAAAAGAAGAAGGTGGACGTCATACTCCATTCTTTAAAGGTTACCGCCCACAGTTTTACTTCCGTACAACGGACGTGACTGGTACTATCGAATTGCCAGAAGGCGTAGAGATGGTAATGCCTGGTGATAATGTACAAATGACGGTTACATTAATCAACCCAATCGCGATGGATGAAGGTTTACGCTTCGCTATCCGTGAAGGTGGCCGTACAGTTGGTGCTGGTGTTGTGGCTAAAATCATCGCTTAATTGTGATTTTATCTAAACATCAAAAGGAAGCTTAGGCTTCCTTTTTTTTACCTGACATTTAGGATTGATTAAAAAAGTGCTATCTCCTCAGTTCGAGATATTGATAATCAATCTAGCTTAAACGCTACCATTGCTGGGTATACTACAATATGGTCTAATTTAGGTATCATTTTTCGGTCCGTGTTGTTAATTCAATCAACAGGGTTGATTTGGTGCTAAAAGTGGGTATAATACAGCCTCGCCTTAACCATTAGGCGAAATACTTTGTCTGCCTTAGGGTTTGACGTTAAAAAAAACAGCGACTCCGATTGTGAGTCGAACGGTTAAATCATCTCGCTCTGCTTTTCTATTTAGAAGAAGCTAGAGGGTGATTTTTTATGTGTCCATTTTAGGAGCTCTGGTCAATGCAGAACCAAAGAATCCGTATCCGCTTAAAAGGATTTGATCATCGTCTGATCGATCAATCTACTGCGGAAATCGTTGAAACTGCTAAACGTACAGGCGCACAGGTTCGTGGTCCAATTCCACTGCCAACGCGTAAAGAACGTTATACCATTTTGACTTCTCCACACGTTAATAAAGATGCGCGTGACCAGTACGAACTTCGTACTCACAAACGTCTTGTTGATATCGTTGAGCCAACTGAAAAGACTGTCGATGCACTTATGCGTCTAGATCTTGCAGCGGGTGTTGACGTTCAAATTAGCTTGGGTTAATTGAGCTTAGAAGAGGTTTGAGAGATGGCTATCGGTCTTATCGGTCGTAAAGTGGGTATGACACGCATCTTCACTGAAGATGGTGCTTCTATCCCAGTAACAGTAATTGAAATAGCAGCTAACCGCGTTACTCAGGTGAGAACCTTAGAAACTGATGGTTACCGTGCACTTCAAGTGACTACTGGTACTAAAAAAGCTAATCGCATCAATAAGCCAGAAGCAGGTCACTTTGCTAAGGCTGGCGTAGAAGCCGGTCGTGGTTTATGGGAAGTGCGTTTGGCAGATGATGAAGGCGTCGACATTAGTGTCGGTGCAGAGCTAAATGTTGATATTTTCGCTGACGTTGCGAAAGTTGATGTTACAGGTCAATCTAAAGGTAAAGGTTTCCAAGGCGGTGTTAAGCGTTGGAATTTCAGAACTCAAGATGCGACGCACGGTAACTCACTTTCACATAGATCAAACGGTTCTATTGGTCAAAACCAAACACCTGGTCGCGTTTTCAAAGGTAAGAAAATGTCAGGCCACATGGGTGCAGAGCGTGTTACAACTCAAAATCTAGACGTGGTACGTGTAGATGCAGAGCGCAACTTGCTATTGGTTAAGGGTGCTGTTCCGGGGGCCACAAATGGCAACCTGATCATCAAACCTGCCGTTAAAGCTTAGGTCTGAGGAGATAGTAATGGAATTGGTATTGAAAGACGCCCAGAGTGCTCTTGAAGTTTCCGAAACTACCTTCGGCCGTGACTTTAATGAAGCACTGGTTCATCAGGTAGTTGTAGCTTATGCTGCAAACGCGCGTCAGGGCACTCGTGCTCAAAAGACACGCGCAGAAGTTGTTGGTTCTGGCAAAAAGCCTTGGCGCCAAAAAGGGACTGGCCGTGCACGTGCCGGTACTGTTAAAGGCCCAATCTGGCGTGGCGGTGGCGTAACATTCGCTGCTAAAACACAAGACCACAGCCAAAAAGTTAACAAAAAGATGTATCGCGGAGCGCTGAAAAGCATTTTCTCTGAGTTGGTACGTCAAGACCGTCTAATCGTGGTTGAGTCATTTAGTGTTGAAGCGCCTAAAACCAAAGAGCTAAAAGCTAAATTGACTGAAATGAACCTAGATGATGTGTTGATTGTTACTCCAGAAATTGACGAGAACTTGTTCTTAGCAGCGCGTAACTTGTACAAAGTTGACGTTCGTGATGTCGCTGGTATTGATCCAGTTAGCCTGATCGCATTCGACAAAGTACTGGTAACTGCGGATGCTATTAAGCAAATCGAGGAGATGCTGGGATGATAAGCCAAGAACGTTTGCTAAAAGTTATTCTTGCACCACATATCTCTGAAAAGAGTACAGTATGTGCAGAAAATGACAACACGGTAGTTTTTCGTGTGGCTATCGACGCAACTAAAGCTGAAGTAAAGGCTGCAGTCGCTCAATTGTTCGAAGTTGAAGTTGATTCAGTTCGCACTCTAGTTAACAAAGGTAAGACTAAGCGTACCGGTGCCCGTATGGGTCGTCGTGTCGATTGGAAAAAAGCCTATGTAACTTTAGCTGCTGGTGCTGAAATCGATTTCGTCGGCGCTGAGTAAGCAAAGGAGAATTATCATGGCAATTATTAAGTGTAAGCCAACTTCTGCTGGTCGTCGTCACGTAGTTAAAGTGGTGAATACTGACCTGCATAAGGGTAAACCTTTTGCTGGCCTGTTGGCTAAGAAGTCAAAAAGTGGTGGTCGTAATAATACTGGCCGTATCACAGTTCGTCACATAGGTGGTGGACACAAGCAGCATTATCGTATTATTGATTTTAAACGAATCAAAGATGGTATTCCTGCAAAAGTTGAGCGTTTGGAATATGATCCAAACCGCACAGCTAACATAGCACTTGTTTTGTATGCTGATGGTGAGCGTCGTTATATCCTTGCAGCTAAAGGCATGCAAGCTGGAGATAAAATCCAGTCAGGTATCGATGCTGAAATCAAAGTGGGTAACGCTTTGCCATTACGCAACATTCCAATAGGTAGTGTTGTACACGCAGTAGAGATGAAGCCTGGTAAAGGTGCTCAGATCGCTCGTTCAGCAGGTACTTATGTACAAGTTGTTGCTCGTGATGGCGAATATGCCACTCTACGTCTTCGCTCTGGCGAAATGCGTAAAGTGCCAGTTGAT
Organism: Shewanella sp. VB17; assembly: GCF_013248905.1. Classification (NCBI taxonomy): domain Bacteria; kingdom Pseudomonadati; phylum Pseudomonadota; class Gammaproteobacteria; order Alteromonadales; family Shewanellaceae; genus Shewanella; species Shewanella sp. VB17. The sequence continues at coordinate 521,493 of NZ_JABRVS010000001.1, forward strand.
TGCCGCGCGACAATGGGTGAAGTTGGTAATGCCGAGCATATGCTACGCCAGTTAGGTAAAGCAGGTGCTAATCGCTGGAGAGGCATACGCCCTACAGTACGTGGTGTTGCAATGAACCCAGTAGACCATCCACATGGTGGTGGTGAAGGCCGTACTTCGGGTGGCCGTCATCCAGTATCTCCATGGGGTGTCCCAACTAAGGGTTATAAGACTCGTAGTAACAAACGCACCGACCAGTACATTGTACGTCGTCGCAATAAAAAGTAAGAGGATTCGCCATGCCACGTTCTCTCAAGAAAGGTCCATTCATTGACCTACACTTGCTGAAGAAGGTAGAGAAAGCGATGGAAGCGGGAGACAAGAAGCCTATTAAGACTTGGTCTCGTCGCTCTATGATCATCCCTAATATGATTGGGTTGACCATCGCTGTCCATAATGGTCGTCAGCACGTACCTGTGTTCGTAACTGACGAAATGATCGGCCACAAGCTTGGTGAATTTTCACCGACGCGCACTTATCGCGGCCATGCTGCAGATAAGAAAGCGAAGAAGCGATAAGACGGGAGGAATAAGATGGAAGTTTTAGCTAAACATCGTTTTGCCCGTACGTCGCCTCAAAAGTGTCGTTTGGTTGCAGATCAAATCCGTGGACTGCCTGTTGCTAAGGCTCTTGAAATACTAACTTTCAGCCCTAAAAAAGCTGCAGTACTTGTTAAAAAAGTACTGGACTCTGCCATCGCTAATGCTGAGCACAATGAAGGTGCTGACATTGACGAGTTAAGAGTTGGAGCCATTATGATCGATGAAGGTCCAACTATGAAGCGTATCATGCCACGTGCCAAAGGCCGTGCTGATCGCATAATCAAGCGTACCAGCCACATCACTGTGGTTGTATCAGATCGCTAGGAGTTAGCAATGGGACAGAAAGTACATCCTAATGGTATCCGTTTGGGTATCACTAAGCCTTGGATCTCGACTTGGTACGCTGATAAGTCAGACTATGCCAGTAACTTAACTAGTGACAGTGAAGTGCGTAAGTTTCTTGAAAAGAAACTTAGTCAAGCATCTGTTTCTAAAATTGTTATCGAGCGTCCAGCTAAAAGTGTTCGCGTTACTATTCACACTGCCCGTCCAGGTGTTGTGATTGGTAAGAAAGGCGAAGACGTTGAGAAGCTACGCAACGCAGTTGCTAAGCTAACTGGTATTCCAGCTCAAATTAACATTGCTGAGATACGTAAGCCTGAGCTAGATGCTAAGTTGGTTGCCGAAGGCATCGCTTCGCAACTAGAGCGTCGTGTTATGTTCCGTCGTGCTATGAAGCGCGCAGTACAAAATGCAATGCGTCTTGGTGCTAAAGGTATCAAAGTTCAAGTTGGCGGCCGTCTCGGCGGTGCTGAGATTGCGCGTTCTGAGTGGTATCGTGAGGGTCGTGTACCTTTGCATACACTGCGTGCTGATATCGACTATTCAACTGCAGAGAGTCATACCCAATACGGTGTGATTGGCGTCAAAGTTTGGGTCTTCAAAGGTGAAGTTCTAGATGGCGTGCTACCTCAGCATGAAGAGCCGAAACAGCAGCCGAAGCGTAAGCCTCGCGGTAAATAGGAGAGCTGGCAATGCTGCAACCAAAACGAACTAAGTTTCGCAAAATGTTCAAAGGCCGCAACCGTGGTCTTGCGAACGGCACTGAAGTAAGCTTCGGTGATTTCGGTCTGAAAGCTGTTGGTCGTGGTCGTTTGACTGCGCGTCAGATCGAAGCTGCGCGTCGTGCAATGACACGTCACATTAAACGTCAAGGTCAAATCTGGATCCGCGTTTTCCCTGACAAGCCTATTACCTCTAAGCCTCTTGAAGTGCGTATGGGTAAAGGTAAGGGTAACGTTGAATACTGGGTTTGCCAGATTCAGCCAGGTAAGGTTCTTTATGAGATGGATGGTGTATCAGAGGAGCTAGCTCGTGAAGCTTTTGCTCTTGCTGCTGCTAAACTGCCTCTTAAGACGACCTTTGTAACTAAGACGGTGATGTAATGAAAGCGAGCGAACTAACAGAAAAGAGCGTTGAAGATTTGAACGCTGAACTGCTTGGTCTGCTGCGTGAGCAGTTTAATCTGCGTATGCAACACGCCACTGGTCAGTTGACTCAGACTCATCAGCTTAAAATCGTGCGTCGCAACATTGCGCGCGTTAAGACCATTATTACTTCTAAGGCGGGTGCATAATGTCTGATAATATCCGTACTTTGCAGGGTCGTGTACTTAGTGACAAAATGGACAAGTCCATTACTGTTGCTATTGAGCGTAAGGTTAAGCATCCTTTATATGGGAAGTACCTTAAGCGTACAACAAAGATCCATGCACATGATGAACAAAATCAGTGTACTACTGGTGATGTCGTGACTATTCGCGAATGTCGTCCGTTATCTAAGACTAAGTCTTGGACTCTGGTTGAAGTAATTACAAAAGCTTAATTTTTTTAAGCTTTTAACGAAACGGCTCCTTCGTGGGGCCGTTTTTATTTTAACACTATCTATTCCTTTAAAGCGGTGTTACACTTGCGCGCCAATTTTGACAAAATTATCGTCGAAATTTGGTTAAAAAGTAGCCCCGATTTGGGGATGTGAAGTAACGTTAGCGGAGCATTTACAATGATCCAAATGCAATCTACTCTAGATGTTGCCTGCAACAGTGGCGCTCGTAGAGTTCAGTGTATTAAGGTCTTAGGTGGATCTCACCGTCGTTATGCCGGTATCGGCGACATCATTAAGGTTTCTGTTAAAGAAGCTATTCCTCGCGGTAAAGCGAAGAAAGGTGATGTTTATAGCGCGGTTGTGGTTCGTACTAAGAAAGGCGTTCGTCGTCCAGACGGTTCTGTCATTCGCTTCGATCGGAACGCAGCTGTTTTGCTTAACGCAAACAATGCACCGATTGGTACTCGTATTTTTGGCCCAGTGACGCGTGAATTGCGTACCGAACAGTTTATGAAAATTGTTTCTCTGGCCCCTGAAGTACTGTAAAGGAGCATAACATGGCAGCAAAAATCCGTCGCGAAGACGAAATAATCGTACTAGCAGGTAAAGATAAAGGGAAACGTGCAAAAGTTTCTCAGGTTCTTCCTACTGGTAAATTAATTGTTGAAGGTCTTAATCTTGTTAAGAAACACCAGAAGCCAAACCCACAATTGGGCGTAGCTGGCGGTATTATTGAGCAAGAAGCACCGATACAAGCATCAAACGTAGCGCTTTTCAACTCTGCCACTGGCAAAGCTGATCGCGTTGGTTTCCGATTTGAAGACGGCCAAAAAGTCCGTTTCTTTAAGTCGAACAGTGAACTCGTGAAGTAATTGGAGTAAACGATGGCGAAACTGCATGATAAATATCAAGAGACTGTTAGCCCTGAGCTTTTAAAGAAGTTTGGTTTTAGCAGTGTCATGCAAGTCCCTCGGATTGAGAAAATCACCCTTAATATGGGTGTTGGCGAAGCTGTAGCAGACAAGAAAGTTATGGAGCATGCGCTCCGTGATATGACTGCTATTGCTGGTCAAAAGCCAGTAGTGACTGTAGCTCGTAAGTCAGTTGCTGGTTTCAAAATCCGTGAAGGCTACCCGATAGGCTGTAAGGTGACACTGCGCGGTGAGCGTATGTGGGAATTCTTAGAGCGTTTAGTTGATATCGCAATCCCGCGTATTCGTGATTTCCGTGGCATGAGCGTTAAATCGTTCGACGGCCGTGGTAACTACGCAATGGGTGTACGTGAGCAGATTATCTTTCCAGAGATCGAATACGATAAAATCGATAAGATCCGTGGCCTAGATGTTGTGATCACTACTTCTGCGAAGAATGATGAAGAAGGGCTAGCTTTGCTTGAAGCCTTTAACTTCCCATTCAAAAAATAAGGGTAGCGTAATGGCAAAAAGTTCAATGAAAGCACGTGAATTAAAACGTGCCAAGCTCGTGGCTAAATTCGCTGAAAAGCGTCTAGCTCTTAAAGCTGTCATTAATAATCCAACTACATCTGATGATGATCGTTGGGATGCAGTTCTTAAGTTGCAAGGTCTACCACGTGACTCTAGTGCAGCGCGTCAGCGCAATCGCTGTAGTCAAACTGGTCGCCCACATGGTTATTTACGTAAATTCGGCCTTAGCCGTATCAAATTACGTGAAGCAACTATGCGCGGTGAAGTTCCTGGCCTGCGTAAGGCCAGCTGGTAAACATTTGTCACGGAGTAAGCTTATATGAGCATGCAAGATCCTATAGCGGATATGTTAACCCGTATTCGTAATGGCCAAGCTGCTAACCACGTATCAGTATCTATGCCTTCTGCTAAGCTAAAAGTTGCCATCGCGCAAACGCTTAAAGAAGAGGGTTATATCACTGATTTCGCCGTAGCAGATGAAGCCAAGCCTGTTCTTGAAATTACATTAAAGTATTTCCAAGGTCAGCCAGTCGTTGAGACTATCCAGCGCGTTAGCCGTCCTGGTCTTCGTATTTACAAAGGTAAAGACGAACTTCCAAAGGTGATGGGCGGACTGGGTGTCGCAATAGTATCCACTTCTAAAGGTTTGATGACTGATCGTACTGCCCGCCAAAATGGCATGGGTGGGGAAGTTATCTGCTACGTAGCATAAAGGAGCAAGCAATGTCTCGTGTCGCAAAAGCACCAGTCGCTATTCCTGCAGGCGTAGAAGTGACTTTAAACGAACAAACTATCACCGTAAAAGGGTCTAAAGGTAGTTTGACTCGAGTAATAAACACCGATGTTTCTATTGTTATTGATAACAATGAAATCAAGTGTAGCCCAATTGAAGGCGTGAAAACTGCCGCTCAAGCCGGTACTGCTCGAGCTTTAATCAACAATATGGTTGTTGGTGTAACAGCTGGTTTTGAGAAGAAACTACAGTTAGTTGGTGTCGGTTACCGTGCGAAAGTCGCTGGTAATGGCGTTGATTTAACACTTGGTTTTTCACATCCACTAGTACATGAACTCCCTAACGGCGTAACAGCTGTTTGCCCGACACAAACTGAAATCGTACTTTCTGGTACTGATAAGCAGCTTATTGGGCAAGTCGCAGCTGAGATTCGTGGCTACCGTCCACCAGAACCTTATAAAGGTAAAGGTGTTCGATATGCTGACGAACAAGTACGTCGTAAAGAGGCTAAGAAGAAGTAGGTAACGCGATATGGATAAGAAAAAATCTCGCTTACGCCGCGCATTACGCGCTCGTAAGAAGATCCAAGAGCTGGGCGTTAATCGTCTGGTTGTACATCGTACACCACGCCACACCTATGCTCAGGTAATTAGTCCTGACTCACAGGTTTTGGCGTCAGCTTCTACTGCTGAAAAAGCGGTAACAGAGCAGCTAAAGTACACAGGTAACGTTGATGCAGCTAAAACAGTAGGTAAAATCCTTGCTGAGCGTGCTATCGAAAAAGGCGTAACCGTAGTTGCATTCGATCGTTCCGGTTTCAAGTATCACGGCCGTGTTGCTGCTTTAGCAGATGCAGCTCGTGAAGCTGGCCTCAAGTTCTAAAGGAATGATGACAAATGGCTAAATTCGAAGCTCAGCAACAAAAAGATGATCTGCAAGAGAAATTAGTTGCAGTTAATCGTGTTTCAAAAGTAGTTAAAGGCGGACGTATCTTTAGCTTCACTGCACTAACTGTAGTCGGTGATGGTAATGGTAAAGTTGGCTTTGGCTATGGTAAAGCGCGCGAAGTACCTGCAGCAATTCAGAAAGCAATGGAAAAGGCTCGACGCAACATTGTTTCTGTTGAATTGATTAATGGTACTCTGCATCACCCTGTAAAGGGCCGTCATACTGGTTCGCGTGTTTACATGCAACCAGCATCAGACGGTACCGGTATTATTGCCGGTGGCGCAATGCGTGCCGTATTGGAAGTAGCAGGCGTTCATAACGTTCTGTCAAAAGCATACGGTTCTACTAACCCGATCAACATCGTTCGCGCAACTGTCGATGCGTTGGTGCACATGAAGTCACCATCACAAATCGCAGCTAAGCGTGGCCTGAATGTTAATGAAATTCGAGGTTAATGCACCATGGCTACTAAAACAATTAAAGTAACTCAGACTAAAAGTTCGATTGGACGTTTGCCTAAGCATCGTGCAACTTTGACAGGTCTTGGTCTACGCCGTATTAATCATACTGTTGAAGTAGAAGATACACCTTCTGTTCGCGGTATGATCAATAAGGTTTACTACATGGTTTCGGTGGAGGAAGTATAAGATGCGTCTAAATACTCTATCACCTGCTGCAGGTGCTAAATCAGCAGCTAAGCGTGTAGGTCGCGGTATCGGTTCAGGCACTGGTAAAACTTGTGGTCGTGGCCACAAGGGACAGAAGTCTCGTTCTGGCGGCGGCGTTCGCGTCGGTTTCGAAGGTGGTCAAATGCCACTTAAGATTCGTTTACCTAAGTTTGGTTTTACCTCGCGTAAAGCGTTGGTATCTGCCGAAGTTCGTATTAGCGAATTCGCTAAAGTTAACGGTGATGTTGTCGATTTGAGTACTCTGAAAGATGCGAATCTTGTGACTCGCAACATACAGTTTGCTAAAATCGTTCTTTCAGGTACCATTGAACGCCCTGTGACCGTTAAAGGTCTAAAGGTAACCAAAGGTGCTCGTGCAGCTATTGAAGCTGCCGGCGGAAAGATCGAGGAATAATACGTCGATGGCAAAACCAGGACTTGATTCAAAAAGCGCGAAAGGTGGATTTTCTGAACTGAAGACTCGCCTCCTGTTCGTGATTGGTGCAATTATCGTCTTTAGAGCCGGTTCGTTTGTACCAATTCCTGGTATTGACGCTGCTGTGTTAGCAGAGCTGTTTAATCAGCAGAAGGGGACCATCCTAGGCATGTTTAACATGTTCTCTGGTGGTGCTCTTGAACGTGCCTCTATCTTTGCATTAGGAATTATGCCGTATATTTCGGCATCAATCATTATGCAGTTACTGACTGTCGTGCATCCAGCACTCGCTGAACTTAAAAAGGAAGGCGAATCTGGGCGTAAGAAAATCAGTCAGTACACAAGATATGGTACTTTGGTCCTGGGTACATTTCAGGCGGTCGGTATTGCAACTGGGTTACCAAACTTAGTTCCAGGTTTAGTTGTAAATCTTGGATTCGGTTTTTACTTCGTTGCAGTCGTTAGTTTAGTGACTGGAACGATGTTCCTTATGTGGCTAGGTGAGCAAATAACCGAACGAGGCATAGGTAATGGTATCTCGATATTAATTTTTTCGGGTATTGTTGCTGGTCTACCATCTGCTATCGGCCAAACGGCTGAGCAAGCGCGTCAAGGTGACTTGAGCGTGATCGTGTTGTTGTTGTTAGCTGTTATTGTATTTGCTGTAACGTATTTCGTTGTATTTGTTGAGCGTGGTCAACGTCGTATTGTCGTTAACTATGCTAAGCGTCAGCAGGGTCGTAAGGTCTTTGCTGCACAAAGCACACATTTACCACTTAAGATAAATATGGCAGGTGTAATACCACCAATTTTTGCGTCAAGCATCATTTTATTTCCAGGTACACTAGCACAGTGGTTTGGTCAAAATGAGTCCTTATCATGGTTAAGTGATTTTTCACTTGCAGTGTCACCAGGACAACCGCTTTACTCATTATTGTATGCTACTGCAATTATCTTCTTTTGTTTCTTCTATACTGCGTTGGTGTTTAACCCACGTGAGACAGCCGATAACTTAAAGAAGAGCGGTGCGTTTATTCCTGGGATCCGTCCTGGAGAACAGACTTCGCGTTACATTGATAAAGTAATGACTCGCTTGACATTAGCAGGCGCATTGTATATTACTTTTATCTGTTTAATTCCGGAGTTCATGTTAATTACGTGGAAAGTGCAGTTTTATTTTGGCGGCACTTCGCTACTTATTATGGTAGTCGTAATCATGGACTTTATGGCTCAAGTTCAGACTCATATGATGTCTCATCAGTATGAATCTGTAATGAAGAAGGCTAACCTAGTTAACAAAGCGAATTTAGATCGCTTTGGTCGCTAAGAAAGTTTTCTCGGAGTGATGAAATGAAAGTTCGAGCTTCCGTGAAGAAGATCTGCCGTAATTGCAAGATCGTCAAACGTAGTGGCGTTGTACGTGTGATTTGTGTTGAACCTAAACATAAACAGCGTCAAGGCTAAAAACATTTGTTCAGCCCTGTTCGGGCTGAACAAAATTTTATTTGCAAAACTGTTATCTGTCGAGTATCCTACCGGGCTTTTCACAGATAACCATTAACTATTTAGGAGTGCATAGTGGCCCGTATCGCTGGCATTAACATTCCTGATCATAAGCATACCGTCATTGCATTGACTGGTATTTTCGGTATAGGTCGTACTCGTGCTAGAGCAATCTGCGCGGCTACTTCTGTTGCTGAAGAAGCTAAGATCAAGGAATTGAGCGAAGCTCAAATTGATACACTACGCGAAGCAGTTGCCGAATACACTGTTGAAGGTGATTTGCGTCGTGAAGTATCCATGAACATCAAACGTCTTATGGACCTTGGTTGTTACCGTGGAATACGTCACCGTCGTAGCCTGCCTCTTCGTGGGCAACGTACTAAGACCAATGCGCGTACGCGTAAAGGTCCACGTAAACCAATTAGAAAGTAACGGGGTAAACCGAAATGGCTAAAGTTCCGTCACGTTCTCCGCGTAAGCGTGTACGTAAACAGGTTGCTGATGGTATGGCGCATATCCATGCGTCTTTCAACAACACAATTATTACCATTACTGATCGTCAAGGTAATGCACTGTCTTGGGCAACTTCAGGTGGTTCAGGTTTTCGTGGTTCACGTAAATCTACTCCTTTTGCTGCACAGGTTGCTGCTGAGCGTGCAGGTGTTGCTGCTCAGGATTACGGTGTTAAGAACCTTGAAGTATTTGTAAAGGGTCCAGGTCCAGGGCGTGAATCAGCGATTCGCGCACTCAATTCGGTTGGTTATAAAATTACCAATATTACCGATGTGACGCCTATCCCTCATAATGGTTGTCGTCCTCCTAAGAAACGTCGCGTATAACACGCCGTTTTTAATAGGATAGTTGGAGAAAGAACATGGCAAGATACTTGGGTCCTAAGCTCAAGCTCAGCCGCAGAGAAGGTACAGACCTTTTCCTAAAAAGCGGCGTGAGAGCAATCGATTCGAAGTGTAAGCTCGAAACTGCACCTGGACAACACGGCGCTCGTAAGACCCGTTTGTCTGAGTATGGCGTTCAGCTACGCGAGAAACAAAAAGTTCGTCGTACTTATGGTGTGCTTGAAAAGCAATTCCGTAATTACTACAAAGACGCTGCACGTACTAAAGGTAACACAGGTGAAAACCTACTGACGCTTTTAGAAACCCGTCTTGATAACGTTGTATACCGTATGGGATTTGGCGCAACTCGTGCAGAAGCACGTCAGCTTGTTAGCCACAAATCGATTATGGTAAACAGTAGCGTTGTTAACATTCCATCATTCAAAGTGTCTGCGAATGATGTAATTAGCATTCGTGAGAAGTCTAAGAAGCAAGCGCGTATTATTGCTGCTTTAGAAGTTGCTTCTCAGCGCGAAAAGCCAATATGGGTTGAAGTTGATAACACTAAGATGGAAGGGGCATTTAAACGTCTTCCAGAGCGTAGTGATTTATCTGCGGAAATTAACGAACAGCTCATCGTCGAACTTTACTCTAAGTAAAGTTAAAACAAAAGAGAGGACACAATGCAGGGTTCTGTTACAGAATTTCTTAGACCGCGTCTCGTTGATATCGAGCAGGTTAATCCAACACGTGCTAAAGTCACACTTGAGCCGCTAGAACGTGGTTTTGGTCATACTTTGGGTAACGCGTTGCGTCGTATCCTATTGTCGTCAATGCCAGGCTGCGCGGTAACCGAAGTAGAGATCGATGGTGTACTGCATGAGTATAGTAGCAAGGAAGGCGTTCAAGAGGATGTTCTTGAGATCCTACTAAACCTTAAAGGTTTAGCGGTAGTGATCGAAGGAAAAGACGAAGCTATGCTTACGTTAAGTAAGTCAGGCGCAGGCCCTGTTACTGCAGCAGATATCACCCATGATGGTGATGTCACTATCATGAATCCTGACCATATTATTTGTCATTTGACAGGTAATAATGACGTCAGCATGCGGATCCGTGTTGAGCGTGGTCGTGGTTATGTACCGGCATCAGCCCGTGCACAAACCGAAGACGATGATCGCCCTATCGGCCGTTTGTTGGTGGATTCTTCATTCTCGCCAGTTGCTCGTATAGCCTACAATGTAGAAGCTGCACGTGTTGAACAGCGTACTGACTTGGATAAACTCGTTATTGATATGACCACAAACGGTACTATCGATCCTGAGGAAGCTATCCGTCGTTCTGCAACCATCTTAGCTGAACAGCTAGATGCATTTGTTGAACTGCGTGATATTACCGAGCCAGAGTTGAAGGAAGAGAAGCCGGAGTTTGATCCGATATTGCTGCGTCCTGTCGACGATTTAGAGCTAACTGTACGTTCAGCTAACTGTTTGAAGGCTGAAGCGATTCATTATATCGGTGATCTGGTACAGCGTACTGAAGTTGAGCTGCTTAAAACGCCTAACTTAGGTAAGAAATCTCTTACTGAAATTAAGGATGTTTTAGCGTCTCGCGGACTGTCGTTAGGTATGCGTCTTGAAAACTGGCCTCCAGCTAGTTTGGCAGACGACCTCTAAGTCCAGAACTGTACAGAATTAGGTAATAAGGATTAGTCATGCGCCATCGTAAGAGTGGTCGTCAACTGAACCGTAACAGTAGTCATCGTCAAGCCATGTTTCGTAACATGGCAAGCTCTTTAGTCCGTCACGAAGTGATTAAGACTACTGTAGCTAAAGCGAAAGAGCTGCGTCGCGTAGTTGAACCTCTAATAACACTTGCTAAGAGTGATAGCGTTGCAAACCGCCGTTTGGTATTTGCTCGTACTCGCGACGCTGAAGTCGTCGGTAAGTTATTTAATGAATTGGGTCCACGCTACCAGGAACGTCCTGGCGGTTACACCCGTATCCTTAAGTGCGGTCTACGTACTGGTGATAAAGCGCCTATGGCGTATATTGAGCTAGTTGGTCGCCCAGAAGATGCTGAAGCTGTTGAAGCTGATGACTCTGCTGAATAATTAAGGTTTCATTATAAAAAGCTGGGCAATAGCCCAGCTTTTTTATGCTTAAAGTTTGGCTTTAATGTACTTTAGGTCAATCCACCCAACGCACTTTTTCAGTTATTTTTTCTGGGATCGTTAATTTCCATTTGTTGATACCACTTTTACTCATCATATATATGCCTGTTCTATCAGATATATAGGGTAGTGAGCTTGGCAATGCTCCTGCTAAAATTTTGTCTATTAGTTCTCCTGCAAGTTGACCGTGTACATAGGAATCTAAGACATAGCCCCCTATGTTTTTGTTTTCACCTACAGTAAATTGCCAAAAACCAAAGTGAGGTAATTGAGCATTTTTTTGGGTCCAAGAGATCACATCATCAGGTGCTACATACTGGTTTGAAGCGTTATTGATTGTGTGGTACAAACCTACTAGCATTGCATCATAGCCTTTTTCTTTGGCGGTAATGACAGTGTTTTTCCATGTGTTAAAACTGTTAGTTAAGATAAAATCTGATGTTACATTGCCAATCGTTAAACTTTCTAGTGATGGGCTTATCTGCTGCATTGCTGCCAAAGATGTCGGGCTTTTATCAAACAATACTAATATTTTTTTCTTCGGATTTTCTGGAAGTATCTTTTTTACAAAAAGAAGGGATCTTTTAAATAAGGGCCTTTCAAGTACACCAGTGAAGTTTTTTTTATTATGAATACCATAACTTCTGGGGTTAGCGTTAACTCCGAGAACGACAATAGGTGTTGTTGTATTCTCAAATTGTTTATGCAGTAATTTGATGGCATTGTCATCTGCTAGAACAACAATATCTGGCTTGAGTGCATTGTAGGTTTCCCAAGCTCGCTTGGCCTGAAGGTCAAATTGATCCTGAGGTATCCTTTTTGTATCCATATAAAAATTTTGGTATTTATGTTCATCTCCTAGAATCGAAATAATCCCTCGATTATAGTTTATATCCCATCCGTATTCTTGATGGTAACTTTCAATAATGAGTATCGATGCCGCTATAATTTTGAGCGGAATGAGGCTAAGTAAAAGTAGAAGATACCGCATAGTTTGATCACTAGAGACTTTTTATAGTTATAGACTAGATATCGGATAGCTGAAAGGGATGTTTGATAGATTTTTTGAATAACAAGTAAAATTTAATTTTTGTAAGGGTTGTTGTTTTCTGTGCTGTTATTTTCGGTTAATCGCTATTTTGTTCCTCTGAATCTTGAATCCATGTTGTCAATCATTTTACTTTAATTCATATCATCGATATCGTCCCTATTTTAGTTCTTATGCATCATTGATGCAGGTTTGACATCCATTGATGTTTTACTAAACTCATAAGTTAGCTGCGGAAAGTAGCAGAACAGTCTTATTCAATCTTCGTTTTATGAGGTTATATGAAATTTTTTATTAACTCAGTAATGCTAATACTGATTATGTTTAGTAGCCAGATACACAGTAAATCCATTTTAATTATTGAAAGTTACCATAGCGAATACCCTTGGGATAATAGCTATATCGAAGGGATTAAAGAGGGGTTGAAAGGCGATTACGAGTTTCATACTTTTCAAATGGATACTAAAAGAATAGACCAATCTGAATTTGATAAAAGTGCTCAAGATGCATGGGATTTTTATTTGCAGACAAAGCCATCAATAGTATTTCTCGGTGACGATAATGCATTGAAATACCTCGGTACTAAATTTGCTGAAGTAGATACTCCAGTGGTCTTTCTGGGCATAAATAATAACGCTAGGGCCTATAACATTCATTCTGCAACTAATATCACAGGGGTACTTGAAAGGCCGCTATTGAAAAGGTCGATAGTTGAAATGAAAAAAGTGGTTGATCTAAAAAAAGTGTTAGTGTTGTTTGATTCAGGTACAACATCAAAAGTCACCTTTGATGAAGTCCTTAAGAGTAAAGAAAAAATTCAGATCAGTGGTGTTGAGGCTCATATGAAATTGGTCGGTTCTTGGAATGTTTGGCAAGAGACGATTAAATCAGCGAAAAATGAAGGTTATAATGCTATTTTTATTGGTTTGTACCATACGATCGTAGATGAGAACAATCAGCATATCTCAGCAGATGAGGTTATTCGCTGGACATCAGAGAATACTCCAGTGCCACCTTTTGCATTTTGGGATTTTGCGGTGGGTTCGGATAAAGCCATTGGTGGATTAACACTTTTTGGTAAGAGTCAAGGTTTGTTGGCGGCAGATATAGCGACCCAAATTTTAAGTGGAGCACAGCCGAGTAAAATTCAAGTAAAGACGGGGGAAAAAGGTAAGTTATTGTTCAGTAAAATTCAATTGAAGAAGTATCATATAGAATTACCCAAAGCGATAGCGTTAAAAGCGACATTAATTGAATGAGTGCTAATCCTACTAATGGAGTCTAATTCAATAAAATTAGTGAGTTTATACTTTTCTAAATCTACGAATACTTAAAGATTAAAGATTAAAGCTTGAGCCATGCTTTAATGACCAGATCTTCATTTGTACTATCACCATTGGGATATACCATTGCAGGTAGATTAATCTTGAACATGAAATAACGAGTAAAATACACTGAATTTACTTGAGGCTGCAGCTTAATTACCCAGCCTCTGATCCTGAGTATATTGATATAATGATACTGTATGTTTTAAGTTAATAGCCCGTTTTTTGTTCTTGGTTATATTCTAGCTTTTGATGGTTCTGTCCCATGGCTTCAGCAACTTCTGGTGGCATGTAATTTTCGTCGTGTTTAGCTAAAACTTCTGTTGCTTCTAGCCTACCATCTTCTATTAATACACCTTGTGCAACAATACCTTGCCCTTCACGGAAAAGATCAGGCAGGAGATCGTCAAAGGTTACGATCACTTCGCCACCCAGAGAATCATGAACAGCAAATTCGACATGTAGGCTGTCTGGATCACGGATCATCGACCCCATTGTGACCATGCCACCGACACGAATACGCTGGCCTATTTCTGGCTTTATGCCTGTGTCTTTTTTACCGAGTACTATTTCTGTGGGGGTATAAAATAGGTTTAGGTTAGCGTTCAGCGCATAGAGTAGTAAGGATGCAATTGCTGCGACACCACAAATGAGGGCTGTTGCGAGGGCTAGCCTTTTTTTACGTCTTAGATTCATTATCAATTACTCCGGTTGGCTTTTAAACGGTCTTCACGCTGCATATTTTTGGCTATCCGAATCAAAATTTTTCGTTTTTGAAGTATGCTTAGAATAGTCAACGTGGCTAATGAAAAGAATGTTATTCCATAGGAAAGCCAGACATAAAATGCATAGCCCCCCATATTGAAAAAATCTGTTAATGAATCGAACTGCATTATTTGTTTCCCTCAATCTTAGCGAGTTCCCGTACCCAGTGCCGCATACTATTACGTGCCAGTATTTCACAGCGGAAACGTATAAGAGTAATTGCTCCAACCATGAGTCCGAAACCAGCAATATTGATTAACAGTGGGTGCAGCATTTCTAAGGACATGGTCGATTTTTCGGTGATCTTTATCGTTGATGGTTGATGCAGGGAGCTCCACCATTCAACGGAATACTTAATGATAGGGATGTTGATAACGCCAACCATTGCCAGCACACCAGACGCTCTTGCTGCCAGTGCTTTATCTTCAAATGAAGCATAAAGTGCAATAACGCCGAGATAGAGGAATAGGAGCACTAATTCAGCAGTGAGACGCGCATCCCATATCCACCAAGTTCCCCACATAGGTTTACCCCATGCAGCACCAGTGATCAATGCAATAAAGGTAATAACGGCTCCAACTGGCGCGATAGCTGCTGCAGCCCAGTCAGCAGATTTTATTTGCCAGACTGAGCCGATGAATGCACAGGTTGCCATTCCCATGTACGCAGCCATTGACATTGAAGCAGCTGGAACATGGATAAAAATGATGCGATAACTTTCACCTTGTTGATAGTCTGCTGGCGCAAAAGCCAGCCCCCATACGGAGCCAATACCAATTAAAGCTATTGATAATATGGCAAACCAGGGAAGCATTTTTCCTGATAGTTTATAAGCGCGTTCAGGATCCGCGTAGCTATGTAGCCATTTCCACATTTTAGTTAGTACTCACTCTTAATGATGCACCTATAGCAAAAGGTGCCAAAATTAATGAACCGATCAGCATGGCACCGATAATCGCGAGGTGCCCACTGTAAGGTAAATTTAATCCAGCTGAATCGATTGCTGTTGTGGCAAATATCAGTACTGGAATGTATAAAGGTAAGATTAATAGACTCAGTAGTACACCACCTTTATGTAACCCTACGGTCAATGCGACACCAATTGCACCTAATAGGCTCAAAACTGGCGTGCCTAGTGTCAACGTGGCCATTAGTGCTCCGTAACTGTTGTGATCTAAATGCAACAGAACTGCTAATAAAGGTGCGATTAAAATTAATGGTACGCCAGTTAAGATCCAATGAGCTAATACCTTGGCGAGCACCATTAATGATAATGGGTGAGGGCTTAATAACATCTGCTCCAAACTTCCATCGGTATAGTCAGCTTTAAATAATCGCTCTAACGACAGCATGGAGGCGAGTAGAGCCGCAACCCAAATAACGCCCGGTGCAATCGTTGATAATACTTTAGGGTCAGGGCCTATTGCCAGTGGAAACAGAGTAACGACTAAGATAAAAAATAGTAAGGGATTAAAAATGTCACCTTTATGGCGAATAGCAATGTGTAAGTCACGCTTTAACAGTGTGAAAAATGCTTGGCTACAACGGCTATTTTTGTTCATTTGCCCACCTTTATACAAATTGATATTCAAGATTTATTTTGCGAATTTTCTCGTCGCTGATGACTTGCATATCTTGATGTGTGGTTAATATAATACAACCACCACGTTTGGCGTGATCGAGAAAAAGATGTTCTAGCTCTTGAACACCTTTTTTATCGATAGCAGTAAAAGGTTCATCGAGAAGCCATATTCGACAATTTGTGTGCCAGAGCCTTGCTAGTGCTGTTCGTCTATGCTGCCCCGCAGAAAGATGACCTGTAAGTGCATCTTCAAAGCCTGCAAGGTTCACTTTACCTAAAATGTCTGTTGTGTTGAATTCATCATAGCCGCTCAATTTTAAATTAAAGCTGAGGTTTTCTTCTGCTGTTAACTCACTTTTTACACCCGCTAGATGCCCTAAGTAGAGAAGATCACTATTAAATTCATCTCTGACTTGAGTTATATTTTTTTTTTGGTATTGGACATGACCAGAGTATGGGCGTGATAACCCCGCTAAAATACGAAGTAAGCTCGTTTTTCCTGAGCCATTTGGACCTTCCACTTGGACTATCTCACCAGTGCTTATCTCAAAACTGAGCTCATCAAATAGAATTCTCTCTTCACGAATACAAGTCAATTGATTAGCTGCTAATAGGAGTTGAGATTTGTTTTTTTCTACCACAGAGTCCTCAATATCATACCGAATGTTAATATCAATGATATTATCACAATCCTTTATACGGGTTTAGTCATGGTTGCTTTTTAATATCAGCAATTTGATAAGCTTCCAAAAAATGAAACCTTTTAGATAAATAGTTGGCACTTTTAAGCTTTTACGAATAAATTATGGAATATTCTATTTGGGTCGCATTTTTGATACATATACTTTGATTTAAAGCATAAAAGGTGCGATTTATACTGATCTGTTGTATTCTGTAATAGATAAAATAATAATCTGCCTTACTCGCAGTGATGAGCAAAAAGGCAGTGTTGAGCTTTGTACGTATTTGCATTAGGAACATCGAACATGAAAAAATTGTTAGCAATAACTGCTGTAGCTGCACTTACTTTGTCTGCAAGCGTTTCTGCACAAGAAGGTGAGGATATTTATACTAAGGCATGTACTGTATGTCATAGTATGGGTGTCGCTGGTGCTCCAAAAGCCCACGATGCAGCCGCTTGGGAGCCACGTCTTGCTTTAGGCATTGATACATTGGTTGCCACAGTGAAAACGGGTAAAGGTGCAATGCCACCAGGCGGTATGTGTACTGATTGTACTGATGAAGATTACAAGAAGGCTATTGAGTTCATGTCTAAGTAATTGTTCATTAATAAACAAGCCGACCTAATTTGAGTCGGCTTTTTTATGCCTGTATGTTGAGTTTGTAACAACATTCATAGGTAAGCGTGGTGGAAAAAGCCGACACTGAGTCGGCTTCTTAACGTAGTGGGTAGATTATTGAACTTGTGTATCTAACACCAGTTTTGCGTTTGAACCGACTGGCATCGTTTTTAAGCGACCTCTAATATCACCTGGTTGAGGTTTTACTGAACCATGCTTGGACAATACCGCGATAATTTCGACATTACTTACATCGCTAAGCTTTATAGCATCGCTCATACTAGTACTATTATCTAAGGTGATTGTTGCCGGTAAGGATTTTGCTGAGATCTTGGTTGCAGCTAAAGGTAGTTTTTGACCTTCAGTATTACGAGCAAAAATAAATAGCGTATCGTTTTCATCGACCTTATTTTGAAGCTCCGGTGAAATAGAGACCTCTACAGTAACGCTTTTAACGGTATTAATCTTATCATTAGGCATTACACCTGTTTTTGCTTTGATTCTCATTTTAGCGGTATCAATGGCGTTGATAATGGCACTGCGATCAACATCTTCTCGTTTACTATCAAGTATAATTTGCCATGCGTCGATGGATTTTTGATAATTATTGGTAAAATATGAATTCATGCCGACTAATAATAGTGTGGATGGATCTTCAGGATCGAGCGAGAGTGACGTGTCGATTATCGCTTGAATTTCTGGTGTCATCTGTTGATTCGCTTTGTAGTACATAGCCGTTGCTTTGGGCCCAAGTAATTCTGCATGGCTTCCTACTAACTCTATTGCTTTATTAAATGTCTTAATGGCATCATCATAACGGTTAGCTGAGATATAACGATGGCCTAGACTGAAAAGAAGCTGACTGTTTTCTGGTTCTAATTCAATTTGGGCTTCCATCATTTTGAGGCGTTGTTGCATGATTTGCTCAGCGGTCATACTTGGATGAATGCTTACTTGTTCTGCTTGGTTTACGTTAGCGTAGGCACCTAAATTAATATAAAAATATCCACTAATGCTCAATATGGCAAGTGACATCACGCCTGGCCATAACAATCCTTTAGGTGTTATTTTAATGACTAAAGACTCATCGGCGCATTGTTGAGTATCTTGAAGCAAACTAATTTCTAATTCTTTCTTTAGTGCATTAAATTCAATTTGGTCAATCTGCTCATCGGTCCGTTCTTTTTCTAATGTAGCAAGGCGGTTTTGAAACAGTTCAAGGTTAGTTTTTTTCCGAAAATCAGCTTCTTCTGTTTGCAGCATTTGTTGTTGCCGAAAGTGAGGAAACCAAATCAGTACTAAGCTGACTAATAAGAAAAGCGCAATAAAAATCCATAGAGTGGTCATTATTTCTTTTTCACATTCGTTAGAAAAAAGCGGAGATGCCGCTGGGATAAGAATAGGATTATACGTAAAGATTATGCATTGAACAGTAATATAAGGACTTATCTCGTCTCAGAAGTCATAGTTGAGCACTGGTTCACAGTTCGTTTCTATTTCTAAAAAAGAGTTAGAATGTAACTCTTAAGCGAGGGTTTGAGTGTTAATGTAAGCTGTTTTTATAATGGGACAACAAATCCTTGTTGGTGAAGAATGAGACTAGTCGCCCATAATTGTTCGAAATAAGCAGACAGATACAGTCGCAAATACTAAAATGACTCAAAATTTGTACCTTGAGCCGTGTAAGTCGTAAACTCATATGCATTGAACTAGCATTTATTCAATCCACTAATAGGACTGAGGAAACCCCATGATCCCTGAATTAGGACACCTGTCGCTTATCATAGGTTTGGCATTTGCCTTTCTGTTGGCTAGCATTCCTTTAATTGGTGTTGCACGTAAAGATCCATACTTAGTGCGTTATGCTTGGCCATTAAGTTATGGGATGTTTTTCTTTATTCTCTTATCGATTACAGTTCTTGGTTATAGCTTTGTTATTGATGACTTTTCAGTTGCTTACGTTGCTAATCACTCAAATTCGCAGTTACCTACATTTTTTAAAATCGCTGCCGTATGGGGGGGGCATGAAGGCTCGTTACTGTTTTGGGTGTTTGCCTTATCAGTTTGGACCGTAGCAGTAGCTTCATTAAGTAAAAATATAGAAGAAGTTTTCATTGCTAGAGTGTTATCAGTACTCGCCTTCATCGTTGTTGGTTTCACATTTTTTATGCTCTTAACGTCAAACCCATTTGAGCGTTTATTTCCGATACCAATGGAAGGTCGAGATCTCAATCCAATGTTGCAAGATGTTGGCCTTATTTTCCATCCGCCTATGCTTTATTTAGGGTATGTTGGCTTCTCCGTCAGTTTTGCCTTTGCTATTTCGGCACTGATGGGAGGTCGTCTTGATGCGGCTTGGGCTCGTTGGAGTCGTCCTTGGGTTTTGGCTGCTTGGATATTTCTTACTGGTGGTATCTCGCTAGGTTCTTGGTGGGCTTATTATGAATTAGGTTGGGGCGGTTGGTGGTTTTGGGATCCAGTCGAAAATGCGTCATTTATGCCTTGGTTAGTTGGTACAGCACTATTGCATTCAGTCATTGTTACTGAGAAGCGTGCAGCTTTTCGTAACTGGACAGTATTACTTTCGATTTTTGCCTTTTCATTGAGTTTGCTTGGGACCTTTATCGTCCGTTCTGGCGTACTGACGTCAGTGCATTCATTCGCATCAGATCCAAGTCGTGGAATATTTATTCTGTTACTGTTGGGGCTAACCGTTGGCGGATCGCTGGCTTTGTTTGCATTTCGGGCAAGTGACATGAAGAGTCCTGCGCGTTTTGAATTGAAGTCTAGAGAATCCATGCTGTTAATTTGTAATATATTATTGACCGTTGCTTGTGCCACAGTGCTTCTCGGTACACTTTATCCCTTACTTATTGATGCACTTAACATGGGTAAGATTTCTGTAGGTCCACCGTACTTTAATACTGTATTTGTACCTATCGTGTTGGTGTTATTTGCGTTTATGGGTATAGGCCCTAATATACGTTGGAAAAAATCTAAACCGGGTATTTTAAAAGCGAAACTGCTTGTCCCTGCAATAATTGCGATTCTAGTTGGCACCGCCACACCATTTTTTGCTGATGGTCAGTTTAATCTGTGGGTCATGTTAGGTATCACAGCAGCAGCATGGATCGTATTGGCTACAGTGCGTGCAGGTTATGACATGATGAAAGCCAAAGATGGTTCTTTGAGTTTAATCAGCCTTAACAGAAGTCAGTTAGGTATGATCATTGCTCATTTAGGTATTGCCGTTTCTGTTGTCGGCGCAACGATTGTTTCTAACTATTCTATTGAAAAAAGCGTTCGCATGGGCCCAGGTATTACGCAAGAATTAGCCGGGTATAGCTTTAAGTATTTGGAAACACAAAAAGTTGATGGGCCTAATTATTCAGCTAAGCAAGGGTTAATTGAAGTGACTAAAGAAGGCCAATTAGTTACCTTATTAAAGCCTGATAGACGTCAATATAATGTTCAAACGATGGGAATGACAGAAGCGGGAATAGATTGGGGCGTATTCAGAGATTTATATGTCACTATGGGGGATCCCATTAACGCAACTGAATTTGCAGTACGTTTGAATTATAAGCCTTTTGTTCGTTGGTTATGGTTTGGTAGCATCTTTATGATGGTGGGTGGGTTCTTTGCTGCATCCGATAAGCGTTATCGCACAAAAAAAGTAATCGTATCACTAGGGCCTGATGTAAAGAAAGTAACATTAGTGACCACTTAACTGAATTGGGGGCAAATATGAAAAAGAGACTAGTGCTGTTTATTCCATTAGTACTATTTTTGGTGATGGGAATACTCCTTTATAAAGGTCTGTTCCTTAATCCACAACAGCTAGATTCCGCACTAGAAGGTAAGCTTGTTCCTGCTTTTCAATTGGAAAGTTTAGAGAACCCAAGTGAAGTGATTACTAACGAAAGTTTGCAAGGTAAGGTTTCGCTATTTAATGTATGGGCGACATGGTGCCCATCATGTAAATATGAACATCCTTATCTGATTCGGTTTGCGCGTCAGAACATTCTGCCTATTTACGGTATTAATTATCGTGATGAACGAGAAATGGCACTTCTTGAGTTAAGGCGTAAAGGTGATCCGTATACTAAAAATATTTTTGATCATGATGGACGATTAGGCCTCGATTTAGGTGTCTATGGTGCTCCAGAAAGCTTCTTAGTTGATCATAATGGCATTGTTCGATACCGTTTTGCAGGTCCTATTGACCAAAGAGCTTGGAGTGAGATCTTGTTACCTATGATTAAAGAGCTTCAGGCAGTAGCGAAGTTAGAGGGGGCTTCATGATTAGCTATTGGTTTCGAATTTTCACTGCTATTGCGTTATCACTCATTATGTTATCAGGTGCATTTGCTACTCCTGTAGATACATATGAATTTAAGTCGGTAGATAATCAGCAGCGAGCTTTAGCACTAGCACATTCTTTACGTTGTCCTCAATGTCAGAATCAGAACTTGGTAGACTCTAACTCTTTAGTTGCTCAAGATTTACGTCTTGAGTTATATCAAATGATTGATGCTGGTAAAAACGATGATGAAGTCATTGAGTTTATGACGAGCCGGTATGGAGAGTTTGTTCTTTATAAACCAAGGATGGAGACTAAAACCTATGCACTATGGTTAGGGCCAATAGTTTTGTTAATGACGGGCTTATTGATTGGTTTTTTCTTTATACGTAAACAAGCCATTACAGAGCTCGACGAGCAAGCTATTAGCGCAGAAGAGCAAAAAGAGTTAGATAAGTTACTCGAACGAGATGCGAAATAGAATCTGTTACTTGTGGCTAATGTTTTACAGTGTGTAATTAGGCTTGTTTAATCATACATTTTTTTGAATCATGGATGCTGTGGTTAATTGACCGGAAACTAAGCTTGTTTTTGGGACAATGAACAGAGTTTAGTTGCTTAAATAGTCATGTTGTTTGATTATTCCCCATGAAAACTATTAATTGATATTTTTATAAAAAAGCGCTTGTACTCTGCGGTGATATCCCTATAATGCGCAACCACTGACACGGCACAGTAGGCCAACGAGATAGCGTAAACGCTAAGGAGTAAGTGACTTGCAGCAGTGTTAGAGATTGAGATTTCAATAGAAAGCTTAGTAGGGTGAAAAGCAGTTTAAGTGGTTCATTGATGTAGCCTAACACGAAAGTGTACAAGAAAACGTCAATTGAAAATCTTCTTAAAATAAGCGCTTGACGCAAACGATGGAGAGTGTAGAATACGCCTCCTCAAGCCAACGACCTAGCGTCTAACGGCAGTATCTGAAAGATTGGTACTAACGCTCTTTAACAATTTATCAAGTAATCTGTGTGGACACTCACAGGTATTGAGTTATTCGAAACTGCCTCTTTTTTCTAGTAAAAGTGAGGCAGTCAAAAAATTTCTCAATGAATGAGTGTTCATAGATTCGAACCTAGTTTGAATCAATATGTACAATCGTTGTTAATGCTCTTATGAGTGTTGTCAATGACATCAGAATTCATTGAGCCGCTGAGTCCTTAACGGGGTTTAGCAAAAAACTTTAATTGAAGAGTTTGATCATGGCTCAGATTGAACGCTGGCGGCAGGCCTAACACATGCAAGTCGAGCGGAAACGAAGATAGCTTGCTATCAGGCGTCGAGCGGCGGACGGGTGAGTAATGCCTAGATATCTGCCTAGTCGTGGGGGATAACAGTTGGAAACGACTGCTAATACCGCATACGCCCTACGGGGGAAAGGAGGGGACCTTCGGGCCTTCCGCGATTAGATGAGTCTAGGTGGGATTAGCTAGTAGGTGAGGTAATGGCTCACCTAGGCGACGATCCCTAGCTGGTCTGAGAGGATGATCAGCCACACTGGGACTGAGACACGGCCCAGACTCCTACGGGAGGCAGCAGTGGGGAATATTGCACAATGGGCGAAAGCCTGATGCAGCCATGCCGCGTGTGTGAAGAAGGCCTTCGGGTTGTAAAGCACTTTCAGCGAGGAGGAAAGGTTGGTCGTTAATAGCGGCTAGCTGTGACGTTACTCGCAGAAGAAGCACCGGCTAACTTCGTGCCAGCAGCCGCGGTAATACGAGGGGTGCAAGCGTTAATCGGAATTACTGGGCGTAAAGCGTACGCAGGCGGTTTTTTAAGCCAGATGTGAAAGCCCCGGGCTCAACCTGGGAATTGCATTTGGAACTGGGGGAACTAGAGTCTTGTAGAGGGGGGTAGAATTTCAGGTGTAGCGGTGAAATGCGTAGAGATCTGAAGGAATACCGGTGGCGAAGGCGGCCCCCTGGACAAAGACTGACGCTCATGTACGAAAGCGTGGGGAGCAAACAGGATTAGATACCCTGGTAGTCCACGCCGTAAACGATGTCTACTCGGAATTTGGTAACTTAGTTACTGGGTTCCCAAGCTAACGCATTAAGTAGACCGCCTGGGGAGTACGGCCGCAAGGTTAAAACTCAAATGAATTGACGGGGGCCCGCACAAGCGGTGGAGCATGTGGTTTAATTCGATGCAACGCGAAGAACCTTACCTACTCTTGACATCCTCAGAACTTACCAGAGATGGTTTGGTGCCTTCGGGAACTGAGAGACAGGTGCTGCATGGCTGTCGTCAGCTCGTGTTGTGAAATGTTGGGTTAAGTCCCGCAACGAGCGCAACCCTTATCCTTATTTGCCAGCGGGTCATGCCGGGAACTTTAGGGAGACTGCCGGTGATAAACCGGAGGAAGGTGGGGACGACGTCAAGTCATCATGGCCCTTACGAGTAGGGCTACACACGTGCTACAATGGTCGGTACAGAGGGTTGCAAAGCCGCGAGGTGGAGCTAATCTCACAAAGCCGGTCGTAGTCCGGATTGGAGTCTGCAACTCGACTCCATGAAGTCGGAATCGCTAGTAATCGTGGATCAGAATGCCACGGTGAATACGTTCCCGGGCCTTGTACACACCGCCCGTCACACCATGGGAGTGGGCTGCACCAGAAGTAGATAGCTTAACCTTTCGGGGAGGGCGTTTACCACGGTGTGGTTCATGACTGGGGTGAAGTCGTAACAAGGTAGCCCTAGGGGAACCTGGGGCTGGATCACCTCCTTACCTATACGACTAACTCAATATTTGCTGAGTGTTCACACAGATTACTTGATAGAAGAAAGAGCAAAAAATATACGTGTCTATTTAGACGACGTACTCTTGTTTAAAGCAGTAAGCTATTAATAAGAATGCAAGTATAAATGGGTCTGTAGCTCAGCTGGTTAGAGCGCACCCCTGATAAGGGTGAGGTCGGTGGTTCAAGTCCACTCTGACCCACCAAAATCTCTCCTTTCATACGTTGGGAAGTGACTCGTTTAAGAAAGCTAAACGTCGTCACTGTTGGCATTGTTAAGAAGCGATTTGGTAATAACTTAGTAATAAGTAAACGTATATATTTTGTTTGACTGCATGTAAATGGGGCTATAGCTCAGCTGGGAGAGCGCCTGCCTTGCACGCAGGAGGTCTGCGGTTCGATCCCGCATAGCTCCACCATTTAATTATATTTTAATACAATATATACATGCATTGGATAGAGATGCCAAAGATAAACTAATACTTTATCTTTGGCTTTTTTAAGCCCGCTCTTTAAAAATTTGGAAAGCTGATAGTGTTAATGTGAAAGGGACAGTGAATGGCTTATGTTATAGGTTGTTTGTTGTTAATAGCATTAATGCGAAAATAAATAATTGAGTTCTCAAACACTTAAATCAAGTGCGGAATAATTTACCTTAGGGTGATGAGTTCAAGAGTATTCTTTTGGCGAAAGTAAACACCATTAGTTGCGATACATCTCGTTCAAACTACCCGTTTGAACAATAGATAATATTAGCGCAGCGAGTTTGGTCTTAGGCAAGGCGCGAAAGTGAGCGAGAAAGGCATGTAGCAGCGCTACATAACTGACAAGCGAACTTAAGTAACGCCGCATAAGGGCAAAGTAGCAAGCGAATAAAAACCTATGTGGGTTGTATGGTTAAGTGACTAAGCGTATACGGTGGATGCCTTGGCAGTCAGAGGCGATGAAGGACGTAGTAACTTGCGAAAAGCGTTGGCGAGCTAGTAACAAGCATTTGAGCTAACGATATCCGAATGGGGAAACCCACATGCATAAGCATGTATCACGACATGAATACATAGTGTCGTGAGGCGAACCCGGGGAACTGAAACATCTAAGTACCCGGAGGAAAAGAAATCAACCGAGATCCCCCTAGTAGCGGCGAGCGAACGGGGGTTAGCCCTTAAGTCTATGGGGTGTTAGTGGAATGTGTTGGAAAGCACAGCGGCACAGGGTGATAGCCCCGTACATGAAAACTAACCATAGATGAAAACGAGTAGGACGGGACACGTGACATCTTGTCTGAACATGGGGGGACCATCCTCCAAGGCTAAATACTCCTGACTGACCGATAGTGAACCAGTACCGTGAGGGAAAGGCGAAAAGAACCCCTGTGAGGGGAGTGAAATAGAACCTGAAACCGTATACGTACAAGCAGTGGGAGCGGTTCAACTCTTTATGGGTAAGAAACCGTGACTGCGTACCTTTTGTATAATGGGTCAGCGACTTACATTTTGTAGCGAGGTTAAGCGAATAGCGGAGCCGTAGGGAAACCGAGTGTTAACTGCGCGTTTAGTTGCAAGGTGTAGACCCGAAACCCGGTGATCTATCCATGGGCAGGTTGAAGATTGAGTAACATCAATTGGAGGACCGAACCGACTTATGTTGAAAAATGAGCGGATGACTTGTGGATGGGGGTGAAAGGCCAATCAAACCGGGAGATATCTGGTTCTCCTCGAAAGCTATTTAGGTAGCGCCTCGAGCGAATACCATTGGGGGGGTAGAGCACTGTTAAGGCTAGGGGGGTCATCCCGACTTACCAACCCTTTGCAAACTCCGAATACCAATGAGTACTACTCGGGAGACACACGGCGGGTGCTAACGTCCGTCGTGAAAAGGGAAACAACCCAGACCGTCAGCTAAGGTCCCAAAGTTATTGCTAAGTGGGAAACGATGTGGGAAGGCTTAGACAGCTAGGATGTTGGCTTAGAAGCAGCCATCATTTAAAGAAAGCGTAATAGCTCACTAGTCGAGTCGGCCTGCGCGGAAGATTTAACGGGGCTAAGCAATACACCGAAGCTACGGGTGTGCATCTTTGATGTACGCGGTAGAGGAGCGTTCTGTAAGCCGTAGAAGGTGAAGGGGTAACCCACGCTGGAGGTATCAGAAGTGCGAATGCTGACATGAGTAACGATAAAGGGAGTGAAAAACTCCCTCGCCGAAAGACCAAGGGTTCCTGTCCAATGTTAATCAGGGCAGGGTGAGTCGACCCCTAAGGCGAGGCCGAAAGGCGTAGTCGATGGGAAACGGGTTAATATTCCCGTACTTCTGCTAACTGCGATGGAGAGACGGAGAAGGCTAGGCTAGCGCGGCGTTGGTTGTCCGCGTTTAAGGTAGTAGGCAGTATTCTTAGGCAAATCCGGGAATACGCATTAAATTGCGATGCTGAGAGCTGATGACGAGTCACTAAGGTGATGAAGTAGTTGATGCCATGCTTCCAGGAAAATCTTCTAAGCTTCAGGTTAGTAGGAATCGTACCCCAAACCGACACAGGTGGTTGGGTAGAGAATACCAAGGCGCTTGAGAGAACTCGGCTGAAGGAACTAGGCAAAATGGTACCGTAACTTCGGGAGAAGGTACGCTCCTGTTGGTGATAAGACTTGCTCTTTAAGCTGACGGGAGTCGCAGATACCAGGTGGCTGCAACTGTTTATCAAAAACACAGTACTGTGCAAACTCGCAAGAGGAAGTATACGGTATGACGCCTGCCCGGTGCCGGAAGGTTAATTGATTGGGTTATCTTCGGAGAAGCTCATGATCGAAGCCCCGGTAAACGGCGGCCGTAACTATAACGGTCCTAAGGTAGCGAAATTCCTTGTCGGGTAAGTTCCGACCTGCACGAATGGCGTAATGATGGCCACGCTGTCTCCAGCCGAGACTCAGTGAAGTTGAAATTGCGGTGAAGATGCCGTATACCCGCGGCTAGACGGAAAGACCCCGTGCACCTTTACTATAGCTTGGCACTGAACATTGAACCTACATGTGTAGGATAGGTGGGAGACTATGAAGTTGGGACGCTAGTTCTGATGGAGTCAACCTTGAAATACCACCCTTGTAGTTTTGATGTTCTAACTCTGGCCCCCTGAATCGGGGTCGAGGACAGTGTCTGGTGGGTAGTTTGACTGGGGCGGTCTCCTCCCAAAGAGTAACGGAGGAGCACGAAGGTTGGCTAAGTACGGTCGGACATCGTACGGTTAGTGCAATGGCATAAGCCAGCTTAACTGCGAGACATACACGTCGAGCAGGTACGAAAGTAGGTCATAGTGATCCGGTGGTTCTGAATGGAAGGGCCATCGCTCAACGGATAAAAGGTACGCCGGGGATAACAGGCTGATACCGCCCAAGAGTTCATATCGACGGCGGTGTTTGGCACCTCGATGTCGGCTCATCACATCCTGGGGCTGAAGTCGGTCCCAAGGGTATGGCTGTTCGCCATTTAAAGTGGTACGCGAGCTGGGTTCAGAACGTCGTGAGACAGTTCGGTCCCTATCTGCCGTGGGCGTTGGATGATTGAAGGAAGCTGCTCCTAGTACGAGAGGACCGGAGTGGACGAACCGCTGGTGTTCGGGTTGTTATGCCAATAGCATTGCCCGGTAGCTACGTTCGGAATCGATAACCGCTGAAAGCATCTAAGCGGGAAGCGAGTCCTAAGATGAGTCATCCCTAGGGATTTAATCCCTTTAAAGAGCCGTTCGAGACTAGGACGTTGATAGGCAGGGTGTGTAAGCGTTGTGAGGCGTTGAGCTAACCTGTACTAATGACTCGTAAGGCTTAACCATACAACCCAGATGGGTTTTACTTCTAAGAAGTTTGTGGTTAATGAGTGATTACAGAGCGAAAAAGAATACCAATTTGATTTAAGTTACACTCAATTATATTTATTTAACAGCTTTTCGAATTTAGTTATTTGGTTAATTACGCAGGAAATTGTTTGGCTGACAAAGCCGTAACGAGTGAAGCGCGGCGTGTACTTTAGTACACAAGCACTGGAGCGAGGAAACAATGCCGTGAGACGAATAATTAACCAGTAAGAATTTGTCTGGAAACCATAGCATTGTGGCACCACCTGATCCCATCCCGAACTCAGAAGTGAAACGCAATCGCGCCGATGGTAGTGTGGGGTCTCCCCATGTGAGAGTAGGTCATTTCCAGGCGCCTATTTAAGTAGAGAAGCCACCTTATTAAGGTGGCTTTTTTGCGTTTGGACTGTTAATAGTTTGACACTTCATTTGGCGTATCTAATGTTATTCTAGGCAGGTGGCTTATCCACTTAAGCACGTACGTGCAATGCCTACCTCGATGTCAACCCGCCGCTAAGCGGGCTCCCCAGTACAGTGACGGTGCCGACTCTCGTTACAAAGCAGCTGAATGCGATGCATTCAAATCACTACTTCTTCACCCCCATGTGAGAGTAGGTCATTTCCAGGCGCCTAATTCGTTTTCACTTTTACTTTTTGTTAGAGTAAAGTAGTGAAAATAAAATTCTCTTAACGAGAACGAAAAAAGCCTGTTGCTAACGAAACGGGATTTTTTCTTTTTAAATGCTGCAAAACACTCACTCGTCTGTCAATGCAGGTTTGATCGCTTTAGCATATTTCGTCATGTTAGATGGGACTTTCCATTTTGAAAATGCGAGAGCGTTAGTCAGTGCATCTCATTTGAATACGCTGTTTATTATGAATTAATATGTTTATCTTTTAAGTACTAACTTGTTAAATTAAAATTTACATCTATGCTTTTTATACTCGTTATCTCACTTTAACTATTGTTAGAGAATGCATATGGACTTTTTTAGAGAGTTATCTATACGTTTTAAAATTTTACTGATCCCCATTGTTGGTGCTGCTGGGTTTTGTTTTTATCTAGGGATCAGCATGTCGTCAATGTCTAATATTGTTTCTTCCTTAGATAATGCATATCGAATCGAATATCAGCTATTACAAACATCAGAATATAGCTTGGTTCGATTAGATAAAATAAGTGTGACTCTCGGTAATTCAGTCACATTATCTGAAGTTGAGTTGTTGGAGGTAGCGAATAATTATGCTGATGAAATACGGACTAAAATACAGGTAAATATTAATACAGACAAAAATAATGCTGTATTTTTACAATCGTTAATTACAGATTTTGATGAGTATTATCATGAAGCTTACGGTCTATCAAAAGATATGGTTGATGGGACTGCTGATTTTTCTAAAATTGGTCAACGTAGTAAAGACATGTCTGTTAAGTTGCTGGCTTTGCAGAGTAAACTTAGTAAGTTTCAAAGCGAACGTTCAGATTCATTTAATTATGCATTTGAATCGGTTAGCGAGCAAGCTGAATCAACGTCTATGATTGGTGTTATTGTTGGAAGTATCACGATTGTACTTTTATTTGCTGTGTCTGTTCCTATTGCTAGCGCGATTCGTTCGAATTTAAAAGGGATCATTGACTCAATGCAAAACATTGCACAAGAAAATGGTGATTTAACCGTTAGATTATCGACTAAGAGCAAAGATGAAATTGGTGATTTAGTTTTTTGGTTTAATAGTTTTATTGAAAAATTACAAGGAGTGATAAAAGACGTCGTTGATATTGCCAAACCATTAGCTGAAACCTCCAATTCGATTCAATCATTATCGAAGCAGACAATCGTTATTTTTGCTCGTCAATCAGACAGTATCGTACAATCTCGAGAATCTGTAGAAGAGATGAACCAAAGTGTTGCAAGTATTACAACCAATGCAGCTGAAGCTGCTTCATCAGCTAAAAATGCCAGTGTTGATGCTGATAAAGGTAAGCAAGTCGTTGAGCATACAGTAAAAGGGATCCGCGAATTATCAAAAAATGTGAATGAATCTGCTCAAACAATTATTCAATTACAAGAAGATACGAATAGGGTGAATGTTGTACTTGAAGTGATTAAAGGTATTGCAGAGCAAACAAACTTATTGGCTTTAAATGCTGCAATAGAGGCAGCAAGAGCCGGGGAGCAGGGAAGAGGTTTTGCTGTTGTTGCTGATGAAGTAAGAAACTTAGCATCAAGAACTCAGGAATCTACAGAAGAAATTAATCAAATGCTTGATCAGTTAAAAACAGCGGCCAGTAAAGCGGTGTCGATGATGGAAAATTCAAGATCCAGTGTAGAAATGAGCGTTGAAAGCGTTAATGAGGCTGGAGACAGTTTATTAGCGATAACAGAGGCAGTTCAAACAATCACTGAGATGAATGGTTCAATAGCGCTTGCAACAGAGCAGCAGCATCAAGTTTCCGGTTTAATAGTTGGCCATGTAGAAGAAATTCAGCATTGTGCTGATGAAGCATCCGAAGCATCTTCAACGATTGCTAATGTAAGTAATCAATTAGCGGAGTTAGCTGGTGAGTTAGAA
The DNA here is from genome assembly GCF_013248905.1 of Shewanella sp. VB17. Classification (NCBI taxonomy): domain Bacteria; kingdom Pseudomonadati; phylum Pseudomonadota; class Gammaproteobacteria; order Alteromonadales; family Shewanellaceae; genus Shewanella; species Shewanella sp. VB17. Next base: position 552,228 of record NZ_JABRVS010000001.1, read on the forward strand.
AATGTGACTTGCCAGTTTAAAGTCTAAAATTAAATATCTAAAACTATTCAAACAAATAGGTGGATGAAAGATGAAAACTCTATGCAAGTCTATCGCACTCATCAGTATATTAATCAGTGGAGCTTCTCAAGCTGAAGTTGTCCTGAATGGCTTTGCTAATATCGTTGCAGGAATGACCAGTTCGAGTGATGAAGAGCTATATGATTTTGATGATTCGTTAGATTTTGAAACGGGTTCTTTACTTGCTATTCAAGCCAGTAGCGATTTAGGCAATGGGCTCGGTGTTACCGCGCAAATTATGTCAAGGGGGGTGGATAACTGGGAGGCAAACTTTGAATGGGCATTCGTGAGTTACGATGCTACTGATAATTTACGTTTTTTATTAGGTAAACAACGAGTGCCATTTTATATGTACTCAGATTATTTAGATGTTTCCTATGCTTATCCTTGGATCACGCCACCAGAAGGTGTGTATAGTGTTGCTTTTGATACATTTGAAGGCTTAGGTGCTATATATAGCGATGAATTTGTTGGTTTTGATACTACTATTCAAGTGATTTATGGCAGTAATACAGAAGATATTAGTCTTGGTGAGGGACCCGTTGAACCGGATTTTAAAGATTTAATGGGGTTGGCGGTTACTGTGAATAAAAACTGGCTCACATTACGTGCTGCATACCTTCAATCTGACATGAATGCGCCATTTTTTGACGGCTTAGCCAATGGCTGGAATTTAGCAGGTTTTCCTGATATTGCTGATAATATCGCGATAGAAAGTGATACTGGTAAATTTGTCGAATTTGGTTTTCAGCTTGATTTTGACAATTTTATTGCTGTTGGTGAATTTACTCGCTTAACCTTAGATGGGACGACTTTGGCAAATCAAGATTCTTACTTTATTCTGGGGGGGTATAAGATAAGCGATTTGCTTATTCATGTTACTTATGGCGCTGATGAAAATGAAAGAGACAATTTTGCCAGTAATGCTCCATCAATACCTGGTCTTAGCGTACCAACACAAGGTCTTATTGCCTCACAGCAGAGGGAAAGCAATTATACTACAGTGGGCGCTCGTTGGGATTTTCACCCTTCAGCTGCTTTAAAATTAGAATATACTGATTTTTCTGATGATACTAATAGCAGTCGAGACGCAGGATTGTTCAGAACAGCAATAGTCACAGTGTTTTAGTATTTTTTTGACAATGAAGATCAATGATAGGTAAACATGTTTAGCAGTAGGTAACGTACTATCAATAACTAAATACCATGTCGAATTAAAATTTTAACATGGTATTTTTGCTGCGAATGAACAGTCGTTATTATGTCGTGGGTTTACTCATGCATAATTTACTTTAAGATTTTTTATACGTTGTGATTCAACTATCTTAAAGTGACAAACTCTTCGGCCCCAGTGGGGTGGATGGCAACAACAGCATCGAACTGAGCTTTCGTTGCCCCCATCTTCATGGCCACACCAAAACCCTGTAGGATTTCATCCATGCCTAAGCCTATACCGTGGATACCGACAACTTTTTCTTCTGGCCCAGCACAAACTAACTTCATCTTACAAGCTTGTCGATGAGCGGTAACAGCAGTGTACATAGAGGTGAAGCTAGAGTTGTAGCACTTGACTTGCTCTGTGCCGTACTGTGCAATGGCTTCTGGCTCAGAAAGGCCCATAGTGCCGATTGCTGGATGACTAAAGACAACGGTGGGAATTAAGCTATAATCCATTTTTGCATCGTCCATTCCATTAAACAAGCGTTCAGCAAGAAGTCGGCCAGCTTTAACGGCAACCGGTGTTAGCTCGACGCCACCTTCGATGATATCACCAACAGAGTAAATACCAGAATTGGTCGTATTTTGTTGTTCATCGACAACAATATAGCCACGATCATTTCGTTTAACTTGGGTATTTTCTAATCCTATATTACCAGTAGAAGGCGTACGACCAATGGCCCAGATCACTGTATCAACTTCAGCTATTGTTTCGTTTTCTAGTGTAAGAGTGAGACTACCATCACTATTTTTAGTGACCGATTTTGGCGTGCTATTGGTATGAAGCGTCGGACCGTCAGTAGCCATTGATTCAATTAGCGCCTCGCTTAACATTGGATCAAAACTGCGTAATGGGGCATGCTTGCGTACGAATAGGTGGGTTTCACTACCAAGTGAATGCAATACACCTGCAAGTTCAACTGCAATATAACCCGCTCCAATAACGGCAACACGTTTAGGTTGTTCTCTGAGCGCAAAGAAGCCATCAGAGTCGATACCATACTCAGCACCTGGGATATTTGGGATGCTAGGTGCTCCGCCAGTAGCAATAAGAATATGATCTGCAGTATATTCTTGACCATCGACCTCTATTGTTCGCTCATTAACGAAGCGGCCATAACCTCTCACTAAGGTGACTTTATTGTTTTCTAAACCTCGATCATATGACCCATGTATTCTATCAATATAGGCTTCTCTGCTGGTGACTAATGTATTCCAATCAAACTTATTGATGGTGACATCGAAGCCATAATCTTTAGCATATAAATGTAAAGCTTCGGCTACTTGTGCGCCATACCACATTACCTTTTTAGGGACACAACCTACGTTAACGCAGGTTCCACCTAGGGCTTTAGCCTCGATGAGTAGTACTTTAGCACCGCGCATTGCCGCACGGTTTGCTGATGCGATACCACCGCTACCAGCGCCAAGACAGATATAGTCAAAATGTTGGGACATTATTATCTCCAGAAGAGGTTGTATGAAATTGACGGATCTTTAAGATTAAAGAGTATTGCAGATATTGTAGGGGGAAACGAAACAGCAAACCACTATATAAATACAAGACTCAAAAAAATGGGTGATTTCTAAGGTGCCATTTAGACTAACGTCGGTGCTGACATTTACTACGATCAGATTGGTTTGGTCCTTTTTTTCCACATTTCATACACTTCCACTCATTCTGTCTTATGGCTAATTCTTTATTGTGATGACTCTTGGAATGATCATTTAACAGTGATATTTTGCTTTCTAGCTGTGTCATTCGAGAGTTCAGCCAGCGACACCCAGGATCGTTGGCTACACTGTTGCGACGGGTAAATTGTTTATGTGTAAATGGCTTATTTCTTGGCTTCAAAATTGAAGTCTTTTTTTTGTGAGAGGGCTGAGGTATTTTTTTAGGTAATTTTAGAGAAGGCAGCTCTAATGCACTTTGCTGTTTAGATGGGAGCGATATCGGATTGCCTTGGCTATCAAGCACTACACCAAGTGGAAGCTGGTCTTGTGTTTTTGCATATAGGGATGTGGAACTGATCATCAAGATTATCAACAATAAACTTGCGGGGAATGGGGTGATGAAACCTAGCCTATACCGATAGGGGACGAATTGAATCGACATGATCCCTGAAGTGCTTAAGAGTGACATTCCTTGTTCCTCTGTGGTCTATTAATAATATAGCTTGATTAAATCTAGTTGAAATTTTGAATATTGACAAAGTCGAATTGTGAGAGTGAATAGCGTCTCTTGTTTAAAGGTAGATATGATGAGTTAGGGTTAGAAAATCCAAGTGAAGTGTATGCCTGCAAATGTTTGATCTAAACCGGATTCAGGTTTCTCTATGTTAGCTTCTAACGTAATATCTTGTTGCGCAAAGGTTCGGCTAATGTGCCCTGATAGAGTGATATTGTGATTAAACAGGTATTCAGTCTCGATGCCTAATTGAAAATGGTTCCGACCATTGTGTTCTTCGGTTACATATTGAAAATCAAAAGCTTGGGTAAGATAGGGGGTGAGAGTAAACCCGTTAATTAATTCCCAGCTACTGTGTAGGCTGGCTTCAACAAAATAACCGCTAGCTTCGGTTGAATAGGTGTAGTTAATAGATGGAGTCAACCACTCAATGGCCGAATAAGTCAGTAAACCAAATAATTCATTATCGTTACAACGCTGGTCACCATAAAACTCAAGTCTTTGGTAGCCAAGCGTGGTTTCCAGATTTTCAGTAAGAGCAAAAGTGTACTGGAGCCCTAAGTTCCATTCATTATAGTGAAGGCTATCAGCGCTGCCTAATCTTGCATAGACGTTTAGATTGTTATGCTGAATAGCGACACTACTCCACATGATCCCGCCTTTAGGTAAATTATTTCGCCCCTCAGAGATATAATGTGAATCCCAGCCCAAATCAATTAAGTATTGAGTGTTATTTTCTGTGTTTGGCGTAAATTTACGGGTGTTATGTGAGTCGTCGATTGTAACGTTGGTGTCTGCCATAATAGCGAATGGGATAATGGTTAAGCTTAGTACTAATGTGAATTCAGGTGTTTTTTTCATCAATAACTCTAACATCAACGAGGCACGGTAATTTTTGCGGATGATACAGATCAATTCTAAAGTGTAAATAATAACACTTAGTATTTGCGATCAGCTTATCAACTCCGGCGTAGAAAGATTTACAGCGGTCAATTTTTGATTTATGTCTAGGTTTACTTAGTCTGACAGTGAGATATTTATGACTGCCAAGGGTGATATTTCTTGAATATCACTCCGTTAGCCCATATCTAGTCTATATAAGCAGTCTAAGATGCTCATTTCTGAGCTGTCGATGATTTAATTTACCAGATGCTGAGGAATAACTATGAGCAACCCTTTGTTAGACAGCGCCATTTTACCATCTTTTTCTAAAATTAAACCTGAACACATTCAAGTTGCTGTTGAGAAAGGTATTACCGATTGCCGTCGTAAGATTGATGAGGTCTTGAGTCAAAAGGATTCTTTTACTTGGGATAATCTGATCGCACCTTTGGAAGAAACGGATGATGCTTTAGGTAAAATCTGGTCACCAGTCTCTCATATGAACTCAGTTGTTAGCACTGAGCAATGGCGTGAAGCTCATGATGCCTGTTTACCATTGCTCTCTGAATATGGTACCTATGTAGGTCAACATCAGCCCTTATATCAAGCATATAAATCTTTGAAAGGTTCAGCTGAATTTACGTTAATGAGCAAAGCACAGCAAACTGTAATTGAACATAGTTTACGTGATTTCGAGTTGTCAGGCATCGGGTTAAATGATGAAGATAAACGGCGTTATGGTGAACTGGTTAAACGTATGTCTGAGTTAACCAGTGGTTTCTCAAATCAATTACTTGATGCAACTCAGGCATGGAGTAAATTAATCACCGATAAAGCACAGTTAGCAGGATTGCCAGAGTCAGCGATTGCGGCTGCTCAAGCAATGGCAGCAGCTAAAGAGCTAGATGGGTGGTTATTTACCTTAGATTTCCCATCGTACTTACCGGTGATGACCTATAGTGAGAGCCGCTTACTTAGAGAAGAGTGTTACCGTGCTTTCGTTACGCGTGCGTCTAATCAAGGTCCTTTTGCCGGTGAATTTGATAATGGTCCGTTAATGGATGAGATATTAGCACTTCGCCATGAGTTAGCGCAGTTATTGGGTTTTGATAGTTTTGCCCATAAATCTTTGGCGACTAAAATGGCTGACAATCCAGAAAAGGTGCTTGATTTTCTTAATGAACTCGCGTTACGTTCTAAAGATCAAGGTAAAGCAGAGCTTGCAGAACTAACCGAATTTGCTAAGCAGGAGTATCAGGTGGTAGAACTGGCTCCTTGGGATCTCAGTTTTTATGCTGAAAAGTTAAAGCATCACAGGTATGAAATATCTCAAGAACTGTTACGACCATATTTTCCTGAAGATAAAGTACTATCAGGTCTTTTTTACACGGTTAACCGTCTGTTTGGTCTCACGATACAGGAGCAAAAAGAGTTTGACTCTTGGCATAAAGATGTCCGCTTTTTCAGTATTGAAGATAGTGAAGGTGAACACAGAGGCAGCTTCTATTTTGATCTCTATGCCCGCGAAGGTAAGCGTGGTGGTGCTTGGATGGATGACTGTCGTACGCGCCGGCAAACATCTAATGGTTTGCAATCACCTGTTGCTTATTTAACCTGCAATTTTAATGCACCACTTGAAGGGCAACCTGCACTTTTTACTCATGATGAAGTGACTACTTTATTCCATGAATTTGGCCACGGTATCCATCATATGTTGACTAAAATCGATGTTGCTGGTGTATCGGGTATCAATGGCGTGCCTTGGGATGCTGTCGAACTGCCAAGTCAGTTTATGGAAAACTGGTGTTATGAAGAGGAAGCTTTAGCTGAGATATCGGGTCACTATAAAACAGGTGAGCCCTTACCTAAAGTCATGTTAGATAAGATGCTTGCGGCGAAGAATTTTCAATCGGGAATGGGTATGCTTCGCCAATTAGAATTTTCTTTATTTGATTTTAGAATGCATTTGGAATATACCCCTAAGCAAGACGACTATATTCAACGTAAACTTGATGAAGTTCGTCGTCAGGTCGCTGTAATACAACCTGCAGATTTTAACCGTTTTCAACACAGTTTCGCTCATATTTTCGCTGGAGGTTATGCGGCAGGTTATTATAGTTACAAGTGGGCTGAAGTCCTGTCTGCCGACGCCTTTTCACGCTTTGAAGAGGAGGGGATATTTAACTCAAATACTGGTAGTAGCTTCCTTGAAAATATATTGCAGATGGGCGGCAGTGAAGAGCCTATGGCGTTGTTTAAACGTTTTCGTGGCCGTGAGCCTCGCATCGATGCATTACTCCGTCATTCTGGTATTAATGGCTAACTTTCTGTAACCTGACTTAGTAATATAAAATCATATCAATCGACTAAGGTCGATTGATATGATTGAAGTTAATTATTTACAAACGTTTGACCGAACTAAGTATTATGTTCAACATTTTCAAATTGATAAAATCTATTTTCCCCATAATAGTCGTTTACGCCAGCCATTCACGTTAGCTGGGCCATTTTTTTTAATGATTGCATTACGTATTATTCGGCCGAAGAATGTACGGCTCTTAGGGGCTAATGACTACATACGTGTAATTTGGTGTCAAAATTTCAAACGTTGGTAAATTTAAAACAGGTAGTATTTTAGGCGAACGGTGCACTTGTAATTTGTATTTATTTTTAGTCGGCAAGTTCGAAAAGTGAACGTTTCAGGTTAAGTTATATAATATAATACAAAATAATCATTGACGAATAATACCGGATCGAAAATTTTAGTGGATGCTAAAATTAACATTACAAAACCATAAAAAAATTATTAATTGGCCCTTCATCTTCCTCAAGTGTCACTGCCAGTGACACATTAGTAATAGGACCTACACCTAGATATTACCCGTAAGCTTTGTTGTACTAAAGCGGATTGATAGTTCATCATAAGTTGAGCTATTGGTATCTGTATTATTGAAATAAGTCAAATGTTGAAAAGCAAACCAATCACCATATTTCCATTATTCAGCTGTTTAAAAGCTTAATATGGTTAGTGTTTCAGATGGGGTTAAATCGAAATTATCACCGTGTAAAGCAGCCATGCTAATATCCCACCATTGAATAATATCATCTGAAATTGCTGGGTGACTAATTAGCAATGTTAACGAAATCTATCTTCTAATCAATTTTTATATTTATTTAAAATTTCTTGATATGTACCATTTTCAATTATTTCATTTAAACCTAGGTTAAATTTATCACGAATTTTTCTATTTATTGTTTTTAGATTTCTTATCGATGGAGTAAATAATGGATAGAAAATTAAGGGCGATTTCATATCTTCTTCCGATAACTTTCCCTGTTTGTAAGCAAGCTGGCGCCAATACATGAAAATACGTTGATCACTAATCACAGCATCTACCCTACCCGCATAAAGCTGCCTTACTTGTAGATGTTGATGCGCATGCTCTCTGTATTCAGGATTATTACGTATAGCTGAAAAAAAATCTTTTCCTAAGTATTTATGTGCATTTTGAAAAGCAATAATTTTCAATGTCGATAAATTTTCTAACGCGACTATAGCTAATTTTTTATTTTTAAAGGCGATGACAACATTTTTCATACTGATAATATCTTTGCTGGTATACATAGTCTTACCGATCTCTTTACTTATATCATAACTGCCATTTTCTACTATTCCATCTGAAGTATTGTTCTTTATAAAGTGAAATAAACGGGCAGTAGGGACATATTGAAAATTAACAGTATGATCAACAGCCTCAAAAGCACTTCTAACTATGTCAATTTCTATGCCATTATCATCTGATGAAATGACATAAGGGGGAAGTGATGATCCTATTGTGATATTTAGTTCATTAGCCGTTATCGTGCTAAAAAATAATGATAAAAACGTCAAAGATAAAAAAAATTCAATGTGTAAAAACGACATAATATTACAATATCCAATATCCAATATGTCTATTAGTATAGACACTATTGATAGTTGTCTCTTGATTAGTTCTCATAAGGATTTTTAATGTCAAGGTAACTGAATTTATAAGTGATATAATAGCAGAGCGCCTACATGATGAGAGCTGAAGTTATCCTACTTTTCAATTTAAAAATCATCAGATATGGTTTAGCGTAGTTAAAGGCTAAATTTAGCCTCTAGAATTTTTTGCTTAAACCTATGACATCTACTTTGTGTAGAGCCGGAAATAGCACTTATTTTATTCTATATAATACTAATAGCCTATTTATTAAAAAATATTTGAAATTTATATACTTGTAGTCTAAACCATATTGATGTCACATAAATATGGATGCTCTATATGAAGATAAATATAATATTGTTAAGCGTTTTTTTTACTTTTTTTACTCATAATACGATAGCAATAGAAACATCACTTAGGGGATTTGGTAGCATTATTGGAACTTCACTCCTCAGCGATGAAGGGTATTGGGTAAAGCATCCAAGTGGCGCAGGATTGTACGATGATGATGTAGGTTTTGATTTAACAGAAGAAACATTAATTGGTCTTCAAGGAAGTTTTAATTTTGACGATAAACTATCTGTAACAGCTCAGGTTATATCTAGAGGTCAAGATGATTGGGAGCCTAATATAGAGCAATTCTATGTAAGCTACGATTTAACAAGTGCTTTAAATTTTAAAGTCGGTAAGATTAAAAACCCTGTATATTTATTTTCCGATTCTATGGATATTCATTATTCATTTGGTTGGGTGAGAACACCTGGAGCAGCTTACTCTCTTTCAGCTAATTTTATTGAAGGTCTTTCAGCTATGTATCAAACTTCATTTGGTGATATATCCAACAATACCCTTATTTTTTATGGGCGCTCACATAAAAAAAATGATCCATTTTTAACAGAGTTATTTGGCAACCGTGGTTTAGTCGATATAGGATTAACTACTGCATTTACCACAGGGGAAGTGAAAGATGAGAGTAAAGACTTCTTTGATCCTGAACGTTGGTACACGATAAGTGATGTAGAAACTGACATACAAGATTCCTATGGTATTAGCTCTGAATTTTATTGGGAAGATTTGACTTTGCATTTAGCTTTTATGGAAGCTGGAGGTGAAGTAGATACCTTAACGTATGAAACAGGTACAAAATCAATACAGAAGCAAACTTCAAGAGATTTCTATGATGCGGCTATTAATTATGACGATGGTAATTGGGTCGCTATTGTCGAGTGGAATCGTTACGTTGACGTTTATTCATCGTGGTATGCTACTATCGGGATGAACTTTGGTGACTGGAGAGTATTGTTAACTCAAGGAAGTTTTAATGGTGAAGTCACCCCTCCAGGTGGTGGGACTGCTTTTCCTAAACAAGAAATTAGCGACACCACAACTTTATCACTTCGCTATGATTATACTTCGGGGATAGCCTTTAAAGCAGAATTAAATTATTTTACCAATGAAGGCTCCTTAGTTGTTAAAGATAGAGATGGAGATGGCGAAATAGAATCTACAGTACTATCTTTTGCCGTTGACTTTGTATTTTGATAGAATAAAAAACGTACATTGATATTGGTTGTATATATTTGTGTATTTGTGTATTTGTGTAATTTAAATTTATGCTGCAATAATGTTGTTGAGGTTGGTTAAGTTAAAGGGTGTTTAATGTAATCTAGTGGTCTATGCCGCAAGCAGAGATTGAACTGCTATAAATTGAGGAGATGGATTTCCTCAGATACAATTAGGCCGTTAAAGAATAAAATTGTTCCCATTGTGTCATCATTTCAGTGGTGTTAATTTGACCAGTTTAATTATTTACGAAAGTTCAACACTTGCTAGTGTTCATTCTACCCTTTTCCAATGTTTCCAATGTTTCCAATCGAGACATTGATTTATTTTCCTTTCCTTTCCTTTCCTTTCACTTCATCTTGATGAACGCTCGATTAAAGAGTATTCTAATTTTAACTGTTCTAAGCGACGAGCAAGAGCTAGTCACGCTATTCCTACAATTAAGATTTTCATTTACGGTATTTATACTCATAAAATAAAAGTCTCACACAGCACTACATATACCTAAGTCAGTCCAAGATACGCTTAGTAATAGGTTATTCTTGTTATCTAATATAGCCTCTGTTAGCCTCAGGTGTTAGCTAATACAAGGAGTATAAAAAGGAGTAAATAATGAACCTATATTTTAGGCTGTTTTGGCTGTTTATTTGGCGAGTAAGGTATTGTCAATCTATTGGTTTTTTAGGGACGAGTCGTATCGACTATCGTGCTTTACCTTTTGACTGTGATATTAACTTGCATGTGACTAATTCTCGCTATCCTGCATTTATGGATTTGGCTCGAACCTATATGTTGGCTGAAATGGGGTTCCTCAAACGCTTCATTAAGCTTAAGTGGATGCCGATTGTTAATGCTGCGGAGTTTACTTATATTAAGGATATTAAGCCCTTTACTAAGTTTGATATTGAAACAAAGTTAGTTGGATGGGATGAGAAGTATTTTTATATTGAGCAAAGGTTCATAAGTAAACATACATTGCATTGTATCGTCCATGTGAGGGGAGTCTTTGTGTGTAAGGGTAAGCAAGTGCCAATTGATATGATGGTAAAAGAGGTCGGTTTCAAAGGTCCTGTGCCTGAGCTTCCTCCAGAAGTGGTGAAGTGGAAGCAGTTTTTACAGTTAAAAAAAGAAGTCAATACATGAATTTATTGTAATTTTGGAGTTTTGTGGCATTATTTATTAAGGGATTGGCCTACGGCCAATTAAGACTTCAGTGCTTGCGAACTCTATCTCCTCTTTAACTTGTAAATAAGCTCCTCTTAATTGAGCTTGATCCCAGTAACGACTTAGATTGTCGTACTTAAAAAGTTGAAAATGATGTTGACCATAACAGAGGCAAGGAATAAGAGAGCAATCTGCTAAGGTTAAGCTGTCTCCGCATAACCAGTGATTACTTTCAAGAATATCATCGAGATATTGTAAAAAATGATGAATATGTTTTTCCAGCCGTTTAAGTTCTATGTGATTAATATCATCAAGATTAAATTGTTGGTTTTCAAACTGGAACAGTACATTGTTCAATTCTAGATCGATGAGCCTATCTTGAAGGCGGGTATTGATGGAGGTTGATTTTCTAGGCGGGATTAACCGAGTTCCTTGTTTGGGGAATTCATTATCAATGTATTCAATTATGATACTGGATTCTGGGATCATCCCTCTTTTTTTATGCTTGAGTAATGGCACTTTTCCTGAAGGGTAGAGATTGCAAAAATGTTGTCTGGATAATGGATCAGAAAGTTCTATGATCCTAGGATAGAAATTGGCCTGTTTTTCATAGAGGGCCAAAAGTACTTTTTGTGAGTAGCGAGAAAGTGGATGATAAAATAGCTCCATTACCAATTTCCTTAGCTGATATTTGTAGGGCGATTACCAAATAAATTGTTGTCACCATAATGTTAGCTTATTATTTTGGCTTTAGTTTTACTGTAATAAATTCATGCTGTTAGATCGTTGGTTTCATCCCATTTTATATTGAATGAAATCTAAAAAGGCTTTTACTCTAGGTGGGATCACATTATTGAACGGATGCATAGCATAAATACCTGTTTCATTGAGGTGATAATCCGGCAGAATATGTGTTAGTTCCTTTTTGGCTATTCCTGCAGCGACCAGGTAGCTAGGAAGTATCGCTATACCGACTCCCTGCTTGACCATCTGCGCTATACCGTGTCTGCTGTTACAGCAAATAAAGGGAGGTACTTTTATGGTAAACTTGTCTCCATAACTATTTTTTAATAAGAATGATTGAGGCAAGTAGCTATCAGTATGCAGCAACCATTGATGGCTGAGTAGCATGTCTGGATGCAAAGGTGCACCATGTTGTTTTACATATTCAGGGCTGGCGACCATGTACTCATCGAACTGTCCTAATTTAATAAAAATTGAATCGGTTGGTTGTCGTGCTTCGCTTTGAATGGCGATATCAATGCTATTTTCCAATCTATTTATTCGTCTATCATCCAATTGTATGCCTATTTGTATTTTTGGGAATTTTTGGTGAAACTCACCGATATAAGGAGTGATAAACTGTTCTCCAAAACAGATCGGAGTGAAAAGTGTAATGCGTCCTCGGAGTTCTTTACTTTGTGGTCTAGTGGTTTCTTCTGCTTGTTTGGCTAGTAATAATAGCTCAGCGCAATGGTGGTAAAGTTGCTGGCCATCTTCGGTCAGATCCATCTTACGTGTGGTTCGTTTTAAAAGCTGAGCATCACATCTCAACTCTAATTTTTTAAGGTGTTGACTCACCATTGAACGGCTTATGCCTAATTGGTCTGCGGCTGCCGTCAATGAGCCTTGTTCGACAACATTGGCAAATACTAACATTCGATAGAGTTGAGCTGAATCCATATTATTACCTTATCTATAAGCAGGACAGCCAAAGCTTAGTCAGTACAGGTTTATTTTTTTGTTTAATAAAACGTAGTAAACAAGCTTAAATTATCTTAATTGTTCATTAAAACTAGGAGTTGAACGAATTTTTGTCCAGTATTCAAGGTAATATTGACTTACTTACATATCATCACTTTTATATTTAAGGTTCTTATAAAAGCTTGCTTTTTGTTTTCGTGCGACATAAATTGCTATACGTAGATAGATAGCATGTGATTATTAAAAAATGAGCGATGACTTAAAATAACCTGTCAATCATATTGATGATAATTAACATTATATAAGATGTAAACAATATAAGACGAAGTAAAGACTGTGAAGTCAATTTTGTTTATTATTATTTTTCATCGTTCAAGATCGTGGCCTGAAAGGTATCTGAAGCGATATTTTTTACATTCTGTGCATATAATTCCCTGTTACTTTCTGGTCTTAAATAATTCGAGCATAGTCGGTACCAAATAGCGGTACACATTCAGGGGAGAATAAGAGAATACTTCCAACATAAATTGATCTTGTTCGATGTGATAATTACTGAGGAGAAAAAGTGGCATGATTAAGTCTAAGGTGAGTATAAAACCTGTAGTATTGACGACGAAAAGTAATATTGTTTCATGTGGGTCATATCAAAAAAATATATTTGGAGGGTAAAGGAATGCCAGTAAATAGTATAGAAAATACCGAAAAAAAAATATCAAAATTAAACTCGAATGATGCAGGTGCTCAGTATCAGCAAGGTATCTATCTTGATGGAGAATCCTTAGCAATAGAGCATTTAGTCGCAGTTGCAGTGGGTAATAAACCAGTTTATTTATCTAACTGCAGTGTTGTAACTGAAAAAATTCATAAAGCGCATCAATGCTTACAAAACTTTGTTAAAAGTGGTGTACCCATTTATGGCGTCACTACAAATTTTGGTGGCTTAGCGCATCAAAGTATTGAACCCGAAGATTGTCAGCAATTACAAAAGAATTTAATAAAGGCATTAAAAACGGGTGCTGGAGATAAATTAAAAGTTGCAGATGTCAGGGCGGCAATGGTTGTGCGCGCCAACGCGCTGATGAAAGGAGCATCAGGGATCAGATTAACAGTGATCAATCGACTGGTGATTTTTTTAAATGCAGGTATGACGCCAGTAGTTTATGAATTAGGTTCTATTGGTGCCAGTGGCGACTTAGTGCCACTGAGTTACATCGCGGGTGCTATTATTGGTTTAGATGACTCTTATCAGGTCGAGTATCAAGGCAACATAATTGATTGCCTTACCGCATTGAAGATATTAAATTTATCCCCATTAACCTTAGAGCCAAAAGAAGCATTATCGTTAATTAATGGCACTTCAGTGATGGCTGGAATTGCGAGTAATTGTATTCATGAAGGAGAGCTGCTTACTCGTTTATCGCTCTACAGCCATGCTTTTTATATTCAGGCACTGACAGGCTCTATCGATCCTTTTCATGAATTTACTAATAAACTAAAACCCCACCCAGGGCAAATGCAAGCTGCACGTTATATGAGGCAGTTGTTGGATGGTTCCAGCTTGGTAAAGCAAGGGAATATTAATGTAAAAAAAGTTGATGGGCAGCAATTTTTTGACGATTTAGTTCAAGACCGTTATTCGATTCGATGCTTACCACAATACCTAAGCCCATGCATTGAAACAATTAAAAGTATCGCCACTAGCTTAAGTATAGAAGTTAATTCAGCGACAGATAACCCATTGATTGATGTTGATAATAACACTTTTCACTACACGGGTAATTTTCTAGGTTTGGATATTGCGGTCAATATGGATAGATTACGCCACACCATAGGATTGATCTCAAAGCATTTAGATGTGCAAATAGCACTATTGGTCAGTCCCGAATTTAATCGAGGGTTACCCGCGTCTTTGGTTGGTAATCAGAATAACTTAAACTTAGGTTTAAAAGGTTTACAATTGTGTGCCAATTCGATCATGCCAATGCTAACCTATTACGGTAATTCGATTAGCGATCGCTTTCCTACCCATGCTGAACAGTATAATCAAAATATCAACAGTCAAGGTATGGCCGCGTCTGTATTAACCACTAAATCACTGGAATTGTTTAAACAGTATTCGGCAATTGCTTTGTTGTTTGGTATACAGGCAGTTGAACAACGCTGTATGAAAGAACATGGCAGTTATGATCCAAGAGCTCACCTTTCTAAAGATACCCGTGGTTTATATGAATTGATTTATGAAATATTAGCGTTATCTATTAGTGCTGAGAGACCGTTAATCAACAATGATCAAGAACAAGCATTGGACAGCTATATTATGCAATTAGTTGCGGCATTAAAAAATGATGGTAAAATAATGGCTTATCTTCAATCTCATGCACCGAGTTTAACATCTCAATTTTAGTGGCTAATTAGTTAAGACAAGTAACCTAGGTTCTCTTACCACTTCATTTTTGCGAGCAGCAGCATGCATGTGGTTAATAGGATCTAGTACGATGATTTGTGTAAGAGAGTGATTAATAACCTTGCGTTGAATTTAATTAAAAATGGTATTTAAGTGTGTCCGCAGTTTTTTTACACAGTTAGTTTGCACTCGTTGACAAAATTTATATGGCTTCTCCTTGTTGAGTAGGGCGAGTTATGAGATAAAGGCACGTTCAAATCTTACACAAAAAAATTATGCTGCCCGCGCTTTAAGTTGCAGAGCCTTCTGTCGCTCGTAAGTGTGCTATTAATCGGCGGCTTTGACTAGGAGTTTTCATGCGGCAAATAGTAAACATTGCCTCTGTTATAAGCGTAGCGTTATGGATAACAGCTTGCGGGCAAAAAATGGATGATAGTAAGGGGACTGGTGCATCTAGCGCTGTCGAAGTCGGCGTGGTGCAGCTTGTTTCTCTACCTCAAGCTATTATTGTGGAGTTGCCTGGTAGAAGTAAAGCGTATTTAGAAGCTGAGGTTCGGCCTCAAGTTTCAGGCATTATTACAGAACGCGCTTTCACAGAAGGTCGTAATGTGGAAAAAGGGCAATCGCTTTATCAGATTGATCCCGCGACGTATCAAGCAGCAGTTATTAGCGCAGAAGCAGATCTTGCTAGCGCAAATGCGAGTTTGGTATCGGCTAAAGCTAAGGCGGCTCGTTTTAAAGAGTTAATTAAAACCAATGCGATTAGCCAGCAAGATTTTGATGAAGCCGACGCACTCTATAAAGAGGCTTTGGCGGGTGTGACCGTGGCTAAAGCGGCAATACACACGGCTAAAATTAACTTAGAATATACTCAGGTCAAAGCGCCAATTTCTGGCCACATAGGTGTTTCTACGGTCACCGCTGGTGCTCTAGTGACCGCCAATCAAACACCAATTTTGGCAAAAATCCAGCAGCTAGATCCAATCAATGTCGATATTGCTCAATCGAGTGCGCAGTTATTACGTTTGAAGGCTAAGTTAAAGCAAGGGCAGCTACAAGCAACAGATAACGCCAATGTGAGTCTGATCCTTGAAGATGGATCGACTTACGCACAAAAGGGTTTACTCCAGTTCTCTGAGGTGAGCGTCGATGAGAATACCGGCTCGGTGATACTAAGAGCAGAATTTCCTAATCCAGAAGGCACATTAATGCCTGGCATGTATGTACGTGCAATGCTCAATGCGGGAACGGATCCACACGCTATTTTGGTGCCACAAAAAGCCATTACTCGTAATACCAAGGGGCAAGCAGTTGCTATGCTGGTTAATGCTGAGAATAAGGTTGAATCGCGGCTTGTGACCACGGCAGAGGTGATCGATAACCAATGGCGTATTACCGATGGTTTAGCTGTGGGGGATAAGCTGATTGTTGAAGGCCTACAAAAAATCCGCCCAGGGGCAACGGTGACTCCAGTGCCAGTTTCAGCTAATAAGCAGACTGAACAGTCAACTAGTTCACCACAGAAATAGGGTAACGTTATGGCTCGTTTCTTTATCGATCGCCCCATTTTTGCTTGGGTGATCGCAATTATTGTGATGTTAGCGGGTGTACTATCGATCTTCGGATTACCAGTAGCTCAGTACCCTAACATTGCTCCTCCTACCGTCGTGATTAGTGCGGTTTATCCGGGGGCGTCTGCGAAGACGATGGAAGACTCGGTAACTCAGGTTATCGAGCAGCGCATGACAGGCATTGATAACTTACGTTACCTGTCTTCTACCAGCGATAGCTTTGGTAATGCAGAGATCACGTTAACCTTTAATGCTGAAGCGGATCCTGATATTGCTCAGGTTCAGGTGCAAAACAAACTACAGCTTGCATTGCCTTTACTGCCCCAAGAAGTTCAAGCTCAAGGGGTGAGCGTCAATAAATCCAGTGCGGGTTTTATGATGGTCCTTGGATTTGTTTCCAAAGATGGCAAGCTTGATAAAAATGATATCTCGGATTATGTCGGCTCAAATATTCAAGATCCTATGAGTCGTGTTACTGGTGTGGGTGAGATTCAATTGTTTGGTGCTCAGTATGCGATGCGTATTTGGCTTGATCCATTGAAATTAACCCAGTATAAATTAACCAGCATAGATGTAATGGACTCTATCCGTGAACAAAATGCTCAGGTTTCTGCGGGTCAACTCGGAGGCTCACCATCTCTTGCTGGGCAAGAGTTAAATGCAACTGTCTCAGCTCAAAGTCGTCTTCAATCGGTTGAGCAGTTTGAGAAAATCATCATTAAGTCTGACATATCTGGCGCCAAAGTCATATTGGCTGATGTTGCTCGTATTGAGCTTGGTGCTGAGAGTTACGCTGTTGAGTCGTTTTACAATGGGGATCCTGCAGCAGGTCTTGCGATAAAGTTAGCGACAGGGGCTAATGCCTTAGCAACGGCAGAAGCTGTGCGCGCTAAAGTTGATGAGATGAAACCTTTTTTCCCTCAAGGGTTAGAGGTGGTTTATCCTTACGATACCACGCCATTTGTTGAGAAATCAATTGAGGGTGTTGTGCATACATTATTGGAAGCCATGGTCTTGGTGTTTGTTATCATGTACCTGTTCTTGCAAAACTTCCGTGCCACCTTGATTCCTACAATTGCGGTACCTGTTGTCTTACTGGGTACGTTCGCTATTTTATCGGTTGCAGGCTTTTCTATTAACACCCTGACGATGTTTGCCATGGTATTGGCGATCGGCTTGCTGGTGGATGATGCCATCGTGGTGGTAGAGAATGTCGAGCGCGTGATGCAAGAGGAGGGCTTAAGTCCTCTTGAGGCCACGAAGAAGTCAATGGATCAGATAACTGGTGCGCTAGTGGGTATTGGTTTGACTTTATCTGCGGTATTCGTGCCAATGGCCTTTATGTCGGGATCAACCGGGGTTATTTACCGCCAGTTTTCGGTGACTATTGTTGCTGCTATGGCATTATCGGTCATGGTGGCGATTATTCTGACTCCGGCTCTGTGTGCGACGATGCTTAAGCCAATTGCTAAGGGCGAAGGTCATGTAAAAACAGGCTTCTTTGGTTGGTTTAATCGTAATTTTGACAAAATGACTTCAGGTTATGAAGCCAGTGTTGCTGCTATGATTAAGCGTACTGGTCGCGTCATGTTGATATATTTAGCGTTAACGATTGCTGTTGGCTGGATTTTTATGCGTATGCCAACTGCTTTCCTACCTGATGAAGATCAAGGGATCATGTTTACTCAGGCTATCTTACCCGTTAATTCAACGCAAGAAAGTACAAAAAAAGTGATGGAAAAAGTCACTGATTTTTATCTTAACGAAGAAGGAGATAACGTTAATTCAGTATTTAGCGTCTCAGGCTTTAGTTTTGCTGGTAGTGGTCAGAATATGGGGATCGCTTTTATCGGCATGAAAGATTGGTCTGAGCGTGAAGGGCAAGGGCAAGATATTCAATCCGTTGCTGCACGTGCCATGGGCAAATTTATGCAGATGAAAGAGGCCTTTGTATTTGCTTTTGTCCCGCCAGCGGTGATTGAATTGGGCACGGCGAATGGGTTTGATATGTATTTACAGGATAGAAATGGTCAGGGGCATGATAAATTGCTCGAAGCCCGTAATATGCTGTTAGGTATGGCGTCGCAGAACCCTAATCTTGTGGGCGTACGTCCTAATGGTCAGGAAGATGCACCTTTGTACCAAATCCTTATCGATCAAGCTAAAATCAGAGCATTAGGCATTGATATTAATTCGGTTAACAGCGTACTAGGTACGGCTTGGGGCGGATCTTACGTCAATGACTTTATCGATCGCGGTCGGGTAAAGAAAGTTTACGTGCAAGGGGATGCCAAATACCGTATGCAACCGGAAGACTTGAATACTTGGTATGTACGTAATGGCGAAGGGAGCATGGTGCCTTTTTCTGCTTTTGCAACGGGTGAGTGGCAATATGCTTCACCCCGACTAGAGCGGTTTAATGGATTGCCAGCCATGAATATCCAAGGTGGCACTGCACCGGGCTATAGCACAGGTGCTGCTATGGACGATATCGAAGCAATGGTGAAAAAGTTACCACCAGGATTTGGTGTTGAGTGGAATGGTCTGTCTTATGAAGAGCGCCTATCGGGCAATCAGGCACCTATGCTTTATGCCTTGTCTGTTATGGTGGTCTTTTTGGTACTCGCTGCACTTTATGAGAGTTGGTCGATACCATTCTCGGTGATATTAGTGATCCCTCTGGGGATTATTGGTGCCCTTATTGCCATGAATGCTCGCGGCTTACCTAATGACGTGTTTTTCCAAGTGGGTCTACTCACCACGGTCGGTCTAGCAACGAAAAATGCTATTTTGATTGTGGAGTTTGCGAAAGAATTCTATGAAAAGGGAGCCGGATTGGTCGAAGCAACGTTACATGCTGTACGCGTTCGCTTACGTCCAATCTTGATGACCTCATTAGCCTTCGGCTTAGGCGTTGTACCTTTAGCTATTAGTACTGGTGTTGGATCGGGCAGTCAAAATGCTATTGGTACTGGTGTACTTGGCGGTATGATGAGTTCGACCTTTATAGGCATCTTTTTCATTCCGATTTTCTTCGTTGTTGTTGAGCGTATCTTCAGTAAACGTGAGCGGGAAAAGGTGGCTAAAGTGGTCGATTCAGCAGAATAATGTTATTGAGCGTTTAGCATGAAACCCGGCATTTGTCGGGTTTTTTCTTGCTTGAAGACAAAAAAATGGGCTTACACTGGTTAAGTGTGAGCCCTAAAGGATAGATGATGGTACTGATATTGGTGAAAATTAACTATGTTGCTTAACTTCAATATACCTATCCTTGTCTGTACCTAAGCTGAATAATAAGACCGAAGTGATCAGAACATTGCTCTTCAGCATAAAATATCGTTTTAATGTGTTTTTTATTACGTTTAGTTTGATTTTTTCGTGAATAAATTACTTACACGCTGAGTAAGTGTTCATTTTTTATCATGCTCACTTTATTTTTTAAGTGATAATTAACAGGTGCTTAAATGTATCCTTCGCGGGTAGTTTTTTAAAAGGCATATTTATGGGCCTTAATGATCCCATTAGCATGATTTGGTTTATAAAGTTAACCTTCATCGTGAATGAATGGCTTTTTAGCAAGACTATTTTTCAATGTGTGTAATTAGTAACCTCTTTGTGAGCACTTGCGATGGCGTTAAAATCGTTAAGTGATCGATGAATACTGCCGAGTCACTTAATTAATCGAGAGCCTAGCTAACTCTTTGCTATGCTTAACGCATTGAAATTCGATGAATATATAGGCATGTTAATGAAAGTAGAACTCAATGGTATGAGAGGGGCCAGCATCGTATTGGTGTTACTGCTGTTGTGTGTTTATTGGTGTTCGATTATTGTTCATGCTGCTGATAAGCCTCATTATAAAGCCAGTCAGTCTACAAGGGAATTGATTAAGACGACAATGGCTAAGGAGGTCATTTCACCGTCTGTTGAAAGTAAGCTGTTAGATAATAGCAGTGTTCCAACGCAGTATACCTTAGAGGAAACTGATGATAAGCAAGTGAAAGTTTACCAATATAAAGATGAAAATGGCACGACAGTGTTTACCGATCATGCCCCAATAGCCAATGAATATCAGATCGTTCTTTATGATTGTTATGCGTGTCGACCAGATCCCCAATTGGATTGGGAAAAAATACCACTTTATCCGAAAAACTTTGATCAAATAATACGCCTAGCAGCCAAAAACTATCAACTTGATCCTGCATTAATACGTGCGGTGATCCATGCTGAGTCAGATTTTAATGCTCTTGCTATTTCTAAAATGGGGGCCATGGGTTTAATGCAACTGATGCCAGATACAGCTAAAGAGCTGGGAGTTGAAAATGCTTTTAAGGCTGAGCAGAATATCAATGGTGGAGTTAAATACCTCGCGAGTATGTTGAAGCTGTTTGATGATGATATTGAACTTGCCTGTGCCGCCTACAACGCGGGACCCAACATAGTGACTCACTACCAAGGAGTTCCACCTTACCCTGAAACCATAGCGTATGTTGATCGGGTTAAAATATTACTGAAACGTTATCAAAACTTAGCGGCGACGGTACTGGTTGGGAGTCTCAACTGAATATCACTTTATGAGGTTTTTATTTGAAATTGTCGCCTTTAGCTAAATTAAATAACCTATCTCATTAATTAAATTGATTTTTTGTGAATTAGCGTCCATGTTTATATCAAATAAGTTTAATTATGAATAGATTAAAACGATAAGTATTCTATCTTGCACTTGAAGTGGTGTGCACAGATAGGGGTGTAAAGGTAGATCTTCATAGGTGACTTTATGCTAACTGGCTTGAAGCAACAACTCATAGAGCTTGAACTTTATTTACTTAAATCAGAAGTGAGAAGTTCAGTTAGTGATTTAACAAGCTTGATCCACGATGACTTTCTTGAGTTCGCTGGTTCTGGGGCTCGTTTTGGTAAACAAGAAGTGTTAGATAAACTGCCATTGGAAGCATGCCCTAAGTTTTATGCCTCAGACTTTGAGCTAAGGATCCTAGCGCCTGATTTAGCACAGCTGATTTATCGGGCCAGCATGCAAAAGCCCGATGAATGCAAGATCCGCTATTCTTTACGAAGTTCACTGTGGAAAGAACAAGAAGGCCATTGGCAGATGATTTTCCACCAAGGCACTCCAAGTGTGCTTAGTTAACCTGAGCTTGGGTTAAGCAGTACAGGAAAATGAATAATCATTAGGCGGGCTTTAAGTCATTGATTTTAAATGAGCTATTAAACATATCTGACACTCACCATCCCGAGTTCAGGTGAGTTAATAAACCGATATTTTATTCAGCGACTTCTTGCTTAATGGTTATCTTGCCGCCACCTTGATTTAATAACGGTGACAAATATTCCAGTATCTCACTGGCTTTTTCATCGAGTTGCCAAGGAGGATTAATAATCCACAGACCCGCAGCGGTCATACCAAACTCATCGCTATCGGCGCGGACAGCCTGTTCGATACGCAGCTGATTTTTAATACCACTTTTGGCAAGCAGTTTTAGCATACCTTCTGTTTGTGCGCGATTAACGACCGGATACCAAAGCATATATACACCAGTTGAAAACTTTTTATGCGCCTTAATTATCGCGTTTGGCACATCTTGGTAATCGGTTTTTATTTCATAGCTTGGGTCGACTAAGATAACACCGCGTCGTTCACGAGGTGGTACCGCGGCGATCAATCCTGTTAAGCCATCGTCTTTAACGGTGCGAATATATCTGTCGCCAGTAAATTGCTCTTCCAGTAGGGCGTGATCGGCACGATGAAGCTCATGCAATACCATGCGTTCTTTTTCATATCGGTTCATGTCGACAAAAGCCGGAGAACCTGGATAGAAAGTCAGCTCAGATTTACCTTGATTGAAGTGAGTCACATCGGCTATATACTCAGACAAGGGCTCAGGGAGATCTTCTTTGCCCCACAATTTAGCAACGCCCTCTAAATATTCCCCCGTTTTTTGAGCAAATTCATCGCCTAGGGCATAACCGCCAGCGCCAGCATGGGTATCAATATAAGCAAAGGGCGTTGGTTTTTTATGCATTAACTTAAGTACTTGTAATAAAACAGAGTGCTTTAACACATCGGCATAATTGCCAGCATGATAGCCGTGGCGATAACTCAGCATGGGGATCCCTAAAGGTGGTCGGTATAGCCATAAGGCTGATATCCTTGATGGATAACAGCATTAGCTTAACGAGGTTAATTGGATATCGTTAGTGTGGCAAATAGTGCCTAATTGAACGGATTATAACTCAAACTCTTTAAAATATATCACCTAGACGGTGCTTTTGGCATAATAGGCCGCATAATCACGCCACTTCGAGTTATTGTGACCCAACTTAAACACGCAACAGCCAGTTTTGGTATCTACTTTAATGCGCAATACCCTTCATTAGAGGCTATCTGCCAAAGGTGGGGACTCAGTTTTGACCAAAATGCCCTTTTTGAACTGGTATTTGAACATAACTGTCTGGTATTAAATAAACGAGATGAACCTAAGCTCAAAGGGATCAGTGTCGATTTTGTGGCGGGAGCTGTGGCCCATCGCCGCAAATTTGGTGGCGGGCGTGGCCAGTCGATAGCCAAAGCGGTTGGCTTAAAGCAAGGTGTTAATCCCACCGTTGTTGATGGTACTGCGGGGCTTGGACGTGATGCATTTGTCCTCGCAAGTTTAGGTTGCAAGGTTATCATGGTTGAACGTCATCCCGTTGTTGCAGCATTACTTGAAGATGGTTTGAGACGAGCCTATGAAAGCGAAGATATTGGTCAGTGGATGCAAGAGCGTATGCGGCTAGTTCATGGTTCAAGCTTGGGATCGGTGGCGTTACTCAGTGAAGACATTGATGTGGTGTATCTCGATCCTATGTATCCTCACCGAGAAAAGTCAGCATTAGTCAAAAAAGAAATGCGCGTGTTTCAGTCGTTAGTCGGCGCCGATCTCGATGCCGATGGTCTACTTAAGCCTGCGATGCAGCTTGCTAGTAAGCGCGTTGTGGTCAAAAGACCCGATTATGCAGAAGATTTAGACGGTGTAAAACCTTCTATGGTCATCGCTACCAAGAAAAATCGTTTCGATGTCTATGTGAAAGCAGCAATGACCAGCTAACTTTTTATCTTACTGTTTATCAATTTTTTCTGATGTCGCTGAAAGCATACATTGACATAATATAACCATAGTCTGACAAATTTAAAGCATACTTTGTCATAAAAATGATTTTTGTAATTATATAACATAAATTATTATGATAGTAATCAGTTGTTTATTGGTAAATATAAGCATAGTGTGACAAATTTGACAAAAACTCAAACAACTGTAGACTGAATCGACTTCAGTTGTTTGAGTTTTACGATGTATATTAGAAGCTTACGTAAGCCTTCACCGAATAAAAATATATTCAAATTTGCTAGCGCAAAAGTGGGTGAAACGATAATGTGCGAGAGTTCGCTGGAGTTCGATGCATGTTTTCATCATGAGTATAATGACACTATCACAAGCTTTGGCAGTCAGCCTGAAGGGTTTCACTATAATTTTGAGGGTAAACAATTACCTTATACACCGGATGTGATACTTCATTATATTGATGGGATGACAAAATTTCATGAATACAAACCTTACAGTAAAACATTTGATCCTGCTTTTAAAGCAAAGTTCGTAGCCAAAAAACAGGCTGCTCAAGTGCTTGGCATTGAGCTTATTCTGGTAACTGAAAAACAAATTCGGATAAATCCCATTCTTAATAATCTGAAATTACTGCATAGATATTCAGGTGTCTATGGGGTCAGTGATATTCAGCGTGAGTTGCTACAGCTGATTAAAAAATCAGGAAAGATCCTGCTTGAGGATGTTGCAGGTGAATATGCGCTGACAATGGGTGAAGCACGCTCTTTTCTCTATTCTCTAATTAATAAAGGGTTACTAAAAGCTGATTTGGCTCAAGACGACCTTACCTCTAATCCAACTGTATGGTGTCATGTATGATGGATTTTAAAGATGAGTTTACTGAGTCTACCGTTGTAAAAAAACCAGACACTCGCGTTCAATACGCTAAGTTAGATGATACAGGGTTAGTTAAACGTGATCTTGATACTTTTCCCGATTTTTTGAAAGATAAAGCTCTTGATAAGTACAAACTTATAAGTGTTATAGAGCTTGAAAATACAGGTGGCTGGACGCAAAAAAAACTAGATCCCATACTCGATAAACTGTTTGCTAAGAATATTGAAAAACGTCCCAATTGGCGTACTGTGGTGCGTTGGCGCAAGAGTTATATTGAAAGCAATGGCGATCTTGTTTCATTGGTTGTTAAGCGGCACAAAATGGGCAATCGAAAAAATCGTGTTAAAGGTGATGAGGTTTTCTTTGAACAAGCACTTAAGCGTTTTTTAGATGCTAAAAGGCCTAAAGTCACCACTGCATACCAGTACTATAAAGATGCAATTACCATTGAAAATGAAACTATCGTCGATGGAAAAATTTCTATTATCTCTTATACAGCTTTTAATCAAAGAATAAAGTCACTGCCACCTTACCCAATAGCAGTTGCCAGACATGGTAAGTTCAAAGCAGATCAGTGGTTTGCATATTGTTCATCTCATATCCCCCCAACAAGAATTTTAGAGCGGGTTGAAATCGATCATACCCCGCTTGATTTAATTTTACTTGATGATGAGTTATTGATCCCCCTAGGAAGACCTTACCTGACCTTAATTGTTGATGTTTTTAGCAACTGTGTTTTAGGTTTTCATTTGAGCTACAAAGCCCCCTCTTATGTCTCAGCGGCTAAAGCGATAGTACATGCAATAAAACCTAAATCGCTAGATACTATGGGAATAGCGCTTCAGCATGACTGGCCTTGTTATGGAAAGTTCGAAACCTTGGTTGTGGATAATGGTGCAGAGTTTTGGTCTAAAAGCTTAGACCATGCTTGTTTAGAATCTGGAATAAATGTCCAATATAACCCCGTTCGCAAGCCATGGTTAAAACCATTCGTTGAGCGATTTTTTGGGATGATTAACCAATATTTTTTAACGGAACTCCCAGGGAAAACATTTTCAAATATTTTAGAAAAAGAAGATTATAAACCTGAAAAAGATGCCATCATGCGTTTTTCAGTTTTTGTTGAAGAGTTTCATCGTTGGATTGTCGATATTTATCATCAGGACTCAGATTCTCGTGACACGCGTATTCCAATAAAGCAATGGCAGCATGGTTTTGATGTCTACCCACCGTTGCAAATGAGTTTGGAGGAGGAAGAACACTTCAGCGTTCTCATGGGGATTTCAGATGAAAGAACATTAACTCGAAATGGTTTTAAATACGAAGAGTTAATGTATGACTCTAGGGCATTGGCTGATTATCGTAAACGTTACCCACAAACGAAAGATTCGATAAAAAAGCTCATTAAGATTGACCCTGATGATCTCTCGAGTATTCATGTTTACCTACAAGAGTTAGGCGGCTATCTCAAAGTCCCTTGCACTGATGATGGCAGATATACCAAAGGGTTGAGTCTGCATGAGCATAAAGTGATAAAGAAAATAAACCGTGAAATAGTAAGAGAGGGTAAAGATAGCCTAGGTTTAGCTAAAGCTCGAATGGCCATTTATGATCGAGTAAATCAAGAACAAGAACTCTTTAATGAATTCAAAGCGAAAGCCAAGCTATCTGGAGTTAAGAAGCAAGCCCAACTCGCTGATATTAGTAATACGGGTCAGGGTACTATTAAGTTGGAGAAAAGTGACACCCACTCAGTAATTACCAAAAAACCAGAGTTGGGCATCAGCAATATCCTCGAAAATTGGGATGAAGATATAGAGGGGTTTGAATGAATATTTTAACGGCTCATCAGATGGCTCTATTGCGCAGTTTTAGTGATTGTTTTGTCATACACCCTTGTGCTCAGACCATTTTTAATGATTTTGATGATTTAAGGTTAAATCGAAACTTTCAATCTGACCAACAGTGCATGTTGTTAACTGGGGACACTGGAGTGGGTAAAAGCCATCTGATTAACAATTATAAAAAACGAGTGCTAGCTAGTCAAACATATAGTCGTACTTCTATGCCGGTATTAGTTACCCGGATCTCAAGTCATAAAGGTCTTGATGCGACCCTGAGGCAGATGTTAACTGATTTGGAATCATTTGGCAGTCAACAACGAAAAGGGCCGAATTATAAAATAGATTTGAAAACTCAATTGGTTAAAAATTTAATTCGAGCGAATGTTGAATTACTTATTTTCAATGAATTTCAAGAGTTAATAGAGTTTAAAACACCTAAAGAACGTCAAACAATAGCTAATGAATTAAAATACATCAGCGAAGAAGCAAGAGTTCCAATTATCTTAGTTGGCATGCCTTGGACTGAACAGATCGCTGAAGAACCACAGTGGGCATCTCGCTTAATTCGAAGAAGAAAGCTTGAATACTTCAGTCTTCAAAAAGACAGCAAATACTATCGCCAGTATTTAATGGGCTTAGCCAAATATATGCCCTTTGATGAGCCGCCAAAGCTTGAAGATAAACATATTGCGATACCATTGTTTGCTGCATGCCGAGGTGAAAATAGGGCATTAAGTCACTTACTATCAGAGACATTAAAACTTGTAATGGTTAATGGTGACCAAAGTCTTGATATTAAGCATTTAGCTCAGACTTATAAAAAACTTTATGAGGATCAGGATAGTGATACTTTTCCCGTTTTTTTAAATCCTTTTCTTGAGCCGCTAGATAAGGTCCTTATTTCAGAAGTTGTTAAGCCATCACGATATAATCCCAATGCAATGACTCCTGAAGATATGTTGATTGCTCGTGAGTTTTCAGCCCCGAGTACCTTAGCTCAATTACTCGGTAAGTGAGCATCAAACATGTTCACGATTTTTTCTTTATACACACCGAGTAATGCTAAATTGTAGCGGTTTTCTTCATTAATATCTGACTCAAGTGAAGCTTCATTATGGGGGAGGTTATCAGGTAAAGAAAAATCAGACAGTGATAAATTTAATTCATTATCGTTATCTGTTTGAACTGCTGAATTTGGTTGGGACAGTGGCCATTCTAAAGTTAGCTCTTGTTGCTCAGTCTGTTTAATAATCACTGAACCTTCTGGCAGATCTTGATCGATACGATGAGCAAACTCTGTTAATTTTCTTTCCGCTAAAGTAAATAACCAAGCTTGCTGAGTGTTATCTGAATCAACACGTAATACTCGTCCCAATACCTGACGATAATGCATTTCTGTCTTTATTCGACTCAAGTGACAGCAAACCTGTAATCTAGGAATATCTGTACCTTCAGAAATCATGCCTACACTCACAATCCACTCAGTATTATTTTGTCGAAAGACATCAATAATGCGTGAAGGGTGTTTTAAATTAGAAGTCACAATACAGGCCGTTTGCTTGAGTTCAGAGACAATTATTTGATGTAATCGCTTCGCATGTTTGATTGACGATGCAACAATTAACCCGCCAGCTTTTGGATTTTCTTGACGGATTTGTGCGAGTTTTTTAACACCTTGTCTCAACATATAGAGCATGATTTGTTGATGGTTAATGAGTGCCTGATAATTGAATTTTGAGTCTAACAGAAGCGCTGCGATAGATGAGAATGTCTCAGAATCTTGCTCCGATTCTAGCTTAATTTTGTTGTTATCAATTAAAACGATATTAGGCTGGCGACAAACTTTGTCGGTGATGGCTTGTTTTAATCCATAGCTGAAATCGCAGTGAATCGTATTGTCTGGCTCTGTAAATCGAGATAGCACAATTGGCGCCGCATCAGAGCGCCAAGGTGTACCAGAAAGCGCCAGTGTATAGGTTGCTCTATATTGAATGTTGAGCAGTACTTCCTCTCCCCAAGCATTAGTATTGTTGAGCGTATTGCCTTTGAGATGATGAACTTCATCCATGATAACGAGCACTTTATGTGTTTTTAATAATTGCCAAAATGCTTCGGTTAGCGAAGGCATAAATTGATAAGTATATACACTCCCTATAGCGCCCATGAGGCCATCAAATCGTTTGTTGAGACGTTGAGAAAACGTAGATTTAATGCTTTCGTTGACTTCAGACGAAGGCGAGAAGCAAAGTATAAAATCAATTTTACCTAAGTCGATTAACCTTGCAGCAAGCTCTGCGGCCATCACGGTTTTACCTGCGCCAGGCGTCGCTAAACACATAAAGTGACTTTGCGACTGGTAAACACTCAGCGCTTGTTTAACACATAGTTGTTGCCATAGTCTTAACTGCATCAGTATTAACCTTCAAGAGCGTTGATGTAGGTTTCTATTGCTCTAATGTTACCCACTAAGGTCGAGCTTTGATTACGAGCATGCATATAATGCGGATAGAGCAGGGCTTTAGCATTAGCATACTCGTCAAAAAGCCTTTTAAATTCTTCTGCTTCACCAATACGACCAAGTAAATCGATTTGGTACTGATTAAGCGTGGCCTTGAGTTTCTGTAATTGAGGCGACTTATTGAGAGGTGTCGGGTCGCTTAATTTACGTGGCTGAGTTGCTATCAAACGATTAACGTCAAATGATGATGTTTTAATATAGAAGGTTTTTTTATCCGCTATGTGTTTTTCGAGAAAACCAATATCGGATAACTTCCTCATTGTACGGTGGATTAATTGACTTGCTTCTTTATTTTGGGTTTGCGGGACGGCCTTGATGAACTTTTTTTTCAGTTCAATAGTCGTAAATTGCTTAAGCCTTTTATTCGCTAAAAGACTAAGCAGTACTTCATTTATACGTATCATTGATTCAACCACAACATCTACCAATTATTAATAATTTCAATATCTAATATGCCACTCCTTGACGTTTTAGTGCGTTCATTTTGGTTATAACACTCCCACCTATTCGTTAGACTTGCCTCATTTAGTTTATAACTTGACAAGTACACAGAAAAAGCTAAGGATTCCTTAGTATACCTTAAGTGAAAAAACTAAGACAATCTGAGTTACTAGGAACCGACTATGTTGAACTTGTGGCAAATAAATTTATCAACCCACTCCCTTTTAGGCTTAAGCAAGCAAGAACAGCTAAGGGGATTAGCCAAAAGCAACTGGGCATTCAGCTAGGCATGGAAGTTGGCTCTGCGAGTGCCCGTATGAATCAGTATGAAAAAGGTAAGCATACCCCTGATTATGCAACCCTAAAGGCGATGGCTGATGAGTTAGGCGTACCTGTGGCATATTTTTTCTGTGAGTCACAAAGCACAGCCGAATTGCTGTGTTTATTGGATAAGATGAGTGATGAAGATAAGGAAGATTTGCTAGAACAGATAACCAAACTTAGTCCTGAGTGAGTGTAGAGGGGGCTATTTATTCGATTTTGAGTTATTTTCGTTTAAGTAAATAGTAGAAAAAAGTTCCTTAAGGTATACTACTAAATGTTAAACCTTTTACTCTCGAGCATTTATTTTCATGGCTAGTTCAACCCAAATTAAAGCATTGATGCAGTCGCACATAGACAAAGATGACGATAGGTTTTTATCTATCGCACTTCAGGTTGCCGCTCATGAAGCAAGAAATGGGCATGGAAAGCTTGCTCAAGAGCTTAAACAATTAGTAGATAAAGCCAAAGAAAAGAGCCTTAATAATCTGCCTGTATCTATAGCAAATAGCGTTAAGGATTCTACTGGTCTATTAACAACAAGTCACCCAAAGTTACGATTTAATGACCTTATTGTCTCTTCAAACGTGAAAGACAGGCTAGAACGTTTGGTGAAAGAGCAAAAACATTTTTCTACGCTAAAAAATTACGGTTTATCACCAAGAAAAAAATTACTCTTAGCAGGAAAACCGGGAACAGGTAAAACATTTACTGCTTCCGTACTTGCTGGAGAATTAAACTTTCCTCTATTTGAAGTTCGTCTTGACGCAGTTATCACAAAATATTTAGGTGAATCATCCGCTAAATTACGCCAAATATTTGATGCAATTCGAGATGTTAGAGGCGTTTATTTCTTTGATGAATTTGATGCGTTAGGTTCTCATCGTGGTTCAAATAATGATGTAGGTGAAGCTAGGCGTATTTTAAATAGCTTTTTACAAATGATTGAACAAGATGATTCAAATAGCGTAATTGTTTGTGCTACTAACCATCTTGAAGCACTTGATCATGCATTGTTTAGAAGATTTGATGATGTGGTTCGTTACGAATTACCATCTGAAGATGAAATCGTTTCATTATTTAAATCCCGCCTACATTCTTACGTTGCTAAAAATTTCTCATGGAAAAAATTAGTTCTAATGTCTGATGGCTTAAGTAATGCTGAAATTACTCTTGCTGCTAATGACGCAATTAAAGAAATGTTAATTCATGACTATAAATCGATTACTATCTCTATGCTGCAACAAGCGATTGAAGATAGGAAAAGCATTAGCCAGCATTTCACCATTTAATAAGGAAACTTAATGGCGAATAACGCTTTTAATAAACCCCACTTCTTCCTTAACTCAATTGCCACATCTCAGAATTTTACGACCCCTAGTCGGCGTATTCTTCCAGTTCCTATTCCTGAACAAGATTGTCAGGTACATAGTGGAAAATTACGAGGCGACCTTGCAACTGTTACAACTCAACTGAGTGCACTGAAAAATTCTGCTGCTGATATTGCATTGCAAATGGGGGTTGGTATTCAGGTTGAATTTGAAAGTTTTCCAGATATTGATCTTGCATTTGAAAGCCTTGCTAATGCTACGCATGGTATTGACCTCCATAATATTAAAGTTATTAAGGATGGTGAACTTACAAAGAATATTGCGACGGTTTTTGTTCCTGATGGCAAGTTGAATGAATTTGAGAAAAAAATAGAAGCATACCTATCTCAGAAAAAACATAAAAACTTATTTAATACTATACAATCTATTCGTACTGCTGCTTTCGCTGCTATTTGGTCTGATGATGATTCATTTTTACCTGATGATAAAGACGAGATAGTATGGTGGGAAGTGTGGATATCTACCCCGAAAAAAAGCAGAGAATCAACAAATAATTATGGAAAAATTATTTCCGATTTTACTTTAATCGCAGACGATCTTGAGATTGTTGTGTCACCACATAAACTACGATTTCCTGAGCATACAGTGATTCAAGTTAATGCGACCCAAAATCAATTAGCTAATAGTACATTGCTGTTAAGTCGGGTTGCTGAAATTAGGGCTCCTAAAGTTACTACTGACTTTTTTGATTCCACAGATAATGAAGAACAAGAGCAATGGTCACAAGATTTGTTATCTCGCTTAGATCAACCGAACAGTGGCAGCGAACCTTACATTTGTATTTTAGATAGTGGTGTTAATGTTGAGCATCCATTGTTATCTCCCTTTGCAGGAACCAATGATCAGTTAACTATTACTGATGATAGAGTTGCTATAGATACCCAAGGTCATGGGACTGGAATAGCTGGTCTTGCTATGTGGGGAGATTTAACTGATATCCTTGGTTCTGATTTAAGAGAGACCATTAATCACAAGTTAGAGTCGGTAAGAGTTATTGCTCAAAATGGTGATAATAAAGATAAGCCTTTAGGAAGAGTAACCTCTGATGCTATTTCGATCGCAGAGATTGCTAATCCTGGTCGAGACCGTACATTTTCAATGTCGCTGTCAGCCAATACTGAAACAAATAGAGGTCGACCATCTTCTTGGTCTAGTTCGCTGGACTCGTTAGCTGTAGATTACTTAGGCGAAGGTGAAAACCCACGTTTATTTACCATTTGTGCAGGGAACACATCGTTTAATTGTTTCACTCCTGAGCAATTTCCATATCCTGACTTTAATCAAGCTCAGGATATGCACGATCCAGCTCAAGCGTGGAATGTAATTAGTGTGGGAGCATACACGAACAAAGTAATTATTTCTGAATCTAGCGATTACTACCCACTGGCTAATGTGGGTGGTCTATCTCCTCACAGTACAACCTCTATTGTTTGGGATAGGAAAAACGCACCGATTAAGCCTGAGGTGGTTTTCGAAGGTGGAAATATTGGAAAAGGTGAACATGATTACCGAGACGATATTTTTGATTTTCATTTACTAACAACTCATCATGACTTTTCGCAAAGAAACTTCCAAACCAGTAATGCAACTAGTGCCGCTACTGCACTTGCTGCTCGTTTTACTGCTCAAGTAAAGGCTGAATATTCAAATTTATGGCCTGAAACGATCCGAGCGTTAACAGTTCATTCCGCTGAATGGACCGATGAAATGTACTCTATAATTTCAGCAAAACGTTCAGATAAGAATATCAAAAAGGGGGATATGAGCAAGTTGACTCGGATGGTTGGCTTTGGGGTCCCAAATTTAGAAAAGGCCATTAAAACTGCGAACAATTCTCTTTCATTAGTTATACAGGACGAGCTTCAACCCTTCCATAAATCAAATGGTTCAATTAAAACAAAGGACATGCATTTACTTGATTTACCATGGCCTAGAGAGGCTTTACAAGCAATTGCTGAAGCCAATGTTGAACTGACTATTACACTTTCTTATTTCGTTGAACCTAATCCGTCTAGTCGCAATACTTTGAATAAGTATAGTTATGCTAGTCATCAACTACGTTTTGATGTAAAACGGCCTGAAGAATCAGAGTTCGATTTTGAGAGGCGAATTAATGCCGCTGCCGAAGGTGATAAAGCAGATGATTCGCCAAGTGACTCCAATTGGACGTTAGGGGCAGCTAATCGTCATAAAGGCTCTATTCATAAAGATATTTGGAAAGGTAGCGCTGCAGAACTTGCTGATCGTGGAAAAATTGCAATTTTTCCAGCTAATGGTTGGTGGAGGACTCGACCATCTCATCAGCGTTGGGACTCAAAGGCTAGATATGCACTGATTATTTCACTATCAGTACCAGAAGTAGATGTTGATATTTATACTGAAGTGAAAACAAAGATTGCAGTTATGGTTACAGCAAGCTCGACAGTTAACCTTGGTACTTAAATTATTTGGGCAAAATTAGGATAAACGTTGTAATGCTATGGTAATGTCGCAATTTTGTATTCTGAGGTACTAACCATTTAAAGGTCCAACTTTAAATGGTTGGCAAGAGTTTTTCTTGCCTTGAGTATAAATAATCGTTATCTTTTAACTAAGAATTCCTTAGTTTTTTGGTGGTTATGGCTTTTCTTTTTTCTCCTAAAGTTCGTGCATTCAGTGATGAGTCACTTGAGAGTTACGTACTGCGCGTCGTGGCGGAGAATTTCTTTGACTCCTATCAGCAGCTGAGTTTAGCGATTCGTGAGGAGCTGCATGAGTTAGATTTTGAAGCCCACGGGGCTTTTCCTATCGAGTTAAAACGTCTCAATGTTTATCATGCTCAGCACAACAGTCACTTTAGAATGCGGGCATTAGGCTTGCTAGAATCCCTACTTGATTTGCCAAACTATGAATTACAAAAACTGGCCTTACTAAGATCTAATAGAAGGTTTTTGGGAAGTCTATCGGCAGTGCACCGTAATGGTGTCGATATTCCGTTGAGTTTTATTCGCTACGGAGGAGAAGATGGGGTTGAGAGTGTGCCTATTTGTCCTCAGTGTTTGCAAGATGAGCCTTATATTCGGCAAGCTTGGCATATTAGGCCTGTTGAGGCGTGCGCTAAGCATGAGTGTGAATTGCTGCATCATTGCCCTGAATGTGATACTCCTATCAACTATATCGAGAATGAGTCGATCACTTATTGCACTTGTGGTTTTGAGTTTGCGACAGCCTCGAGTGTGAAAGCCAAGAGTCACGCTTGTGTGCTGCCACGTAGTTTGTTTGAAGGTGACGCTTTATCTAATAACCCTCTTCTTTTTTTGGGCACTTCTGTTACTCATCGATTGGCCGCTTTGCTTTGGTATCAGAAGCGTGATGCGCCAAATACAGAATGTATGGCGAATGATTCTGTTAACTATTTTGCAGCGTGGCCAGAAAATTTTTATCGAGAGTTAGATGAGTTAACGTCTACGGCTGAGCTGAAGTTGATTGACTTGTTTAATCGCACTTCGTTTAGGTTTATTTACGGTGAGTTAATTATCTATTCTCAGTGTTTACGCCCTGAGGATACGGTACCTCATTTTATCTATACCGCTTTGATGGACTATCTGCATAAATTAGTCGAGTTACATCCTAAATCAAACAAGCCTAATGTGGCCGATATGCTTGTCAGCGTAGCTGAAACTTCAGTGTTGTTATCAACCACCCATGAGCAAGTGTATCGGCTTTATCAAGATGGAGTGTTAACCTCGGCACCGCGCCAAAAAATGCAACAGCGGATCGATCCGCATATTGGTGTTTTTTATTTAAGGCAAGTCGTCGAGTACCAAGCGAGTTTTGGGGTAAATAGACATGGGATGTACTTATCAGCATGGTAGATAAACCGCATATAAACCTTTTATTAGAGATAGAAGATATTCAAGTGCGTGATCTGGCTTTAAGGCGAGCTTTTACCGCCTATATCGAGCCGTTAGATGTGACTGGATATGAGCTGTCTGCATTAATTATTCTGCTTAACCTGACGTATCCGAGAAAACGGGTTGATGATCTGCTTGATAAGCGACTGGCAAAAACAACGCTCAATAATGATACTCATATTGATGCCTGTATTGCTGAGGTGTCATGGTTGCATACACACAATCTAAAATATCCAGATATACGCGTGAGTAAGCAAAGATTACTCGCTCCCACCCCTGTTTTACATCCACATGTATTGAGTAGCGCTAATTGTGAATTAGCCTTAGGTTGGTCTCATGACAGCGCCAAAGTGAATCTATCTAAGTTGTTTAGTTGTCAGTTTATGTGGCAAAACCAAAGCTATTGTCTTGCGACGTTATTGCCAAAATTACCTAAAGAGTGGCAAGTGGCTTTTCAAGCTCTGGGCATGAACGTAAAGCATTTTGTAAATTTGTGCGGCAGGGTGCAAGCGTGTTTACCTGCAGAGGATAGCCCTCAAAATGTCGATAAATATTCTGCTCAAGTTCGCATGCCATACCGTAACACTTATGTGTCGATAACGCCTGTCGTCAGTCATGCACTTCAAGCAGAAATTCAGCAAGCTGCAATAAAAAAGAATGGTCGATACACTAACATTGAGTTTACCCGTCCAGCAGCTGTTAGCGAGTTAGCAGCCTCTCTTGGCGGCAATGTTAAAGCGTTAAATTATCCACCCCGTATTGATAAAAAAACACACGGACTACAGGATTCTTACTTATCTAAAGTGCAAGCGGGGCAAACAATATTAAATCAAAGGGTATTATCACAGTCTAGATTTACAAAGGCGCTCGAAGGCCTGTTGTTTAGTGGCTTAGCATTAGCGTTAAAGCAGC
Organism: Shewanella sp. VB17; assembly: GCF_013248905.1. NCBI lineage: Bacteria > Pseudomonadati > Pseudomonadota > Gammaproteobacteria > Alteromonadales > Shewanellaceae > Shewanella > Shewanella sp. VB17. The sequence goes on from NZ_JABRVS010000001.1 coordinate 588,267, forward strand.
GTAGACAGCAGAAGTTAGCGTGCCATAAACAGATAAGAGCAAGTTTGGCTGAGTGGTTGGCGCCGCTTCTGCATTGGCGTTTAGCGGTTAAGGAAAGTAAGTTATCACCGACAGAGTTAGAGGGAATATCTGACACGTTAGAGTATCAGTTTTTAACGTTTGAGGATGTGCAACTATCTGATTTACTTGTACCTCTACTTAGCTTGTTAAATTCGGTGATGTCGTATTCAGCAACTACCAGTAACTATGCCTTTCACCATCAATTAATAAAGCCGCTTAAAAGCAGTTTGCAATGGCTGTTAAGCAAGCTTTTACATGAATCAGATACTTTGACAGTAGATATTGATCAAGAATTTCAGCAGCGTTACCTGTATTTGAAAGATATTCGTGTATTTGATGCCCAAGCATTATCTAACCCTTATTGTGTCGGTATACCTTCATTAACCGCTGTTTGGGGCATGATGCATAACTATCAGCGTAGATTGAACGAAAGGCTAGGCACTCAGTTACGCATGACCTCTTTTGCATGGTTTATTAGTCAATACTCGGCTGTTGCGGGTAAAAAATTGCCTGAATTTGGCATGCAAGGGCAACAGGAAAATCAATTTAGACGGGCTGGGATAATAGATAATCGACATTGCGATTTAGTGTTTGATCTCGTGGTTCATATTGATGGCTATGAACAAGATTTAGAAACATTAGATCATCACTCTGATGTCATAAAGGCGAGCTTTCCAGCAAATTTTGCCGGTGGGGTGATGCATCCTCCTGAGTTAGGCTCAGTGGATGAATGGTGTGAGCTTTATCATAGTGAAGCTGCGCTTTACGCTAAGCTAAGACGGCTTCCTGTGTCTGGCAAATGGATTATGCCAAGTAGGTATACCATAAGTAGTTTGAGTGAATTGTTGCTATTGCTTAAGCACAACACTTCATTGTGTCCGCTAATGTCAGGCTATCAGTTGTTAGGAGTTCCCCAAAGCAGAGAGCATTCGTTAGAGCCATTACATTGTTATGCCGAACCTGTGATAGGCGTGGTTGAGTGTGCTACTGCTATTGAGATAAGGTTACAAGGGATGAGTCATTTTTTCAGACGAGCGTTTTGGATGCTCGACATTAAAGAGACTTCAATGCTGATGAAGCGGATTTAAGGAACCTTTATGAAGTTATGTAATATTTTAAAGTATGACCGCTCCTTGTACCCTGGTAAGGCTGTTTTCTTTTATAAAACCGATGGGAATGACTTTGTCCCTCTCGAAGCTGAAATTAATCGAATTCGTGGTCAAAAAGCTGGCTTTACCGAAGCCTTCACGCCTCAATTCAAGCCTAAAAATTTAGCCCCTCAAGATTTAGCTCATTGTAATCCCCTTATCCTTGAGGAGTGTTACGTTCCGCCCAATGTCGAACATATCTATTGTCGTTTCTCATTGAGAGTGCAAGCGAATTCACTTAAGCCTTCGGGTTGTAGTAACCCTGAAGTCTTTGCTTTGCTTGAAGAGCTAGCAACTGCATTTAATGAGTGCGCCGGTTATCAAGAGTTAGCAAAACGATATTGTAAAAATCTGTTATTAGGGACTTGGTTATCGCGTAACCAAAACACGGGGAATACTCAAATTGAGATCAAAACCAGCTTAGGAAATAACTATCAAATCGCCAATACCCGACAACTTGCTTGGGGGAGTTGTTGGCCTGCTGATGCCCAACAGGTGTTAGACGAGTTAAGCCAAGAGCTGCATAAAGCATTAACCGATCCTAGTGTATTTTGGCATGCTGAGTTCACCGCTAAAATTGAAACGGCATTTTGCCAAGAGATCTATCCAAGCCAAACTTTTGGTGAAAAAGCAGCGCAAGGTGAGGCCTCAAAACAATTTGCCAAAGTAAAGTGTATCGATGGGCGTTATGCGGTGAGTTTTAACTCGGTAAAAATCGGTGCAGCATTGCAATCGATCGATGACTGGTGGGATGATGGCGCGACTAAGTGCTTGCGAGTGCACGAATATGGTGCTGATAAAGAGTTAGGTATCGCGCGTCGCTCGCCAGAATCTGCTCAAAGTTTTTACTCCTTGTTTGTTAATGCTGAGCGCTATCTTGATGAGCTTAAGCGACAGATTGTAAATTCTGAGTTATCAATAAGCCCAAATATCTACTATCTCTTTGCTGTCTTGATAAAAGGCGGCATGTTCCAGAAAAAGGCAGAAGCTAAAAACAACGCAAAAACGACAGAGAAGGTTTAGCATGCAAAGGTATTTTTTTATGGTGCGATTTGTACCAAAAGAAGCAAATTTGTCGCTACTGACTGGGCGCTGTATTTCAATTATGCATGGTTATATTTGCAAGCATAATATTCAAGGCCTTGGTGTGAGTTTTCCTGCTTGGAGTGATGCGTCAATTGGCGATGTTATTGCCTTTGTTCATACCGATCCCGCCGTTTTAAATGATCTCAAACAGCAAGGCTATTTTCACGATATGCAAGAATACGGTTATTTTCAAATTGGCCAGGTTGAGCAGGTTCCTGAAGATTGTGGTGAGGTGAGATTTAAGCGTAATCAAGGTATTGCCAAGCTGTTTGTTAGCGAAACGAGAAGACGTTTGAAACGACTCGAAAAGCGTGCCATATCAAGGGGAGAGGTGTTTAATCCAGAAAAGAACAGTGAGCCAAGAGAAGTGGGTATATTTCATTGTGTAGCTCTGGGTAGTAAGAGTACAGATCAAGACTTTCTTTTGCACGTTCAAAAAGAAAGCATCGAGTTACGAGCAGAGGCTGAGTTTAATCAATACGGTTTAGCGACAAACCAGCTGCTGGGAGGGACAGTTCCAGATCTATCAAACTTATATCCGCCCTGTTGACCCTATTTTTTAATATGTTTGTAACCCATTGTTTTATTAGTTATATAAAACATTGGTTAAAAAATAGGGTAAATAGTTAATGTCCAGATTAATGATTGAAATTGAAGATGAAAGTCTTTAATGTTTATAGTGACCTGCCGAATAGGCAGCTGAAAAGAAGCCCGTCACTTGCAAATGCTACAGGGGTGAGTGACCTGCCGAATAGGCAGCTGAAAAGCGTCAGGGGTTTGTTTCGGTGTGCCCAAATGAGTGACCTGCCGAATAGGCAGCTGAAAAGAGCCGCACAAACATTAGACGCTATCACTATCGGTGACCTGCCGAATAGGCAGCTGAAAAGAACCGTGAATCGCTTGAAAACACCATGGCTGTGTGACCTGCCGAATAGGCAGCTGAAAAGAGAGAAAAAGTTTGCTTATTTGCGTAAAATAGAGTGACCTGCCGAATAGGCAGCTGAAAAGAGCTGACCAAAAGGAATTTGCACCGTAAAATAGTGACCTGCCGTATAGGCAGCTGAAAAGCCTGAAAAAATTTGCTTTGCTGCTTCCCAAGGGTGACCTGCCGAATAGGCAGTTGAAAATAAAAACAATCGTTTCGATGTTTATGTTAATGCATCATACTGCCGCATAGGTAGTTTAAGCGCTTCTCATTTTTTGTGAGAAGCGCTTTTTATTCATATTTACATCTTGACTTTTAACCAAATTACCAACCCTTAGTGAATTTTCCATAAAAAAGCTGGGCCATTTATTGCCCGCTGGGCAAGATCTTGCTCAGCTCTGGGCCAAATATGGCCCAGCTAATATTCATTATTTTTTATAGTCTTGTTTTTCAATGGTTTACGGTTTGGCATGGTGTTTGCTTTATGTTGCGCCACACGATAACAATAATGTGCATCGTTAAATAATAGTTAATAAAAGGAATTGCTATGCCAACACCATGTTATATCTCAATCAAAGGCGAAACTCAGGGTCATATCACTGAAGGTGCATTTACCGCTGATTCTGTGGGTGATATTTTTGTTGAAGGTCATGAAGATGAGATGATGGTTCAAGAGTTTGATCACATCGTGACTGTGCCTACTGACCCTCAATCAGGTATGCCTTCAGGTCAACGCGTTCACAAGCCATTTAAATTTACCGTGGCCTTGAACAAAGCTGTACCTTTGATGTACAACTCATTGGCAACCGGTGAGAAAATCACTGAAGTTGAGCTTAAATGGTACCGCACTTCAATTGAAGGTAAGCAAGAGCATTACTTCAGCACTAAGCTTGAAGGCGCCACTATTGTTGATATCCAATGTCACATGCCTCATTGCCAAAATCCAGCTAAAGCGGATTTCACTCAATTGATCACAGTATCAATGTCATATCGTAAAATTAATTTCGATCACTTGATCTCAGGTACTTCAGGTGCTGATGATTGGCGTAAGCCGATCGAAGCATAAGCATTTGATAACTGCTTGAGCTTGTACTTGAGCAGTACTCAATGTTAATGATTAACGCGGCGCACTCATCGCTATCAACGCCTTTAGTGCACCGCTGTTATTGCCATATTTACAGGTGAAAAATGGCACATTTCATTAAAAACGATGCGAGAAAAATCAAAGGTTAGACAATTTAATTAAGCTTTTTAACCCCTGCTTTTACTCATGTATACATACAAAAATGAATATTGGCTTTATTTGAAATAAGGATATTGGTATGGCGCTGTTAGGCTCCGGATTACGGTTTCACTTTAAGGCCCAAGGTTTAGATGAAACCAGTTTTAATGTACTGGATTTTACATTTGTTGAACGCTTATCACGACCATTTGAAGTCAAACTGACGCTATTAAGTCGGCTAGATAATTTGACGCCCGAAGCCATTGTCGATCAAGCGGGATTAATGAGTTGGAGCCAAGGTGACAGCGTTGAGCGTCACGTACATGGCGTAGTGAGTCAGTTCAGTAAAGCTGATACTGGTCATCAACATACTCAATATCACATTACCTTAGTGCCAGCTTTATCACGGCTAAAATTACGAAAAAATAGCCGCATATTCCAACAGCAAAATGTGCTGGCCATCATTTCGACCTTACTGAATGAGATGGGGATTAGCGATCACGCTTTTACCTGTGATCCCCGTTTTGAATCCGAGGTGCGTGAATATTGCGTGCAGTACAGTGAAACGGATTTTGAATTTGTCAGCCGTTTAGCCGCCGAAGTTGGCCTGTTTTATTATTTTGAGCACAGCGAAGACAAGCACACACTGATATTTTGTGACAGCACCACTAAGCTCAGTCCATTAGCTAAGCCTTTTCCTTATAACGCCTTAAGTGGCGGTGCGGCCGAATTACCGTTTGTACGTCAGTTCAGCTACCAACATCAAATCAAGCCCGCTATCGTTACGCTAAAAGATCAGAGCTTTAAAAAGCCCGAATACAGTTTCTTGCAAAGCAGTACGGGTAAACAATTAGCGTTTCAGCGACAAGATTATGAGCACTTTGATTACCCTGGGCGTTATAAAGACGATACTACAGGCAAGCCTATCACCCAAGTACGGCAAGAGTATTTACGCCGTCACACCCAGTTGGCTACAGGCCACAGTAATATCATGCAGGCGATCTCGGGTGCTAAGTTTGCTTTAGTCGAGCACAGTGATAAAGCCTTCAATCGTGATTGGGTATTAACCAAAGTCACCCATAACGGTGAGCAAGGCGCAGCAGCCGAAGAAGCTAATACCGCAAAGCCGACTCGTTATACTAATGAATTCGAAGCGATCCCCGCGAATAATGCGTGGCAGGCAAAACCCAAAGTGAAGCCACTTGTCACTGGGCCGCAAAAGGCGACGGTGGTGGGGCCAAAAGGGGAAGAGATTTTTTGTGATGAATTTGGTCGCGTCAAGGTGCAGTTTCCTTGGGATCGTGAAGGCCAACATGACGACCAAGCCAGTTGCTGGGTGCAAGTAAGCCAAGGTTGGGCGGGGGCGCAGTATGGCATGATGGCCATTCCGCGCATTGGCCATCAAGTGATTGTTAGCTTTCTTGAAGGGGATCCCGATCAGCCGATTATTACGGGACGCACGTTTCATGCGACTAATACCACGCCTTATATATTGCCCAATCATAAAACCCGCACGGTATTAAAGACCCAAAGCCATAAAGGCGAAGGCTTTAACGAATTAAGGTTTGAAGATGAGGCTAGCCGCGAGCAGATTTTTGTCCATGGTCAGAAAGATCTCGACATCATAGTGGGTAATAATCGCCGTGAAAATACCGGTTTTGATCATCACTTAAGTGTTGAAAACGATCAGTTTTCCTTGGTTAAACAAACCAAGCACAGCACAGTGGGCAAAGATCGCATCGAAGAAATACGCGGTGATAAGCATCAAGCGGTAGGTAAAAACCTGTTCCAAAAAGTGACCGCCAGCTTAAAGCGTATCATAGGGGGCGGGATGGTCACCCAAGTCGATGGTAGCCATAGCATGAGCATTGGTGCCTCTGAGGAGAAAACCATCGGCGGCGATCATAAAATGGTGGTCAATAAAGACAGTTATTTAAAGGCCAGTAATATTGTGCTGGAAGCGGGAACCGCTTTAACCATTAAAGGGCCAGGTGGCTTTATTACCATAGACTCAGGTGGGGTAACCATTTCAGGCAGCAAGGTCAAAATCAACGAAGGTGGCTCAGCGGGTCAAGGCAGTGCGCCGCAAAGCGTCACGCCTGAAGAGCCGAGTAAGCCGACCTTGCCCGATCCGGCAGATAAGCGCTAAAGGAAGTTGATGAGATAATGGCTAACAATGTAATAAAGACAAGGAGTCATGATGCCTAAAGCAGCCAGACTTGGTGACAGTGCAGCCGGTCATGGCTGTATGCCTGCGACCCCCATTATGGCAGGCAGTGGCGATGTCAGTATTAATGGCATGCCCGCTGCCCGTCAAGGCGATACAGTACTATTGCATATGTGTCCTTGCCCTAACATGCCCCATGGCGTTCATGGGCGCAGTATTGCCGCTGGCTCATCGACAGTATCTATCAATGGTAAAGCCGCGGCGCGAGTGGGCGATGCTATCGACTGTGGCGGCAATGTCGAGGCTGGCTCCGGTGATGTGTTAATTGGCGACACCCCTTATCAATCAAAAGATCATAAATGCGCTGAAGGTGCGGCGAAATCTCATGCTCCATTCGCGCAGTTTACTCCTATGCTTGAGCCGCTGGCCATGGAATGGCAAAAGTCTTTCCTTGAAACTACAGCACAGCGTGAGGCGTTAACCCAAGCCGCAACTCAAGGAAAAGCATTTGTACCTATGTGTGAAGCCGCAGCTAAACAATAAAGGGAGCGGGTAATGACAAAGAATAGAAACTACCTATGTTAAAGCGAAAACCTAAGCAGTCGTTGGATGGATTAGCCGCAGATTTACAGCAAGTCAATCTGGCTAAAGAGGCAAGTTTAATGGATTTGTTAACACAATCAGCTTCCTTGTCATCCCAGCTTTACTTAGTATTTGACGTCGCAAAAGATGCAAATTTTTGGTCGAATTGGCATGTACTCGCGCACCAATATCCAGAGCAGTGGCAATATTTATATCATGATACGCCCATGAGTTACCTCAATGACTTATCGCCTTTGGTTATTCAAGTCATTGAAGGGGGATTTGGTGATGCGTTATTGCAGAGTGCTTTACAGAATGATACGCCAGATTGGGGTTTTTTATGCATTAGCCCATTAGCATTAACGCCGTTACTTGAGCATTGGCAAGCTTGGATGAGCGTGTATTTGCCAGGTAACAGTGAAACTTTATTGCGCTTTTATGAGCCTAAAATACTCAAGTTGATGCTCTGTCATCCAAGCTTTGATAATGAAGATAGCGCCAAATTATTGGGGCCATGTCTGGCTATTTACCTGCAGCAAGTTAGCAGCGCCGAGTTTGTGCAACAAATGATTAATCAAACCCTGATTGAAAATGTTATGACTCAGACACAACAATATGTCAGCCTTGATAATCTGTTACCTTCAGCTCCTTGGTTTCATATGGATCCTGAACAAGTCGAAGCTATTAATCATCTTTTTTATCAAACTAGATTAACTGAGTTAGCGGTAGAGCTATATAAATTAGCACCCGAAAAATGCCAAGCTTTATCCCATGGCGCAACGATAATTAGTCTTGATAGAGGTATACAATTAGCTGCTAAAGTCGCACCTAAAGGCTCGGTTCGTGCTAAAGAGCAATTTTCCTTACTGCGCTTTCTCATTGGGAGTGAATTTTACCAACATCCTAAATTTATGGCTTCCATGAGTTTTCTTCCACTGCAGCATGCCTTAAAGCGCTTTTACGACACCCAAGCTTATCATCAACAAGTGCGCGAGCAATACCATACCCATAGTTGGATGATAGTCGACGCTGACGCCATGCAAATGGACACAGTGCAGGCGCCACTAATACAACAAGGATACGTGTAATGAACAGTGCAAGTTGCAGTACTTGTCCCGGTGGGCCAAATGAGGAGCTGGCTATTTTATGCTCTTTTGTTTGTGTATGTAACAAGTCTCCAGATATGTCAGAGCGAGTGGTTAAAGGTAAAACCGTCAAGGTGGAACTCAAGCAAGCCTGCGTCAATAAAGGCTTAGATTGGCTACGTGCCAGTGGTCAAGGCCAAAGTATTCACTCTGAAGTGGGCTATTATATGAAAGCGAGTCCGCCTAGCCCCTTGATGATAAAAGATAAAAAAGGTGAAGATACTACAGCGCCTATCAGTAATTTTGGCCATAGGTTCAATCGAGTAAAAAAAATGCTCAGCCAAAATGACATCGAGACCTATTCGAAAGGGGATTTACGCATTCCCGATGTGGTTATCACTAATGCTGCTAACCAAGTGCCCAGTCAAAATAACATTAAGCAAGTGGTGGAGATTAAGTTTCCCGGCGATAAATGGGGGATAGGACAAGAAAAAGCCTATAAAGAGATTGCCGGTAAAGATGTGATGACAGGTGATGATAAACTTACCGAGATGACCCCGAGTAAGTGTGGTTGCGATGATAAAAAGCAGCCCACAACTCAGCCTAAACCCATAGCGGCGCCCCATTCTGAACTTGAAGAGGCGTGGCAGCAAGAAAAAGACCGACAAGACAGCAATCCCTTAGTGGATACCGGTATTGTCATCGCTGGGGTTTTAGCCGCTGCGGTGCTGGTACTCGATGATGTGTTGCCTACGGGGATCACCCAAGCCGATGATGCGCTGCTCCCTGTCGTGGGTGGGGCGGTGGCGCGATCTGGAGCCAGACTGGTCGGCGCCTTAAGTGGTGCGGCGGTCGCCGTGCCTGTGCTTAGCCCCAGTTTTTAGGCCTGTCTTTGACCCAGCCTTTGGCAAAGTCGGGGATGATGCATATTCGTGCCTAGTTAGGCCAGCGCGATAGCGACGTGTTATTAGTAACGCGTTATCATGGGGCATTACCCAAATAAGCTATTAACATGGCAGGCAAATATAACAATTTACAAGGTAAGTGAATAAAGATGAATCTTAACAATCAAACTGACAGCTCACTAGAAGAGCAGCTGCGCTTAGTGTGTCCAGAAACAGGCACAGTGCTAATGAGCACTTGCTTAAACGTGAGCTTTTATTTTCGAGATGCCAACTCACCTGAAAAGCGCCAAGCTGTGCTCAATATTTTAAGCGATTATCAAACCATGATGGCAGATAAGCTTAATTGGACCACCAACCCGCAAACGGGCGCGTGGAAGAACTTGCGTAAAAAGGCCTATACCAGCCCCCATGATTGGCTGCTCAGTTTGCCTGATGAGCCGTGGGAATTTATTTACCATGGCGGTGAGCATCACCGCGATGCCAGCGATATTCGCTTTAATATTTTAGCCAATGCCGCTTGGGAAGATAATAAAGGCCATTTGTCTTGGCTGACGATTAATTTTCCGCTGACCTTCTTTGCTGATTGGCCTGAGAGCTTACAAGATGTGTTACTGCGCTGGCTTGCTGAGCTGCAACCTTTGCACGGTTTAGCAAGTTTGGCGACCACCCACAATCATTTTAAAGACTATCAACATGAGCCTGTTGAGTATAACTGGAGTCAGCAATTCCCCGGGTTGGACATCAGTGGTCATATTGATCATGGTCTGTATTTGCAGCAAGGGATCAAGGGCATCAATTGGCTCACCTTTGTGCATCAAGATTATCTGGCTCAAGTGGGCGGCCTCGATGCGCTTAAGGGAGTGCAAGGCTTAACGGCCTATCAAGCAGGAGAGGTGTATATGCTGCAAGCGGCAAATATGCCGGCATTACAGCATATTCCCGAGACTTATTATCAATTAGGAGCAGTCTTAAAGCCAATTAGAAACACTGAGCTTTATAACATCCACCATTTTAAAGGTGAGGATGGCACTTTCAGTGGTAAGGGATACTTTGAGTGGTTGGCACGCTTCGATAAAGAGGTATCCGCTAAGCCCATTGAAGGTGAAACGCCTGTCTTAGGTAAAGAACCCAGTAATGACTCAAGTCATAGCAATGGCGCTTAAGCCAATGCCTATTAAGCCTGCAATAGCCGATCGCGAAGAGTTATCCTACTTTGAAGACTTATCCTACTTTGAAGACATAGTGTGTCCAGAAACAGATACAGTGCTAATGAGCACTTGCTTAAACGTGAGCTTTTATTTTCGAGACGCCAACTCGCCTGAAAAACGTCAAGCTGTGCTCAATATTTTAACTGATTATCAAACCATGATGGCGGGTAAGCTTAATTGGACCACTAACCCGCAAACAGGCGCTTGGAAGAACCTGCACAAGCACCCCGATATTAGCAAGGCCTATACCAGCCCCCATGATTGGCTGCCCACCTTAGGTGATGAGCCGTGGGAGTTTATTTACCATGGCGGCGAGCACCATCGCGATGCCAGCGATATTCGCTTTAATATTTTAGCCAATGCTACCAGAGAAGATAAGCAAGGTGATCTGTCTTGGCTGACGATTAATTTTCCGCTCACCTTCTTTGCCGATTGGCCCGAAACCTTACAAGATGTGTTATTGCGTTGGCTCGCAGAGCTGCAACCTTTGCACGGTTTGGCAAGTTTGGCGACCACCCATAATCATTTCGATGACTATCAACATGAGCCTGTCGAGTACAGCTGGAGTCAGCAATTTCCCGGGCTGGACATCAATAATCATATTCGCCATGGTCTAAATTTGCAGCAAGGGATCAAGGGCATTAATTGGCTTACGTTTTTGCATCAAGATTATCTGGCTCAAGTCGGCGGCCTCGATGCGCTTAAGGGCGTGCAAAGCTTGACAGCCTATCAAGCTGGAGAGGTGTATATGCTGCAAGCGGCAGATATGCCGGCATTACAGCATATTCCCGATAGCTATTATCAATTAGGTAGCACATTATTACCGATAAGAAGTAAAGAGCGTTACAACGTGCATCATTTTAAAGGTGAGGATGGCACTTTTAGTGCAAAAACTTACGTTGATTGGCTGGCACGCTTCGATAACAAGGTATCCGCTAAGCCCGCTGAAGGTGAAACGCCTGTCTCAGGTAAAGAACCCAGTAATGACTCAAGTCATAGCGATGGCGCTTAAGTAAGCTTATTAAAAAAGTAAATAAGATTTTAATATAAGGAGTAATAACATGGACAACTTTGAGGCGTTCTCATTAGAGGTATTAGGGAGTAATAATTTTCCTGATTTAACCATCACAAGCTCAACATTTGAGCCTCAAGTGTTATTACTTGAATGCACTGGAACACTATGTGATGTGTTTGATCAAACATTTATCGAGGGAACGGGCTTGCTGCGTATTCATACCCAACTTGATGAAGTGATTAAGGTGGAAGTCAAGGAGGAGAATACTTGGAAGGGTTATACAAGTCAGCCGTTATTAACTCAGATCTACCGTTTTATGACTGATGAAGCGCTGAGTTTATTTATCGAGGCGGCAGATCAAGAGGGACAAATGTTTAAAATCACCGTGCCATTGGCACAATTGGCTTGGTGTTACCTTGAGGATGAAAATTAATATGTCGCTGAGCTTTCCTGATTATATTGATTCTGAAAAGTATTCAGAGATAGATTTTCTCAAAAAAATTGAGCAGCAAAGTGCATTTGTATTGGCGGAATCTGTGCTTAATGATCGGGTTCCCGATATAGCAGCTCAATACGGTGATGATACATTAACCCGCTTATATTGGGGGGATATGGCGGATAAAAATCCATTTATTTCTCCTTATTGTTTTCCTATTACCCAAGACAACTGGCCGCAGTTGAAAAGCTTGCTTATGGTGCAAGAAGGATGGGGCTTGATAGTCTTTTTATCGCCAAGCATGTCAGACTTCTCACGCTATCAACAACAATTAGCACTGATAAGACATCTGCGAGAGTGGACTTTAGTGAGCATGCCTGATGGTAATAACCAAACCTTTAGGATTAGTGACTTTTTGGTGATGCAAACCTTATTGTCAGCGAGTACATTACAGCAAACTCAAGCTTTACTTGGTCCTATTACACAACTCGCTTATACCCTTGTAGATGCCGAAAAAAACGACGAAAATGCTGAATTTCAGTCTCTGTCTCTTGTACATAAAGATCCTAAATTCAGTCCTGTGCATCGTTCTCCGCAAGTGTTTAGTGAACAACAACATACCGCGCTTAGCCAAGTGGTAGTGAATACTCATCATCAACAATATCAAGCGCATTTAAATAGTCAGCATGCAGAAACTTTACATTGGTCAGACGAGAAGATGCAGCAATTTATTGAGCAGCAAACGAATGTGGCGATTTCTTATGGGTTTAACAACTCTCAAGATAAGGTGAGATTTTTGAGTTTGTCTGTCATTTTTGGTGATGTATTCGTTAATGAGCCATGGGCACAAACGGTGTTGAAACATGACGTAATAAAAGGAAGTGAGACCAAAATGGATAAACTGCATAAAGCGGCACTCGCTGAATTAGGCTAGCGCAATATATTGAGATCAACTACTGACAACATAGTGAATACATTAGCGAGTCATATTCGAAGGGAAACGAGTCATCATGGGCACTGATAATCAAAATAGAAAAGCCGAATTAATTTCCAGCTCAGAGGCGGCAAAACAAAACTTTACCACAGATAATATTTTATCCGGTGGCTGCGTTGAATGTGGCTGTACTGCGTTAATCCACTATCACTATGATGACGGCAAACCTGTGCCGAACGCCTCTTTTGTGTTAACCGACAGTAATAGCGCCAAGATTGAAGGTAAAACAGATGACAAAGGCCTGTGTTTAATCCAAGACATGGGGTGTGGCAGTTTTGAATTATTGCTTGAAGAAGGAAGTGATGAATTTAGCGCCCCTGAAACTAAAATCAACAATCCTGTGCTACAAGCGAATCCAGAGTATGCCGCCATTGCGGGGGAATATTTTAGCCTGTTTGTGATTTTAAGAGACAAGGGCTATCTGGTTTATGATGCCGATGACAGTAGTGACAGCAAGGTTGATGTCGACGATAGCAGCATATTATTAAATATCCCCGATGACTATGAGCCTGCTTATGAGCGTTTTTGGGAGCTTAATGAGCAAATTAATGATGGCTCGGTGGCATTGAGAAAAGCGGTCAATAAGATCCATACCAGCTTGCCCGCTGAGGTGAGCAGTGACGCTAATGACAACGCATCTATCTTGCTATTTTGTGAAATCGCCTTAGGTTTTGTGCCTGTGGTGGGCCAAGCTATCGATTTGTATGATGTCGGCAAGTGGGGCTGGACGACTTACAGCGAAGAAGGTAGCCGCAGCGACCCGTGGCATTGGGCGCTAGGCTCGTTAGCGATTGTTGGCTTTGTGCCTGGTTTGGGCGATGCCCTTAAGAAAACCGGCAATGTGGTGATTGATGCCCTTAAAAAGAGCGATTCAAAATCCATTCAAGCAGGCATTAAAATGCTGCGCAGTCTATCAAACGGCAATTTGGTTAAGTACTTAACGGGCTTTGCCAGCAGCATTAAAGAATACGGTAACAAGGCACTCGACTTACTTAAGCAAATTATTGCCGGCCTTAAGCAAGCATTAGCGAATGCCGCCAAGAGTAACTGGATAGTGAGGCTACTTAAAGATGGCTTCGATGGCATGATTAAATCCATGCAAATGCTCGCAGATAAAATCGATGAAATGATAGCTTGGATCTCAGATAAAGTGGCAGAGTTTATCGATAAAGTGTTCACTAAACTCACCGGCAGCCCACGTCCTAAAGGCACCAATAACCCTATAGAGCCGGTTAATGCGGGTAAAGATGACATCGCCAATAATAACGGCCAAGTGCTGATCAATGGCGAGAAAAGCAAAAATTTAAATAATGGGCAGCCTGCAGAGAAAGCGAAAAAATGTGAGGGGGAGCCGATTGATATGGCCACGGGTAACGTGGTGGAGTGGCGTACTGATTTTAGTTTACAAGGGCTTATTGCACTCAGTCATACGCGTTTTTATCATTCAGGCAGTGACAAGATTAGTGGCCTATTGGGCCGAACGTGGCGCAGCTCATGGGATGTGAGCCTCACTCTTGAGGATGGCATCGCCATTTTTACTAACGATAAAGGGGCGAAGGCGCATTATGCCTTGCCTCAAGAGGGAGAGAGCCAACGCGCTGCACATATGCCCAGTTGGCGCTTAGAGCGTCATGACGGCGCTTTGTATATGCGCCATCTTGATGGTACTTATCTCGGGTTTAATCACAGTGGTTTTACTCAGTCCAGCCATGTGAGTGACAAAGCGCAAGACACGCATCAAGAGAGCAGCGGTCAAAGTCAGTTACTACTCACCGACATGATCGACAATCAAGGTAATCGGCTGCATTTTCTTTATGAGCGCACTAAGCTCAAGTGGATTTTATTGAGCGATGATAAGCAGCGTATTCGTGTTGACTTGCAGCGCGGCCGCATGATGGCACTCACCTTGTGTGATGCGCAGCGAAGGCCGCTAAAAACCTTGACGACATTTAACTATAATCGTCATGGTCAATTAACTCAGGTACGCGGTGATGCGGGGCATAATTTCGATTATCAATACGATGTTAACGATAACTTACTGCGTTGGTCAGATTTAAGCGAAACTTGGGTCGAGCATACCTATGATGAGCAAGGCCGAGCGTTAAGCACCCGCGCCAGTAATGGTAGCTGGCAAGATCAAACCCGTTATGATGATGACGAAAATATTATTTTTTATAAGAGTCCTCATCAAGGCGTTCAATGCTTTTATCGTGATGAACGTAATAACATCATTAAGCATATCGATGCCAATGGTAATGTGACGTTATCAACATGGCAAGATAACCAGTTAATCGCTGAGGTCAATGCCCTCGGTGAGCGCACTCAATATAGTTATGATGATTGGGGGCAAGTTAGCAGCATTACCTCCCCCGATGGCAGTGTCCAAGCGTATGATTATGATGACGATGGCCTATTGCTTAGCGTGACTAATCCGTTAGGGGCGCAGTGGCAATATGAATACGATAGCAATCAAAATCTAATTAAGGCGCAAGACCCCTTAGCGCGTGCTTGGCATTATGAGTACAACGAACGCGGCCAGCTGACTATTCGCATGAGTCCCGATGGGCTACAAACGGGGTTTACCTATACCGAGCAGGGGCATATTGGTCAGATAACGCCGCCGCTTGGGGACAAAATCAGTTTTAAATATGATCCCTTAGGGCGTTTAGCGGAGCGCATCACTCATGTTTCAAACGGCGATGCTGAGCAAGACAGTGTAGCAGGGGCTATATCTGCATCTAGGCCTAAGCCATTGGTGCGTCGTTGGCATTATGCTGATACCGCTTTGCATCCTAGTTATGTGGTGTTTGAAGATGGCAGTCAGCAACACTTTGATTATGACATTGAGGGTAATCTCACCAAGGTAGTGGATCCTTTAGGTCAGGTATATGGCTATCGTTATGGGGCGTTTGATAGCTTAATCGAGAGTACGGATCCGCTCGGGCATACCACTGAGTATAAGTATAACAAGGAGGGGCAATTTGAAGGCGTGGTCAACAGTCAGCGCCATCAATGGCGTTATCATTACAATAGCGCAGGACAAATCATTAAAGAAACGCATTATGATGGCCGCGTCACCCTATTTGATTATGACGCTCTTGGACGTGTCAGTGCCCGCACAACTCCAGATGGCGCCCAGCTCTGTTTTTATTATGATGACCTCGGACGTTTGATTCAAAAGCAAGCCTTTAAGCCCGTTGAACATGTGAGTGCATCAGATCCTATTGCCGCGTCATTAGCGAAACAAAAAGGCAGTAAGCCGCGCTACATCGTGGCCAGTAATACTTTCTTTGAATACGATATGGCTTCGCAGCTCATCAAGGCGACCAGTGACGATTGCCGCAGTGAGCCAGTGGTGGTCGAATATGAATACGATCTCAGTGGCCGCCGCATCAGTGAATGTATTAATGGCCAAGTGATCTTGAGTGAATACCATGGCTCAGGTCAACGTAGTCACGTATTGACGAGCGATGCTGATAAGACTGCCTTTGAACCTTATCAAGTGCAACTTGATTATCAGCAAGGGCAATTACGTGCGCTGCAAATTGCTGAACATTCCGCGCTGCAATTTCAGCATAATACAGATGGTTTTGAGACCCTGCGCAGTAATGGTCAAGGCTTTGAATTGGCGCAAGAGTGGAGCTTAGGTGGCGATTTACTCAGTCAGCAGTTAACAGAGGTTAATGGTCAGCATGCAGGGCTTGGCGGTGCAACCCAGTTTGAGTCTCATCAACGCGGGCCGAGTAAGCCTCAAGGTTATCATACATTACAGCGCCGTTATCAATATGATGCTTTAGCGCGAATAAGCGAAATTGATGAATCCCATTGGGGCAAGAGTCAGTTTAAGCATAACGCCAACGGCCAAATCACTCACCATAAACAGCAGCAAGCATGGAGTCACGTCCCAGCGCAAATCAAGCAGTTTGACTATGACTCAGAGCAAAATTTAACTGAGGTGAGTCAGCTGACGTTTGATGGAGGCTTACAGGGCAAAGCTGGCCAATCAACAAACCGTCACTCAACAAACAATGTATTGGACTTTAGCGCCAAGCGGCTGGAAAAACAGCTTAAGTACCAAAAAGGCGGGCGGGTCGAGACCTTAGGCAATCACACTTACCG
This sequence comes from Shewanella sp. VB17, assembly GCF_013248905.1. Lineage (NCBI taxonomy): Bacteria > Pseudomonadati > Pseudomonadota > Gammaproteobacteria > Alteromonadales > Shewanellaceae > Shewanella > Shewanella sp. VB17. Next base: position 605,219 of record NZ_JABRVS010000001.1, read on the forward strand.
TTATGATGTGTGTGGCCGCGTGTGTGAAAAAATCACCCAAAAGAAAGGTTTTAGGCCGCAAATAAGCCAATACCTGTGGGATGAGGAAGATAGGTTAATCAAAGCGATATTGCCAAATGGTGATACCTGGGCTTATCAATACGATGCCTTTGGCCGCAGAGTGGCGAAAATAAAGCAGCCGCGAAATGAGGCGCAAGCGGTCAGAGAAGCCCAAGCGACAAATATCCATTATTTGTGGGACGGTGACAACCTCATCGAGCAACAAAAACGTTACGCCGATGGCACGCTTTATGATACTACCCAATGGATCTATGAGCCGGATTCATTTAGGCCATTAGCGCAACGAGTAGTTAAACAAACCAATGAAACTCAAGCAGACTTAGAGCCGCAGCTGCATTATATTATCAATGACCATGCAGGAACGGCGCGGGAGCTGTGCACCGAAGACGGGCACATCGAATGGCGCGGCCAGCAAACCTTGTGGGGCGAGCATAAAAGTCATTGCAATAGTGAAAGCCTAAGTTCACAGCTAAGTAACAGAGCCATCAGGTTATCGATGGAGCAAGCGGCCAACGATCCAGTTAATTGTGACTTACGTTATCAGGGCCAAGTGTATGATCAAGAGACTGGACTTTACTACAATAGACACAGATATTATGATCCTGATAGCTGTCAATATCTGACGCCAGATCCCATAGGTATGGCAGGTGGGATAAGGCCGCAAGCGTATGTGCATAACCCCATGGAATGGGTGGATCCACTGGGGCTGGCAGGGCATCCGAAAAATAGCAAAGGGAATGAAGACCCTTTATTACAGTCTTTTCCAGAAGGGATTAATTACGATGCTTCAAATGGAACTGTTAAAGTTAATAGAAAAATGTCTGTAATAGAAGCTGAGAAAAGTTTGAATACAGGAAAACCTAAACTACTGGCTCCTGATAAGCGTTACTCTAAACAAAATAGAACTTATTTATCAGAAGATTACGAGAAAACAAATGTGTTTGTAAATAAAGCATCTTCAGGTGATCAAGTGATCGTTGAATATAGCCTAGATGCTAAGAAATACTCAGAGTTTCGTGGTCAAGTAATTAAACAGCACGGAGCAAGCTCTAATCAATCGGCTAGTACTTTAACTGGACAAGTTGGTAGTCAGAGAACAGTATATAATACTGAAGGCTTGGGGGCTAAAAATGGTAAGTTTAAGACCGATGAAAGTGGTAATAAAATAGAGCAACGTGGTGAAGGAGATGATGCGGGGCTATGGAATCTCGGTGTTAGTAAATCCGAGTTAAATTATTTTAATGATATGATCATTGATGGAAAAGTAAAAGGTTAGCATATGTTGTATTATCCATTTAGGAACTCGATTGAAGCATTAGTATTATCTATTGATGGTATATTAAAGTATGGTGAGCCTGATATTGATGAAGTTGCTCCCGAAAATGTGGAAGATATTTTATCAATATGTAGAGCTATTCATGTTAAATTAGATGAATTTTTAGATAGCTGCCCGCCTGAGTTGTCTGATCATCCTAATAAGAATTTTGGTCCTGCCATGGATCCAGAAGAGATTAGGCAGGTACTGTCTTTGATTATGCCATTAGCTAAATTGTTGAATGATGAGTTTCCTTTGTTGTCATATTTTCCAATAAGGTTATTGCGCCATAAAGGTTTATTTTTATTAGAAGTAATGAATCTATATTATGAGTGGAAATCATATTTTTTAAATAATGACCCAAATTATACGCCAGAATTTGCGTCTTTTTTACAATTTCCATTTGTCTCTGAAGAAGAACTAATTTCTCAAGATGACGGTTGCTTTTCTATTTTATTTAATAGCCTACAGCATTCTAGTACTCAGGCCCAGCGAGATGTTGGAAGGGAATTTAATCAAAATTATGATAAAATTTAAGTTTAAGCAAATTATCAAGACACCAAGCAAATTATCAAGAAAGCAAATTATCAAGACACCCAAGATAGTGGATTAATTACCACTTCTTAACTAGGCTTTATAGAGTGGGTTTTGTTGTTGAGGTTGGGGTTATGCCGACGCCTAGAAAGTCATTAGTAAGCTTGGAAGACACGCCCTTCTATCACTGTGTATCCCGCTGTGTTAGAAGGGCTTTTTTGTGCGGAATTGATAATTATACGCATCAATCTTATGAGCATAGGCGAGATTGGGTTGAGTCTAGACTCCTTGAACTTGCAGCTGTTTTTGCAATAGATGTGTGCGCTTATGCCGTGATGAGCAATCATTTACATCTTGTGTTACGGGTTGA